>CAZWPZ010000220.1:0-32416 GCA_964636005.1 uncultured Eudoraea sp.
TATATTTTTAGGTTATTAACGCCATTTTTATCTCTTTTTAGCTTTTTGCCATAGTTGTTTCTAGTAAAATACATTCGACTATTATCAGGCGAAAAAGATACCGATGCCTCGTGGTATTTCGTATTGATCTTTTTTGAAAACTTAATAGCATCTCTAACCTCTTTGGTTTCTTGATTTATTTTCGCAACATATAGATCCAAATAGGGTTGGTTGTTCCATTTATACCTTCTGGTATTTAAAAATAAGGAGTCCATAGATGAGGCAAAAACCATGCGATTCTCACCGTAGAAAGAAGGGGAGAATTCCGAATACCTCGTATTTATGTCCAGATTAGCAATAGTATATAAGTCTTTTTCTTTTAGAAGGTTATCTAGTAAAATTTCGGTGTAATCCTCATCTATATCATTAGAAGCAGCTTTATTTGAATGGCTTTTGCGATTATAGAGTTTCATCAATCTCTTAGCTCTCGCATATTTTCCGGTTCCTTTAAGAGCATGTGCGTATTTAAAAATATTGTCATTAGACATTTCGCTCTTATATTCTTTAAACAAAATATCATACCAATAATAAGCCCTTTCCATATTGGTATTGTAGTAATGTGCATCCGCAGCTTTTTGAATTATTTTATAAGAGGCGTTTTTCCCTTCTCCTTCCAAAATAAGTTCATATATATCGGCAGCCTCGGAGTACCACATTTTGTTAAAATAGGAGTTGGCTTTTTCCAAAAGCCTGTCATTTCCATTAGACTTTTTAATATAGAGGCCCTTTGCAGTAGAAATTTTTGTTTCTCTGGAATTTGTAGCAGCCAACTTTTCTTTTGCGGTTTTAGTCTCTGGGTTGTTTACCTGAAGAATCCAAAGCTTTCCTTCGTAATTTCCATTGAACCTGGTCTGATACCCTTTTATGGCCTTCAAAGGGTCTGTATATTTTTTTAGATAGATATAGTTAAGATTGTTCTCGGGGTTTACAAAGGACTTCGGTTCTAAAGTATTTCTTTTGAGTTTAGCGATAGTATTTTTTGTGTTTTTAGAATCACCATAAACACCAGCAATTAAGTAGAAACCATTGGATAGATTGGATAACCCACTGATTTCTCTTGCAGGAATATTATTTTTTTTAGCAGTTGAAAGGAAAGTGATCTCGCCTTTGTTTTTTAGAAGCGACGTAGTCTGAGCTTTTTGCTTAACAGGAGCGATAGGACTTTTAGAAGTAACTGCATGTAAAATCCATGTTTTATCTGTGTAGGTTCCATTAAAATCGGATTGTATTAACTTTAATGGTTGTTCCCAATGCTGGTTAAAATTTATATAAACATAGTTAAGTTTAGACTCCTTATGTCTTAGTATATTGGCATTAAGACTTTTTGTTATTAATTGCTTCTTAAATTTTTGTGCATTATTGGAATCTCCAAAAACCCCTGCTACGACGTAGAAACCTGTTCTGCCTTCTGTGAAACCAGAAAGACTTCTGGATGGAACGTTATGTGCCTTTGTGCTTTCGTAGAAATTCTTCAGGAGAGGGCTTCCATTCTCATAGACTGTGCTATTCGTTGCTTCGCCATCAAAAAGTGTTGCAGAATTCAGATGGAGCATTGCAAATAAAAATACAAGAAAACTATAGCAGGTTTTCTTCCTAAGGCTGGACCGTATTATTTTGTGATTTAAAAACAAAGCTGGTAATTGATATAAAGGTTTTGATTAGTAAGACTCACATTATCAGTGATATCCGATTTCAAAAATAATCCTATATATGGTTATGCTTTACTTTTTGTTGTGAAAGAGAACATTTTTGTCGTGTAGGTCCAACTTATGTATTTCATCGATGAGCTTTAGGGTTTAAAAGGGAAGAAGGGTGTTCTATTAGTTTTGGCCTATTTATTGGTAAGCAAAAACAAACCAAAAGGTATAATCTAGATTTCAGAAACAAAAAATGCGCCACAATGGCGCATATTAATAGGAAGTCTTTAAGACTAGTTTTCTTTTTTTTCTTCTAATTGTTCATCTTCTTTGGATGCATCTTTAAATTCCTTTATTCCACTTCCTAACCCTCTCATCAATTCTGGAATTTTTTTACCTCCAAAAAGAAGTAGAACAACCATTACTATTATGGCAATTTGCCAAGGTCCTATTGCTAAAAATATTGCTGAAGAGATCATATTGTTTTAATTTAGAGATATCAAAGGTACTAAAAAAGTCTTTACCTAAAGCTTTATTCATGCGACATCTAAGGATTTTATTAGCAAGAACGGGATAATAGTTTAAATGATATTTCTGTAACACGGTAAAATTAACAGAGATTTATATGTATACAGTACATGAATCTTATCTTTGTAACCCATGACTAAGAAACGAAGGAAAAGAAAGGAACTTAAAAGAAAGCTGTTGCATAAGTACCGTTTGGTGATTCTAAATGAAAGTACTTTTGAAGAAAAAATATCTTTTAAATTAAGTCGATTAAATGTCTTCGTTACTGGAACCCTACTTATTGTTGGCCTTATTGGTCTTACAACCTTGCTCATTGCCTTTACCCCTCTCAGGGAATATATACCAGGTTATTCCTCAACAAAACTTAAGAAACAGGCAACCGAGCTGACTTATAAGACGGATTCCTTGGTAAATGTACTAGAATATACCAATAAGTATTTAAATAATATTAGGCTGGTATTAAGGGGAGAGGTAGAAAACAATCAAATGAATAGGGACTCGCTTTTTCAAAAGTTCAAAATTGACCCAAATACTGTAGATCTATCCCCTATTCGTGAAGATTCCCTCTTGAGAGCTCAGGTAGCCCTGGAAGATAAATACAACCTTTTTGAGTCGGATGTTGAGAGTACAGGTTTATTATTTTTTTCACCATTGAGCGGATCTATTTCACAAGGGTATAGTCCTAAGGATAAACATTTTGCTGTAGACATCGTATCTGCCAAAAACACTCCGGTGAAGGCCATAGCTGCTGGGACTGTTATTTTTTCCGAATGGACGGCTGAAACAGGATATGTTATCATTTTAGAACATTCCAATGGATGGATATCAGTTTATAAACACAATGGTGTGCTCAACAAGTTTCAAGGTGAGTTTGTAAGAGCAGGTGAGGTAATTGCTGCTGTTGGAAATACGGGGCGTTTAACCACTGGCCCCCATTTGCATTTTGAATTGTGGAGTAACGGAAATCCGATGAATCCAATGGATTATGTTGACTTTAAATAAGAGTTATGTCAATCAAATCATACGCGTCCTTAGTATTTGCCAGGTATGTCTCGTGGAAAACGCAAAAGTGGAAGAATAATCCGGAATTTACGCAGCAGAAAGTATTTCAGGAATTATTAAAAACTGCAAAGCATACTAAATTTGGAAGAGATCACGATTTTCAATCCATAAAGACGCATAAAGATTTCGTTTCCAAAGTTCCCATTAGGGACTATGAGCAATTAAAGCCATATGTAACGAAAATGATAGATGGTCAAGAAAATATACTGTGGCCAGGTCGTCCGGTTTATTATGCAAAGACCTCTGGTACTACCTCAGGTGCCAAGTACATTCCAATTACGAAAGAATCTATTAAGGAACAAGTACTGGCATCCAGAAATGCCATTCTCAGTTATATACAAGAAACAAAAAAGACAGATTTTGTAGACGGTAAATGGATATTTTTACAAGGTAGCCCCATATTAGAAGATCTTAATGGGGTAAAACTAGGTCGCCTATCTGGAATTTCGGCGCATTATGTCCCCAATTATTTGCAGAGTAATAGACTACCAAGCTGGGAGGCAAACTGTATTGAGGATTGGGAAACCAAAGTAGAACGAATTGTCGATGAAACCATGTCGGAAAATATGACCCTGATTGCTGGCATTCCCTCATGGGTGCAGATGTATTTTGAACGGTTGAGACAGCGAAGTAATAAACCAATCGGTACGCTTTTTAAAAATTTTCAATTATTCATTTATGGGGGTGTCAACTACGAGCCATACCGAGCGAAGTTCGAAGAACTGATAGGTAAAAGAGTAGATAGTATAGAGCTTTTTCCGGCAAGTGAAGGCTTTTTTGCATATCAGGAATCGCAAAAAGACAGGGGAATGCTTCTCTTATTAAATGCAGGTATCTTTTATGAGTTCGTTAAAGCAGAAGAGTTTTATGAATCCAATCCAACCAGACATGGCGTAGGTGATGTTGAAGTTGGTGTCGACTATGTAATGATAATTTCCACGAACGCCGGGTTATGGGCCTATAATTTAGGAGACACTATACAATTCGTATCCTTAAAGCCATATAAGATAATTGTAAGCGGACGAATTAAACACTTTATATCGGCTTTTGGGGAGCATGTTATTGCAAAAGAAGTAGAATATGCCATGAGCGAGGCTATTGAAGCTACAGATGCTGTGGTAAACGAATTTACAGTTGCACCACAGATTAGCCCACAACATGGATTACCATACCACGAATGGTTTATAGAATTTGGTAGTCGACCTTCCGATATGCAAAAATTTGTTGATATACTAGATGCAAGTCTCCAGAGACAAAACAGTTATTATTTTGATCTCATTGACGGTAAGGTATTGCAAAAATTAAAAATATCCGCCATTCAGAAGGATGGGTTTCAGTCCTTTATGCGTTCAGAAGGGAAACTTGGAGGGCAAAATAAAATTCAACGCCTTTCCAATGATCGAAAAATTGCCAGCAGTTTGGAACCTTATTTAGCAAAGGAACAAGAGTAAGAAGGACAACTCAGTATAAATGGTGGAAAGCGCCTAATCTATCTTCCAAATCCACCAGTTTTTAATGTAATTTTGATTTTGTAAATGAAAAAGATTAAAGACACAACTAAGGCTCAGGAATCTACCAATGCTATTGAGCGACTCTATATAACCATGAGGCATCTGTTTAACAGAGGCTTTTATAAACCTAATGGTGTTTCTGGTGCTAGCCTAAGGGACGCTCTTCTGTTATTACAACCCGAAATATATGGCTCCATAGCCGAAGAAAAAAGCGAATTAAACGGACTGGTCTATGTTTTGGAACGGTTACCGAGAGGGATTGAAGAATGTAGATATGTAAATCTTACTTCAGACGAAGGATACAGTAAATCCCATTTTGAGGTAATAATACCCCCTAAAAGGAGACGGAATTGTTATCGAATTGATGAGGAACAAATGAATATTGAGATCACTAGGGGGAGATCTGATATTTATGATATTCTAACCCACCTTACTTTCTTATATGTCGAATCTGAAAAAATCTGTAAACGGGTTCTGATTGGAGATACGGATAAAACAATAAGGGATTGGAACAAACTGGTTCAGGCAGTATCTCAGGAAGTACTAACAGAAAAAGATCGGGAATTGGCATTAATTCATACAGCCAATATTTTGGGAAGGTCATTTTTGGAAACTCTGGAGGTTTACAATAGATTAAAGACGGAAGATGATCCTGAGCGTTTTTTAAAGGTTATTTATTGGTTAGGGAAGCTAGCAATCGAAGAAGAAACTACTGGAGAGAAAAGAGTGGTTACCTTCAGCACCATACTTCGAGAGCGCCTGGGGCATCATATACATGGAGAAATCTGGGCGAATAATATCAAAAAAACACTATTAAAAAAACAGCTTCTCAAGAGGCCAATCCATATTATCAGTGCTAATATGCATAGCGTGGTAAATTCATTATATGCAAGGAAGGCGTTGATAAAAGAATTTCCAAACACAGCACCCTTAAAAATATATGAAGCCTTGAGTTCTCCAAGTAATGGAAAGTTGCGGAATAAGGTTTTGGAAACGGCTCAAAAGAATGGCATGGTTTACATACCAGACACTTCCGGAACAAATATTGACGTTCAGATTTTTGATATGGCTAAGCTTGGGAAAGATGCCTGTTGCTATGAATTCTCGGATAAAACAGTAAATGTTCAAAAACCTATTATCTTTGTCATGGATTATGCTTTTGGAGAGCAGGCATATGAGACTATCGACGAGTTGCTTAAACCTCTTATAACAGATTCTGGCGACAGAATATTTTTAAATGTATTGTCTATTTCGATTATGGGTAAAGCCGGCATCTTAGAAGGAGGAAAAGGAGATTTGATGATACCTTCAGCACACATTTTTGAAGGTACTTCGGATAATTATCCTTTTAAAAATGAGTTTACCGTGGAGCATTTTAAAGGGAGTGGATTAAATGTTAAAGCAGGAAGTATGGTTACTGTATTGGGTACTTCCTTACAAAACAAAGATATATTAGAATTTTTTCACGAATCTACGTGGGGCGCTATAGGATTAGAAATGGAAGGAGTGCATTACCAAAAGGCTATTCAAGCTGCGTCAAAAATTAGAGGAAGTATTAAAGAAGATGTGAAAGTAAGGTATGCTTATTACGCTTCAGATAATCCTCTGAAAACGGGCAGCACATTAGCTTCTGGCGGCCTTGGAACAACAGGGGTAAAACCAACGTATTTAATTACTGATGAGATACTCAAACAAATTTTTAACTCTTAATCAATATGTCTGAAAAGCAATCAACCAATAACCCCTCTTCAAACGATGAATTAGACCTGAGACAGTTTTTTAATATGATTGGCAATGGTTTAGATTTAATGTTTAAAAAGTTTCTAAGACTATTTTTATACTTAAAGAGGAGAGCAGTTATTCTTGTTATACTTGCTGTTATTGGGGTCGTTACAGCATTAGCACTAAATCAAATTGTAACTGAACGACTTAAAATTGAGGTAATTGTAAAACCCAATTTAGAAAGCAAAGGATATTTATATGATGTTGTAGATGAGATTCAAGCCAATTTGGATGCCAAAGACACTACTTTTTTCAGTAAGATCGGCTTAGACATAACGAATTTAGACGAATTTCAAATTACTGTTCAGCAAATTCAAAGCAAGGTCATAGCTTCATCCGACCTGGAGTACTTAGAGCTACTGGAGAAGTTTCAAGACAATGGATTAGTATCCGACATTATCAGGACGGAAATATTGAACAAGAGCTCCTTAGAACATAAAATCACCTTCTTTTTTAAATCTGCCGACGACGGACAAGAGTTTGCATCAAAGGTTATGGAGTATATTAATTCTAACGATTACTATACAGAACTTACCGAGATAAATCGCAACAATGCAGAAGAACGAATTAATCAGGACGAAGTGCTTTTAAAACAGATTGATGATCTAATATTAAAATATTCTGATAAGATGACAAAAGATCCTGGGAACACCTCGGACCAACGGATCATTTTAGACAGCGAAAATGAGCTCGATATTGCTGAACTTTTCAAATTGAAAAATACACTAATACGAGACATTGAAACCAAAAGAATAGAGCTAGGAGAGCAAAAAGAGACCATTAACGTGATTAATTTTGGGGAACCACAGAAGGTTCGTAAATCACTAATAGGCAATAGAATTGTATTTATACCATTACTTTTAATCGTTATCTTTTTCCTTATAGACCTTACCAAATACATCAATCGCAAATCAAAAGAAATAGAAGGATAATTAACGACTGTCTAATTTTAAAGATATCCTTAACCAAAAAACAATAATATAACGATGAACATTCTAATAACCGGCGGTGCGGGATTTATTGGCTCCCATGTAGTACGCAGATTCGCAACAGAATATCCCAATTATGGAATATTTAATCTTGACGCGCTTACCTATGCTGGGAATCTTGAAAACCTAAGTGATGTAGAGAACCTTCCAAATTATACTTTTCTAAAGGGAGATATTCTGGACGAAAATTTTCTCCAAAAAATATTTAAAAAGTATGCATTTGACGGGGTAGTTCATTTGGCAGCAGAATCTCATGTAGATAGATCCATAACAGACCCTCTAGCCTTTGTAAAAACTAATATTATTGGCACTGTCAATTTATTGAATGTAGCAAAAACAGCATGGAACGGTAATACACAGGGAAAGCGATTTTATCATATTAGCACTGATGAAGTATATGGAACATTGGGAAACACCGGACTCTTTACAGAAAAAACGGCCTATGACCCCAATTCTCCATATTCTGCATCTAAAGCAAGTTCCGATCATTTTGTAAGAGCCTATGGAGAAACCTATGGCCTTCCCTATGTAATTAGTAATTGTTCTAATAACTATGGACCAAATCACTTTCCTGAAAAACTTATTCCCTTGTTTATTAATAATATAATAGAAAACAAGGCTTTGCCAGTTTACGGGGATGGAAAATTTACCAGAGATTGGTTATTTGTTAAAGATCACGCTGCAGCAATAGACTTGGTATTTCATAAAGGGAAGAACGCCGAGACTTACAATATTGGAGGATTTAATGAATGGCAAAATATTGATTTAGTAAAGCTCCTTTGTAGTATTATGGATAAAAAGCTAGGCAGAAAAGAAGGAACATCATCGAAGCTCATTACCTATGTAAAAGATCGTCCAGGCCATGATTTAAGATATGCGATAGATGCCAGTAAAATAAATAAAGAATTAGGCTGGAGTCCTTCAGTAACTTTTGAAGAAGGGTTAGAACAAACTATCGACTGGTACTTAAACAATCAGGAATGGTTAGAACACGTAACTTCTGGTAATTATCAGGAATACTATGAAAAGATGTACAATGAAAGGGACTTTTCCAATTAAAAATAACTAGATGAAAGGAATAATTTTAGCTGGGGGGTCTGGCACACGATTACATCCATTGACACTTTCGGTAAGCAAGCAGCTGATGCCAATTTACGATAAGCCAATGATATATTATCCACTATCCACACTTATGTATTCAGGCATACGGGAAGTATTAATAATATCCACACCAAAGGACCTACCACTTTTTAAAGATTTATTGGGAGATGGAAAAAAGTATGGGTGCTCTTTTTCTTATGCGGTCCAGGAAGCACCAAATGGCCTGGCAGAAGCCTTTATTATTGGTGCTGATTTTATCGGAAAGGACAAGGTTGCTCTAATCTTAGGGGATAATATTTTTTATGGATCTGGCTTGGCGAAGTTATTGCAATCCAATAACGACCCAGATGGAGGAGTTATTTATGCGTATAGGGTGCATGATCCAGAACGATACGGAGTAGTAGAGTTTGATGGAAATGGTAAGGCAATTAGCCTGGAAGAAAAACCTGCAGATCCTAAATCGAACTATGCCGTTCCCGGTATATATTTTTATGATAATGACGTTGTGGATATTGCTAAGAACATTGCCCCTAGTCCCCGGGGAGAATTAGAAATAACCGACGTAAATAAGGTATATCTTTCCAAAGACAAATTAAATGTAAGTATCTTGGATAGAGGTACAGCCTGGTTGGATACAGGAACCTTCCAGTCCCTAATGCAAGCTTCTCAATTTGTTGAAGTAATTGAAGAACGTCAGGGTTTGAAAATTGGCGCGATAGAAGCTGCAGCATTTGAAATGGGGTATATAGACGAGGCCCAGTTTAAATCTTTAGCAGAGCCGTTGATGAAAAGCGGTTATGGGATTAACTTGCTAGGAATCCTTAACAAACAAAAATGACATTTTCAGAAACCAAACTTAGAGGTTGCTTCATATTGGAACCTAAATTATTTGAAGACCATAGGGGCTATTTTTTTGAGTCTTTTAATGAAGAAACATTTAACCAAGGTATAGGCGAAACGGTTCGTTTTGTACAAGACAATCAGTCATTTTCACATAAAGGAGTTGTTAGGGCTTTACACTATCAAATAGGAGAATATGCACAAGCTAAATTGGTACGTGTATTGTCTGGAAGTGTACTAGATGTTGCCGTGGATCTTCGAAAAAATTCTCCGACATTTGGAGAGCACGTTTCTGTTGAGTTGACGGAGGACAATAAAAAACAACTATTTATACCAAGGGGTTTTGCACATGGTTTTGCAGTTCTTAGCGATACTGCAGAGTTCTTTTATAAATGTGATAATTTCTACAATAAAGCCGCAGAAGGGGGAATTATTTATAACGACCCAACGCTAAATATAGATTGGAAGTTGTCGCCTGAACAAATTAAGGTTTCTGAAAAAGACCTAGTTTTACCAACTTTAGAGAACGCACGAATATGAAAAATGTTCTGGTTACAGGTGGTAAAGGGCAACTGGCTACCTGCCTTTTTAATAAGGCAAACACCATAGAGGGTTATAATTTCGTCTACGTAGACTTAGATGAGTTGGACATCACCAACCAAGTTGAGGTCCATAGTTTTTTTGATCAAAACGATATTTCGTACTGCGTGAACTGTGCGGCATATACGGCAGTGGATAAGGCAGAAGAGGATGCTGAAATTGCCATTAGGGTAAATGAAGATGGTGCTAGGATTCTGGCAGAAGCTTGCAAGAGAACAGGTGCAAGAATGATACACATATCTACAGACTTTGTATTTGACGGATCTCAGACATCGTTGTATACCGAAAATGATGCTGCAAACCCAATAAGTGTGTACGGAGTAACCAAACTAAAAGGGGAAAAAGCCGTAAGTAAATTTTTAGAAGAACATTTCATAATTAGAACGTCTTGGCTGTATTCAGAATATGGTCATAATTTTCTGAGGACCATGCTTCGTTTGGGTAAAGAAAAAGAACAACTAAGCGTAGTCTGCGACCAAATTGGCACCCCTACATATGCGGGTGATTTGGCAACAATTGTACTCCAGATTATTACAGAGAATATAAGTAAATTTGGCACCTATCATTACAGTAATGAGGGAGTAGCGAGTTGGTACGACTTTGCGAAATGTATATTTGAAACAACGAATTTGGCAGTTGAGGTATTACCCATAAAATCGGGGGCTTATCCAACACCGGCAAAAAGACCAAAATTCAGTGTTATGGATAAGTCAAAAATTAAAGCAGATTTAAAAATCACCATACCGTATTGGCGCGATAGTTTAAATGTTTGCATTAAAAATTTAGAAAGTGAAAACTAGTTTAAAAGAATCACTCAAACTTTTAAGGGAAAAGGGGAAATCTACCTTTGCTTTCAACCTTCAGAACTTTTATCATTTACAAGCTGCTAAAGTCACTTCTGAAAAGTTGAAGGTGCCGATTATAGTGCAGTTTTCAGAAAGATATCTGCGTTTTTTGGACGAAAAGTTTGGGATCGACTTTATCGTAGAAAAGTTTACTGGGAGTTTTATTTATTTTCATTTAGACCATTGTACCGATCTGGAGTTTATCAAGTATTGCGTTGATGCAGGATTTGATTCTGTTATGTATGATGGGTCTGCATTCGATATTGATAAAAATATTGCTGCCTCCCAATTATTAATGGAATATGCATCAAGTAAGGGCTGTTTATTGGAAGGAGAACTGGGTAAAGTATCTGGTGTAGAGGATGGTTTTGGTGATGAAGGCTCCTCTTATGCTGAAATTAAGGAAATAGAAAGATATGTCCGGGAAACCAGAATAGATTTGATGGCTTTGGGTATTGGAAATGCACATGGGTTTTACGAAAGCCTCGATGGTCTTAATCTAGACATCTTAAAGGAAGCCAGTAACAGACTTAGTAAAGATCAGTTTTTTGTCTTGCATGGAGGAACAGGCTTACCCGATGATATCATTAACGAAGCGATAGAATGTGGCGTGGTAAAAATTAATATATCTACGCAAATAAAGAAACGTACCATCGAAATAATGGAAGAATATACAGCCAATAATGAGCTTTATAACGAAATCTCGTATAATGATAAAATGGTGATGGAGCTTTCTTTACTGTTCGAGAGCTTTCTTAGAAAATTTACAATTTAAGATACCATGTATTTAGTAATCAACTTAGGACTAAAATCAATTAGAGGAATTGTATTTAGTGAGGAAGGACAACAGATTTACGCTTCTTCAAAGGCTGTGTATTCGAGATTGATCGACAATAAAGTAGAACAAGACGTACAGGAATGGCAGGAAAAACTCGAGGCTATTCTCGATGAAATTTTTTCTATTGATTATTTAAAGGGCCAAATAACATATATTACCTCAACCACTAGTTCTTCCTGCATATTTGGTATGAATAAAGAGGGTAAGGCTGTTACTAAAGTAATGATGGTTTCTGACAAACGGGCGCATAAAGAAGCAGATCAACTCGAGCAGATTATCCGGGAAACGAATAGTGAATCTGAATTGAGCTGCCCAGCTTCCTCTATAATTCCCAAAGCGCTTTGGTTTAAAAAGAATAGACCAGAAATCTTTGATAAGGTGACCTATTGGATGGGTGCAGGAGAATTTCTAAATCATTATTTTACGGGCCAGGTCTTTACAGATTCTCTTAATGCCAGCAAAGGACTGTATGAGAATGGTGGTTATCTAAAAGAAACCATAGAAAGAGTAGGCCTAAATATCGCCACACTACCTCAAGTTCAGGAGATAGGATTTGACCTTAGTGTTGAAAAAGGGTTGCGAGAAAAGTTCGGGCTGTCACAATCTTGCAGGTACATGTTAACCACCTATGATGCAATTTGCGCTGTTATTGGGTCATATGATGGTGAGCCTAAAACTGCCTGTGATGTATCAGGAACGGTTACCTCGGTAAGAGTTTTAACGGATAAAGGATTAGATACCTGCGAAGGAACTATTTTATCCCAAAAGCTTAGTACCTATGATAAGTTCTTAATAGGAGCTTCCAATAATCTTGGAGGTGGAATTATTGAATGGTTGAAGCAAGCTTTTTACGACGAAAAGGATAAGAATGTGTACTATATTATGGAGAACAATGCACATCAAATTCCCTTGGGATCCAATGGAATAGTCTTTTTACCCTATATGTTGGGAGAACGTTCTCCGTTTAAAAGCCCAAATGCTAGAGGTGTTTTTTTTGGTATAGATAGAAAAAGCACCATAAAAGAATTTTCAAGAGCAGTCTTTGAATCTACAGCATATGTTACTAATGATCTTTTACAACTTATCTTGTTAAATGGAGTAGATGTTGATTCCATTACGGTGAGTGGAGGGCTGGCCAGATTTGATTTAATAAATCAGATTAAGGCCGACGTAACAAATAGACGTATCAAAGTAATAGAAAACTTTGAAAGCACTGCTGTCGGGGCTTTTATCTTACTCGTATTAAATTTAAAAAAATACGGCACTCTGGAAGAAGCTTCGTCCAAAATCATTAGGACTAGAAAAATTATAAACCCTTCTGAGTCTAACCACAAAATATACAAGGAGTTTTTTGAATTTTACAAGCAGTTGAACCAGCGGCTATTGCCTATTTATGATGATCATTTAAAACTAAAAAGTCATATACAGTCTTTTTCCTCAGAGAAAATAAGCAACCTATGAGTGGATACTATATTAAACCCAAAATTGTCGTTGAATCACTAACTGCCCAAGTTTTAGAAAGCTTTGATTTGGGAAAGGAAGTATTGGTGCTGGTGTCCAATACGGTAAAAAATCAATTTAAGCTGTCGGAGCTATTTAAGGAAATGGAAGGGCAAAGAAACTTATATGTCTATTCTCACATTCAACCAGATGCTCATTTTGAAGATTTAGATAGAATACTCAATGATGTAGGAAATAAAAAGATAAGTATAATTCTGGCTATTGGGGGAGGTTCTGTCATAGATGCGGCCAAAGCTTTGTCCATATCCTTTTCAGGGGTTAGCTATAAGGATGTTTTCTATGGACGCGCTAAAACGCCAAATGATAAAGTCAAGGTCTTGGCTGTTCCAACTACTGCAGGGACTGGAGCTGAATTATCTTTTGGAGCAATTTTATATGACAGTGCTAATAAAATAAAGGGAGGAGTAAGGGGTGAAATTGTGCAACCAGACTATGTCGTAATTGATGCGCAATTGCATAATGCTTGTCCGTTTAAGTTAAAGGCAGAAGTTGGTTTTGACTGTTTAACACACGCTGTAGAAACATACATATCTAAAAAGAGTAGCCCACTTGTAAGAAATCAATCGATTAGTTGTATCCACAATATTTTTGACCATTTAGAACAATCCTGTAAGCAGGGGAGTTTGTATGATATGGAAAAAATTGCAATATCCTCAGCTCTTATGGGGATTAATTTGGCCTATAGTTCTACCTGTCTTCCTCATAGAATACAATATGTGATAGGACCCTTAACAGGAACAAGTCATGCTGCAGGTTTAATAGCCATTTACAAGGGATGGATACAACATTTGATTCAATCCGAAACCGAGGCTTTCGAACAATTGTCAAAGGATTTGGGTATGGAGAAATTACAACTGGCAGATAAAATAAAATCCTTAAAAGCGTCCCTGAATATAGATTATAGCCTGACTGATCTCGGAGTAAAGCCAGACCAAATTGAAGAGATTGCGCATAGCGTATCTGGCAGTGTTCAATCGGACCCATCCTATAAGGATGTTAACAGTATTATTCAGATTTTAAAATTTTCAATATAATGATTGCAGTAGTATTAGCAGCAGGTAAAGGAAGTCGTTTAGGAGGATATACTACCGACTTACCCAAGAGCTTGTTACCTTTAAATGATAAAAACAAGACCCTTTTGGGATACAATTTAGAATTGCTAAAAAATATAGGAATTAGCAGAACTATAATTGTAACCGGTTTTAGAAGCGAACAAATAGAGTCCTATGCGCTACAATATTCAAATATAGAAATCGTCTATAATCCTTTTTGGAATCATTGTAATGTTCTAGGTTCTTTATATATGGCATTAGGGAAACTTACAGAAGACTTCTTGTTTTTGCATGCCGACACCTTAGCAGATGAAGAGATATGGAGAATGCTCCTCGCAAAAGAAGGAGAAATAGTATTGCCATTTCAAAGAAAGAATTGTGTTGAAGAAGAAATGAAAATACTGATGGAGGACGAGAAAATCGTTCAAATATCAAAAAGCATAGATAATGATTTGGCAGATGGTGAGTTTTTAGGAATTGCAAAATTTAGTAGGTCTACCGTACCATACTTTAAATCCAAGTCTGAAGAGTTGTTTAAGCTGGGAGATCTAAATCACTATATGGAATCTGTTATACAAGCAGCAATAGATGAAAACAGATTTGATATTGAAGTACTCGACATATTAGACCATAACTTCGTTGAGGTAGATTTTGAAGAAGACTATCTCCGTGCGAAAGCAGAATTTGGGAATTAGATTTAAGAACCAAGAATAAAGGTTAAATTTGACCCATATATGAATAAGGTATTTAGCTATTTGGGTCTTCTTTTTTTCTTACCTGTCTGGTGGCTACAACGACTAGTATATAGAAAAAAGACATTATGGGTTTTTGGAGCCTGGAACGGCAGACGTTTTTCAGATAATAGCAAATACCTATACCAATATACCCAAGAATTTCATCCTGAAATTACTGCTGTTTGGATTACTCGAAACAAAGCCATTAGGGACAGGATTAATCAGGAAGGAGGTATTGCTGTCTTAACCAACAGCCTCAAGGGTATATATTACAGTTTACTTGCAAAGGTAGTTTTTGTGAGTAACGGCAAGGCGGACGTCAATAAATTATTTATTAATGGTGCTACTTTGGTACACCTCTGGCATGGCAATCCCTTAAAAAAAATAGGTTTAGACGATTCGTATTCGTCCGCAAACAGTTTTCAATACAAATACATAGTGAAATATTTATTTCCTATGAGCTATGAATTCAATTACGATTATATAGTTTCTAATGCAGCTGTTTTTTCGGACAAGATGGCGTCCTCCTATGCTTTGCCAACCAATCGAGTACTCGAAACAGGATGCCCAAGAAATGATGTCTTTTTTGTAAAGGAAGTAGATAACTTCAATGAAGAACTAAAATCTAAATTCAAAGGCTGTAAATTGGTATACTATTTACCGACATTCAGAAACCTTAATAATTCGGTAAGTCTGTTTACATTGGAGGACTATGACAAAGAGAAAGTAGAACGTTTTTTAGAAGAAGAGAATATAGTACTGGTAAGTAAGGGGCATTATGTAGACAATGTTTTGGAGTCTGACAAAACAGATTCACAAAGTAGAATCATTAACTTACAGGATGAAAATGTAAGTGACATAAATTTTATGCTCAAAGATGCAGATTTACTGATAACTGACTATTCTAGTGCCTATTTTGATTTTTTACTGACTGAGAAGCCAATAATATTTGCGGCATTTGATCTTGAGGAATATATGTCCAGCTCTAGGGAACTATATTTTGAGTATAAAGAGGTTGTTGCAGGACCAATCGTACAAAATTGGAGTGGACTCTTGGAAAGTATGAAGTATATATGGAACGATACGGCATATAAAGAGTTAGTTGCAAAAAAGAATATACTTTTTAATAAATATCACGATAATCAGAATTCAAAAAGAGTATTCGAAGCTATTGTAAAAAGGCTATAATGAGAAGGCTATTAGACAAATTACTTCCCTTATTTTTGATTTTGTCTGGGCTCTTTATTTCTTGTTCGGACGATCTTAATTACTCCAATGTTTTGCCAGTTACAGAATATCCAAATCGGACTAGTGATTTTACCTTATGGCAACTCGCACAGTTTAATGGCGATTCTCAAATGGGTTATATAATTAGAACAGATGACGCAAAACTTATCGTTATTGATGGAGGACTCCAAGAGTCTGTCAAGTTTATAAATGACTATTTGGTTCAATTAGGGGGAGAAGTGGATACATGGATATTGACGCATCCTCATAAAGATCATATGGGCGCGCTCGAGGAAGTCATTAAAGCGGGAAAAATAAAGATTAATAAAATTATACATTCTAAAATTGATTTAGGGAAAATCAAAAAATACGAAACAGCGAATTATAAATCTATCCAAGAGTTTTATGCCCTTTTGGATAGTTCTGGAATTTTGGTAGTTGATGCCAATCTGAAGGATACATTTCCTTTAGGAGATGGGGTACTATTAAAAATATTAGGTATTCGAAACGAAAATATTCTAGTAAATCTTGTGAACAATTCTTCTTTAGTATTTAAGGTTAGAAGCCAAAATAAGTCCGTATTATTTCTTGGGGATTTAGGCAAAGAAGGGGGAGTTGAGGTTCTAAAAAATGTTGAAGATAACGAGATTGCTTCAGACTATGTACAAATGTCGCATCATGGACAGGGGGGTGTTACCAAAGAGTTTTATGAAGAGGTGAATGCGACTTATGCTTTATGGCCAACTCCCGTATGGCTTTGGGAAAATAATTTGGATGCTAAAGGGGAAAATTCGGGTACATGGAAAACCATGGAAGTACGCGAATGGATGAGGGATTTAAAGATAAAAAAGAACGTTGTTTCAGGTTTAGAGGGTAACACTCAGATCCATTAGTTTATGCCAACAGTATCCAGGAATATTTTTTGGTCTTTTGTAACTGCCTTTCTCCAGATATATACCGGAGGTATAATCTTTATTTTAATGGCCAAGATGATGTCCTTGGAAGATTTTGGACTGGTGAGTTTTGGCTTTTCATTCGCAACACTCTTGGCAACGTGTATAGATTTTGGGCAATCTTTGATGATAATGAAAGATTATCCCCAGGATAAATTTGATTCAAAGCATTACGTACTTAACTCACTTTCGCAGAAGCTCGTATACGTTTTTATTTTCGGACTCATAGCATATCTGTACTTAATCCTGTTCTATGACGGATTATGGGTTGCTATTGGAAACCGCTTTATGATTTTTGCTGTTTTCTCGGCATTTACTATCTATTTACAAGCAATCTTGCGAGTTAGGAATCGGTTTAAGGATTCGGCTATTTCCATGATTATCTATTCCCTGGCTATTTCTGCCGTGGTGCTACTGTATTTTTTAGGGATTATTGATATGTTAGAATTCGTAAACCTAATGGTGGTGTCCAAGTTGATTCAGCTATTGTTCACTTCATTTTTATGTAAGGATTTGGCAATTAGAGGGTGGTTTAACAAAAATATACAGACGTATCTATTTAAAAATGCCTGGTCGTATGGTGCACATTTTATTTTTGGCACCTTTTATTTTACTATAGACACACAAATTATTGCTTTGCTTTTAGAAGCCAAAGACGTTGCATTGTATCAATCCATTTTTAGAATTATCTATATATTTCTTATTGTTTCTGATGTTGCCTCCAGTGTTTTATTACCCTACTTATCTTCAAAGTACGCCAACCAGGAGAATATAGATACGCTGTCTAATAATATTCTTTATTTGCTTTTGATAGTTGGCGGAACACTATTCCTTTTATTTACATTATTCTATCAGGAAATCATTACAGTATTATATACAAACGAGTATTTGGAAGCATATCCTTTGGTCTTACCTTTGAGTATAGTTATTCTTTTAAGAACGGCAGCATCCCTACTAGGCTCTTTATTAACTATCTCAAATAATCAGGCAAATAGAGTTAAAGTTGTTTTTATAAGTATGGTCTTTAGTGTGGGTTTAAACTTTTTAATGATTCCAAGCGAAGGAGTAATAGCGGCAGCATGGGTAAGTGTTATTGTTCATTTTGTTCTGCTTGGAGGATACTATTTCTATTCCAAGAGAGACTTTCCTACCTTAGTTTTTCTTACAAAAGAGAATTTGAGTATAGTGTTTATTTCCCTATCTATTCTATTATTGTCTAGGATTGAAGTACCTTACTATTTAACGTACAGGATTCTACTAGTTGTGGTTTGGTTAAGTCTTGTGCTATTTTTCTTGAAAAGACATAATAAAATGAGTATTATCGTTACCATACTTAAGGATAAGGGAGTAGCTTAATGATAGAGATTTACCATGTTTAAACTATTAAAAAATCCACTTTATATTTATGTGCTTGGGTTTTCCCTTTCTTTTTTGGTATATGCGTTAGACTGGTCTGATATCTATCCTAGGCTGTCGTTTTCAATGAAGTTGTTTTTTGGGATAACCTTTGTTTTTTTCATTTTTTTCGGATTCATTATCAGTAAACTAAAACTGATTCAAACAACTCTTTCCAGAACAAGTCCGAGGTTTATACGTACTTGTTTCATTATACTCATTTCCCTTTATTTAGTAGAATTTCTCTATGAAAAGGACATGCCTTTACTTGCAAAACTGACTGGCAGAGAAGGTGTAGGATATATGGAATTTGGAATACCATTATTGCATGGGTTATTGATTTCGTTTAATTCGTTCTTAATTGCACATTCCTTTGCGACTTTTATGTCTACAAAGAACAAGAAAATTTTATGGGTTTACTTGATGTTATATATCCCCGCTATTCTTTTTCTCAGCAGGAGTATATTGATGTTAGGACTCCTTACTTCCCTATTTATTTATTTGCATTTTATTGGAAAATTGAGCTGGAAAAACAAACTCAAAATTGGAATTCTTACTATTGTCGGACTTTATTTATTTGGTGTAATTGGAAATTTACGTTCGGGAGGCGAATATATTTATACACAAAGTCAGGCTACCGATGAATTTATGGAATCGTCCATACCTAAAGAGTTTTACTGGACCTATTTGTATGCGGCTTCTCCTTTAGCTAATTTTCAGAATACGGTTAATAAAAGTGTTATCGATAAGATGGATTTTGGAGGTTTTATTTTTTATGAAAATTTACCTCGAATCATATCAAAGAATTTAGGTGGGCCATTAAATATTACCCAAAAAGACTTGATTAGAATTACACCATGGTTAACCGTAGGTACTACCTATGCGAAGTCTTTTTCGTACTTGGGTTGGTATGGGCCATATTTACTCTTTTTATCTAATTTGCTTATTTATTTGTTGGTTATAGTATTTCTTGTATCGCGAAAAAGCAGTTATCATGTCACTACTATTTCCATACTATCTGTTATTGTCTTGCTTAATATTTTTTCCAATATGTTAATTGTTACAGGCATCTCGTTTCAGTTAGCTTATTGCGTTTTATTTTCTTTATTTGAAGGCAAGAAAATTGTTTATAGGGCATGAAGATATCTGTTTGTATGGCCGTTTATAACGGGGAAAAATATATAAAAGAACAAATAGATTCTATTTTGCCACAATTGGGTCTGGAGGATGAGCTAATCATCTCAGATGATGGGTCCAAAGACAATACTTTGGAAATAATTGGCAGCTATAAAGACAAGAGAATTAAGCTACTTCATTCCAATGGCAAGAATATCATCAAGAATTTCGAGAATGCTTTGCAACATGCAAATGGAGCGTATATATTCTTATCAGACCAAGATGATATTTGGCATGAGGATAAGGTAAAAGTAAGTGTAAAACATCTCGAAGAATACGATTTGGTTTTTTCAGAATTGGAGGTTTTTTCCGAAGATATAAATAACACCAAGCGTTTTTATCAAGACAAGGGAAGAAAAACAGGAATTCTAAAAAATATAATTAAAAACCACTATATAGGGGCGACAATGGCTTTTAGGCGAGATATATTAATGAGAGCCTTACCCTTTCCAAAGGGTATTTATATGCACGATATATGGTTGGCAATGATAGCAGAGATTAAGGGAAAGACTTTTTTTATTGAAGAGCCCTTAATCTATTACAGAAGGCATAGTGAAAACGCATCGGAAACAGGTGAAAAAAGCTCTAACTCGCTTTCAAAGAAAATTTCTATGAGAGGTATCCTCATCTACAATCTTCTTAAAAGGCTAATATGAGTCAGAAAAAAGGAGGATTGCGATATTTAATTTGGGCCATTCCTTTGTGCATGCTTGTATCTTTTTTAGCTGTTTTCTTTCTTAACAATTCGATAAAAAGGGAAATCACGAAGGAACTAATAGGTGTTCAGTTCGTCGTGGAATCTAACGCTGCTTTCAATTCTACCCTTTATTATTCTCATTCCAATAGTTTTCTCCCTGAGAATAAACTTCCCGATATCAACAATGCCAGAGACACACTGCTATTTCATTTCCCTAAGGGAAAAGATCCGGTAAAAAGATTTAGGCTCGATTTTGGAAGTGACCAACGATTAAAAAAGGTTAAGATAAGGGCATCGTCTGTCTTTTACGAAAACAGAGTTGTCTCTCTTGGAGCGAGTGAAATTTTTGAAAGAATTTATTTAAATAGTCCTTCAACTTCTTTGGTCAATACGAATCTAGAGATTGAGATGCTGAGGTCTTCGGTACCTTTCGACCCTTATATTGTTTTTTTGCCAGTTGTGGAATTCAATCATCAAAATTGGCTGTACGTATTAGCTTGTCTTGCACCTTTTATACTTTTATTACTTGGCATGCTGCTATACCATAGAAAAGAATATAAAGTAACTATTCTGGATGTCCTTATATTTCTACTTATACTGAGCATCCCATTAAAAATTGCCTGGACCAGTTTTTGTGTAATACTACTCTGCATCTACGGACTTCTCGATTGTTTTAGGAAACGAACAATTAGCTTTAAAAATTGGAATTTTATCTTTTTTTGTGGTCTGTTTCTCCTATTAGTGGTATTCGGTAGGCCGGATAGTTTTAAAGATGTCAGCAAGGAATTATCTTTGTTGTTTATTGGAATAATTGCGGTTACTTTAAAATTAAATACCATCAGAGTATACTGGTTGTACAGCTTGTTTTTCCTTTTCTTCCAAGCAATTCTCGTTACTTCTATACTAGCCTTTCTTTTTTGGTTTGATGAATTTTATGGTTTAACGGCCGTTGATTATTTTAATGAAATAAAGATTTATAGTGGAAAGGCAAGAGATTGGATAGTTTATTACCACGCGACATTCCTTTCTTTTTTTGGGTTGGTAGGCTTGTTATTTATAAAGCGTCTTACTGACCTAAATAAAATAGACAAAGGCGTGTATGTTTTCTATCACGTTTTGTTGGTATTATTTATTGTTCTGGTTGGATCTAGGATATGCCTTCTTTTATATGTCGTTTATCTCGTGAATATTTTGCTTAAACTAAACTTTAGATCTAAAGTAATTAGTAATCTTATATTTTTCGTTTTTGCATTTTTAATGATATTGTCCCAAATAAAAAACATCGATGTAAGTAGAGCAAGCCTGTGGGAAATATCCCGGAATGCCATTGTAGAGAAGCCTTGGTTGGGATATGGCTTGGATGAATCAAAAGAAGTTCTGTGCAATCAAAACTATATAAAACAGGAAGGCGCTCATTCACCATTAGAACTAAACCACTCTCATAACCAGTATTTTACTTCCTTAATTGAGATCGGATTTTTAGGTAGCCTGGCGATAGTATTATGGACAATAGTTTTTCTGAGGAAATCGAGTCAGTGGAACAATAGTCTGCTGTTTCTTTTTATATTGGGATTGTTATATGTTTTTGTAACAGAATCTATTTTACAGACTTCAAAGCCATTGTACATAATTTGTTTCTTATTTTTGTTGTCAATATCCGAAAACCGATCTAACAGTTTCAAATAAACCTATTGTAAACCAAGCTTATATGCCATATAATTTAACTGTTTCCATAGTTTTATTTAATACTGAAGCGGAAGAAGTAAACCACGTTCTTCAAATTTTGTTGGAATCCGAACTAGATCTCAAGGTATTTGTGGTGGATAATTCTGAAACGGATATCATAAAAAACAGACTCCTTGCCGACAAAAAAATCGAGTACATACATTCAGGGAAAAATCTGGGCTTTGGAGCCGGTCATAACTTAGCCATTAATAGGGCTATAGAGGACTCGGAATTTCATTTGGTATTAAACGCCGATGTAGACTTTCAATCTTCTATATTGACGAATATTTACACCTTTTTGAAGGAAAACGAGGAAGTTGGTCTCGTTGCTCCAAAGATTTATAACCCAGATGGGACAATTCAATATTCCGCAAAATTATTACCGACTCCTGCGAATTTAATTGTAAGAAGATTTATTCCTATTAAACCTTTACAGGAGAAACTAGATAATACTTATGAGCTCCGTTTTTCAAGTTTTGATAAAATAATTGAAGTACCTTATGTGATGGGTTGCTTTATGTTTATTCGTTCTAGTGTGCTGAAAAAAGTTAAGGGCTTTGATGAAAGATTTTTTATGTATCCTGAGGATATCGACCTAACAAGGAGGATTTACAAGCACGCGAAAACGGTATATTATCCAGATGTTACCATCGTTCATAGCCATGGGAAAGGATCTTATAAAAGTAATAAGTTACTATATTATCATGTCACTTCCATGATTAAATATTTCAATAAATGGGGCTGGCTTTTCGACAAAGAACGAAAAAATATCAACCAAAAAATACTTGCTCAATTTCAATAGACTAAATGAACAATAAAGTTGCTATAATATTTGGAGGCGCGGGTTATATTGGAAGCGTTATGCTATCCGTTTTTCGAGAAAGAAATGTCTTTTCGAAATATATCGTCTGTGACATTAAGCCATTTGAAGGTCCCATGGACGATACTATTGAGTACCAAAGGGTTGATGTACGTAATAAAATAGCTATTAATACCGGAGAAATCGATTTAAATACATCATGGATATTTAATTTTGCAGCGGTTCATAGAGAACCAGGACACGAATATCAGGAGTATTTTGACACGAATATACCAGGAGTAAAAAATATCAATGATTGGGCTAGAGAAATTGGAATAAGAAATATCTTTTTTACAAGCAGTATTGCCCCTTATGGGAAGTCTTTGGAACAACGAACAGAAAAGTCTCAATTATATCCAGAAACAGCTTATGGTATTTCAAAAACCATGGCGGAAGAAATTCACAAACAGTGGTTGGCCGAGAATGAATCAAGGCGTCTAATAATAGTGAGACCTGGAGTAATATTCGGACCTAAAGATCCTGGAAATGTGTATAGAATGATAAAGGCCTTAAAGAAAGGGACATTTATCTTGCCAAATGGTGGAAAAGTGATTAAATCCTATGGATACGTTTACGGACTCGTTGATAGTATTCTTTTTGTAATGGATAAAAAGGAGCGATTAATTACATATAACTATGTAGAGAACCCAATTGTACCCTTAAATGAAATGACGGTAATTGCAAAGCGCTATTTGGGATACAAGAAACCCACTTTAAAGTTGTCCGTAGGAGTCTTGAGCATTATGGCTTTCTTTTTACAAATAGTTGCAAAACTGACCGGAAGAAAGTCAGACATACATCCTGTGCGGGTAAGAAAAGCGGGATTTCCGACAAATATTAAGCCTGAATATCTTATTGAAAATAATTTTAATTTTAAGTTCGACTTTGAGAATGCCTTGAAGCATTGGAAAAGTGCATGCCCAAGTGATTTTGAGTAAAAGTTTATTAACGTCGCTGTAAATGTTTATTAACAAAGTGAAATTTTCAAAGCTAATCAATCCAATCTCCTATGGTTTTGATTTATTGATAATTAATCTTTTTGCCTATTTTTTACCCCTCCAATTTCAATTTCCTATTCTATTCCACAGCTATATTTCCCTGGCTTGGGTGGTAATCGCCCTTTTTACAGAGTTTTATATTGTCTATCGGTATACCAAAGCAACCCAAATTTTGGTCTTATTGTTTAGGCAGTTTTTCTTTTATTTCCTGATTCTCTACGCCTTTATAGGATTCTTTAAACAGCCGAATATGAGTAGGCTTGCCTTAGCAAAATACGCCGTATTTGTGTTCTTTGCTATAGCAATAGTAAAGTTTATTAGCTATTTTCTGCTATTAAAGTATCGGCGCAGAATTAAAGGAAATACGAGAAATGTAGTAGTAATTGGGAAAAATAAAAAGACGGAACAATTAATCAATGTCTTTAATGAACGAACAGAATACGGGTATCACTTTGTTAAACAATTTAGCCCAAATGAGCATGATTTTAATATCATGGATTGCTTCAAGTTTATTGTGAGTAATAATATAGACGAAATATACTGTTCAGTATCAGAATTAAACAATACAGAACTCAATCAGTTTATAAATTTCGCAGATAACAACCTCAGAACTTTGAAGTTCCTACCAGATAACAAGAACATCTATGCGAAGAAGCTAAAGTTTGAATATTACGATTATCTTCCCATTTTATCCTTACGGGATATTCCTCTTCACAACACGATAAACGCATTTATTAAAAGGACCTTTGATATCGTTTTTTCGCTGATGGTCATTTTTGGCTTGTTAATTTGGATTACACCTATATTGGCTATACTGATCATATTAGAATCTCCCGGACCGGTTTTTTTCATTCAAAGGCGTACGGGTATCGATAATAATGAGTTTCATTGTTTTAAATTTCGATCCATGGGGATCAATTCCTCATCAGATGTAAAGCAAGCCAATAAAAACGACATGCGAATAACGAAAATTGGACGCTTTATGAGGTCTACCAGCATTGATGAACTTCCGCAGTTCTACAATGTTCTTTTTGGGAATATGTCTGTTGTTGGCCCTAGACCACATATGATTACGCATACGGACGAATATGCCAATAAAGTGGATAAATATATGGTACGTCACTTTGTAAAACCAGGGATAACTGGCTTAGCTCAGGTAAGAGGATACAGGGGAGAAATAGAAAAAGACAGTGATATACTCAATAGAATTAAATTTGATATTTTCTATATTGAAAACTGGTCTTTTTTCTTAGATATAAAGATAATTATTCAAACCGTCATCAATGCCGTTTCCGGAGAAGACAAGGCGTATTGATACTTTATTTTTCATAAAACCTGCGAAAAAAAAGAATCAAAAAGTCTAGCTAGCCCAAATAATTGGTCGTTAAGCCGATATTATTTGTGAGAATTAGTTGAAATAATACATTTGAGCCTTAAGAAAAGACCTAAATAACGGAAGTCAATATTAGCCTACAGAATTATAGCTAGGGACTGCATAAACTAAAACCATGAAAAAAGTATTAATAACTGGAGCAGCGGGATTCTTAGGATCACATCTTTGTGATCGCTTTATAAAAGAGGGATACCATGTCATAGGGATGGACAATCTAATTACAGGTGACCTAAAAAATATTGAACATCTTTTTAAGTTAAAACAATTTGAGTTTTACTACCATGATGTAACCAAGTTTATTCACATACCTGGAAAACTAGACTATATCTTACACTTTGCTTCACCTGCAAGCCCGATAGACTATTTAAAAATACCAATTCAAACTCTAAAGGTGGGAGCTCTTGGCACACACAATTTACTAGGCCTGGCCAAAGAAAAAGGTGCGCGAATTTTAATTGCTTCTACTTCTGAAATTTATGGAGATCCATTGGTTCATCCACAGACAGAAGATTACTATGGTAATGTGAACACCATTGGGCCTAGAGGAGTTTATGACGAGGCTAAACGCTTTCAGGAATCCATGACAATGGCTTATCATCGATTTCACGGTTTAGAGACGCGAATAGTGCGAATTTTTAA
This sequence comes from uncultured Eudoraea sp., assembly GCA_964636005.1. Lineage (GTDB taxonomy): Bacteria > Bacteroidota > Bacteroidia > Flavobacteriales > Flavobacteriaceae > Eudoraea. The sequence continues at coordinate 26,142 of CAZWPZ010000220.1, forward strand.
CACCTATGGTCCTAGAATGCGATTAAACGATGGACGGGTTATCCCTGCATTTATGGGTCAGGCATTGCGAGGAGAAGACCTTACCGTTTTTGGAGATGGATTACAAACCAGGTCTTTCTGTTATGTCGATGATGAGATTGAGGGAATTTATAGGCTTTTATTAAGCGATTACAGCTACCCGGTAAATATTGGGAACCCAAATGAAATAACGATTAAAGATTTTGCAGAAGAGATTATTAAATTAACAGGTACTAATCAAAAAATAATCTATAAACCTTTACCTCAGGACGATCCCCTGCAAAGACAACCGGATATATCTAAAGCCAAGGAAATATTAGGATGGGAGCCCGTAGTTGGCAGAGAAGAGGGTATGAAAAAAACCTTTGACTATTTTAAAACACTTTCTCCAGAAGAACTTCAGAAAACAGAACATAGAGATTTTACAGAGCGAAACAATAGGTAAGATTTGTTGAGAATTGGATAGAAAAAGGTCTGATTTAAACGCTTATTTTGATAGCAAAATGTATTTTTGTTCAAATCTTAAAAAATGAACATACTCGTACTCGGTTCTGGTGGAAGAGAACACACTCTCGCATGGAAATTGAATCAAAGTATTAGGTCTGAAAAAATTTTTGTTGCTCCAGGAAATGCTGGTACTTCTCAGTTTGCGATTAATACGCCTATAGGGGTTAATGACTTCACGGGAATAAAAAATCTTGTCTTAAAAGAAAATATTACCATGGTCGTTGTTGGACCAGAAGACCCTTTAGTTCAGGGAATTTATGATTTTTTCAAAGAGGATGAGCTACTGTCTCATGTGCATATAATTGGTCCTTCAAAAGAAGCCGCTACTCTGGAAGGGAGTAAAGAATATGCTAAGGAATTTCTTAAAAGGCATAATATACCAACAGCATCCTATAAGAGTTTTACCTCCGATACCTTTGAGGAAGGAGTTACCTATTTACGTAATAGTAAACCTCCATATGTTTTAAAGGCAGATGGCTTGGCAGCCGGTAAAGGCGTCGTAATTTTGAACGATCTGGACAAGGCTATTAATGAGTTGAAGGCGATGCTTTTAGAATCCAAATTTGGCGATGCCAGTAACTCAGTCGTTATTGAAGAATTTTTAGATGGAATCGAACTAAGTTGTTTTGTACTCTTAGACGGGAATAGTTACAAGATACTACCGCTGGCAAAAGACTATAAGAGAATTGGCGAAGGGGATACAGGCTTAAATACAGGTGGTATGGGAGCTATTTCTCCGGTTCCTTTTGTGGATGAGGAATTCCTAAATAAGGTGAAAACTAAAATTGTTGAGCCCTCAGTAAACGGAATAAAGGCCGATAACCTAGTCTATAATGGTTTCCTGTTTATTGGACTTATAAAAGTAGAGGACGAACCTTTCGTCATCGAGTACAATGTAAGGATGGGAGATCCAGAAACAGAAGTTGTTATACCCCGAGTAAAATCAGATCTAGTAGATCTATTCATGGCAATTTCATCAGGAGAATTGGATGAGACTACCATTGAAATTGATAACCGTACTGCAGCTACGGTTATGGTGGTTTCAGGAGGATACCCAGAAGCCTATAAAAAAGGAATGCCGATCAAGGGATTAGAGGAAGTTAAGGATTCACTGGTATTTCATGCCGGCACCACAGTTGAGGACCAGAATGTTGTTACCAATGGCGGTAGGGTAATTGCCTTTACCTCATATGGCAGCAATCATAAGGAGGCTTTAAAAACGAGCTATAACAGTATTAGTTTAGTTCGCTTTGATGGAATGAATTATCGGAAAGATATTGGGTTTGATTTATAAATAAGAATGGGAGGAAATACTTTTATCCTCTTCTCCATTGTCATTAAACTTTTTTAGCTCCATCAGCCAGTACACCATGGCAACTCCACCTATTATTACAAAGATCCAATTCAAAATATTGGAAGCCCACCAATTCTCCATAAATCTGAAAAAGTCGTAAGGCCAAAACAGACCATTCACAAATAAATTTTCTATCCCTTCAAAAAATGCTCTCATCTTAGTTTATATTTACCAGACAAAAATATAAAAACCCAAGATGATTTCAAGCATTTTTGGAAAAACAAAACCAGTAAATTTCGTTATTGTATTAGGTTTTGTATTTGGATTGTATTGGTTAGTAAACTTAATACTGTTTAAACAGACACTTGAGTTTAGTGATTTAATATATTCTCTTTTCGTTATTGGGGTATTGTGCTTTAGCATTTTTGTTATAGATTTTATTGTTAAGAGAAATCAGATAACAGGGACCAATTCTTTTACCATACTGTTCTTTGCCCTATTGACAATAATTTTCCCGGAAGTATTACAAGATTCAGACGCCATATTTTGCACCTTTTTTTTACTTCTTGCCTTTCGTAGAATTATTAGCTTAAAATCGCTCAAGAGTATTAAACTTAAAATATTTGATGCAACGTTTTGGATACTTATAGCAAGTTTTTGGGTTGATTGGGCCCTGCTTTTTATGGTTCTTGTATTTCTTGCCATATACTTCTATGAACCTAAAGTATTTAAAAATTGGTTAGTACCATTTGTTGCAACCTTTATAGTATTTACAATAACTCTTGCAACACTTATCTTGTTTAATGAAGTAGACACATTAGAAGCGCATTATCGCTTCAATTGGATTACTACTTCGGGAAACTGGACTAGTTATACCAAACTAATCGTTTACTCCCTATTCGCTCTGGGAATCACCTCCGTTACCTTTATTAAAATGAGTAAATTAGGTATGGGTAAAATTATTACCATGAGGCTAATAGCAATAGCACTAGTTTTGGGCCTTGGGATTACCTTTTTAAAATTTTCTGAAATGTCTTCTGTAGTATTAGTAACATTCTTTTCTACTTCTGTTTTTCTTACTAAATACATTGAACTGATTAAAAAGGCCAATTTTAAAGAACTTTTTTTAATAGCTTCAATCGTCCTGCCGTTTATCATCTTTGGGTTAGAAGTGATTCTTAAATAATAGGTATATTTGCAAAAAACAGCTGTATGTTTAGTGAATATGCCATTAAAATCTTTAACGAAAGTATTCGTAATTACCATATTGAAGATACTGTAGATCAGCCAATTCAGAATCCTTATGCTAAAGACGAAATTGCCCATTTACTTTATAAAAAGAATTGGATAGATACCGTACAATGGCACTACGAGGACATTATAAGAGATCCAGATATTGATCCGGTTGCGGCTTTAAGTCTCAAAAGAAAAATAGACTCTAGTAATCAGGACAGAACGGACCTGGTTGAGTATATTGACAGTTACTTCTACAATAAATACAAAGATGTTCCAGCCCTGACTGATGCTTGGATCAACACAGAAAGCCCTGCTTGGGCAATAGATAGGCTATCTATTTTGGCATTAAAGATTTATCATATGCAGGAAGAAACGTTAAGGAAAGACGCGAGCTCTCAGCATATAAATCAATGTAAAGAAAAACTGAATGTACTTTTAGAGCAACAAAAAGATCTTTCCAAGGCAATTGATGAACTTTTAAAAAACATCGAAGCTGGACAGGTTTATATGAAGACATATAGACAGATGAAAATGTATAATGACGAGGAGTTAAATCCTGTTTTGCGAGGTGAAAAATAAACCATCCACGGTCCTGGCAATTAGACTCTCTGCCTTGGGAGATGTAGCCATGACAGTTCCTCTTTGTAACCTATTGTCAAAACAATATCCAGAGTTAAAAATAATTGTACTCACTAAACCTCAGTTCGAGCCTTTATTCGATCACTTAAAAACCGTATCTGTATTAAAGGCCGAGGTGTATCAAAAACATAAAGGGCTGCTTGGCCTATGGCGATTATTCCAAGAAATTAAGGGTGATAAAATAGATAGTGTTGCAGATTTACACAATGTTCTCAGAAGCAACATTCTTGGCATATTATTTAAACTTCATGGAATACATGTGCAAAAAATAGACAAAGGCAGGAAAGAAAAAAAAGCACTTACCGCCGCCAAAAATAAAGTCTTCCAAGCTGTAACTCCAACTGTGGATCGTTACAAAGAAGTATTCTCAAAATTAGGATACCCCCTAGGAATCTCTAAAGACTGGATAACGCCTAAAAGGAAAATTCCGGGAAACTTCAACTACCGCCCCGAAGATTCTAGGATATGGATAGGTATTGCTCCTTTTGCGGCACATTCTGGAAAGTGTTATCCTTTAGATTTGATGGAAAAGGTATTGGAAGAATTAGATGCGACTACCCTATACCGTATACTATTATTTGGAGGGGGTAGCATAGAAGAAGAAATAGCCAATAAATGGGAAAAGAAATATGCCAATTGTGAGAGTCTTTTGGGAAAGATGGAGTTTGAGGAAGAATTAGCAATAATTTCAAATCTGCGACTTATGGTTGCAATGGACAGTGGTAATGGGCACCTATCTGCTATGTTTGGAGTGCCTACTATTACCCTATGGGGAGTTACCCATCCGTACGCCGGTTTTGCCCCCTACGGACAGCCTAAGGAGAATAGTATACTTTCAAACAGAAAAGAGTATCCTTTAATACCTACTTCGGTGTATGGTAATAAGATGCCTGAAGGATATGAAAATGTTATGGAAACCATAACTCCAGCATCTGTAGTTTCTAGAATAGTACAAATATGTGAACAATAAATAGGTCTCTGTTTTATACTGTCGTATTTATGGCTAGAGAATTTAGATATTTTCGCAGTTGTTGTAAGTACTTGTATTTTATGTTTTTACAGTTTCCCTGAACCATTAATGTTCTTATGCCCAAATAGGATGAAATGATATAGGTAGCAACCCCTTCACTATCTATATGCCTGTTGACATATCCGTCTGTTTTACCTTTTTGTAATATCGATACAAGATTCACTTCCCAAACCTTATATATATCCATTAAATACTTTGAAATAGTGGTATTTCTTCCATTGAATTCTGTCAGAAAATTACCCAAAACGAACCCGAAATCCATCTCATTGTGTTCTGCGGTTTCCAGTGCATTTTCAAAACATTTATCAATGACTACAAATGGGTTTTCCTTGTTTTCTATAGGCTCTATTAAGGTGCTATATACTTTCCGTACGATTAAAGACTGAATAATACTAATAAAGAAGTCTTCTTTGGACTGAAAATGGTAGTAGAATGCTCCTTTTGAAAGAGAAAGAGACTTTAAAATGTCATCAATACTGGTATTGTAGTAGCCATTTTGATAGAAAAGCTCCAGACCCTTTACTTGCAGCCGGTGTATTGTGGCTAAGCGTTTTAATTTTTTTTCCATAGGTAAGCTATTTAACATACAAACCGTAAGGTCTGTACATAATTAACTCTTACATCAAAGAATTAGTATAAACCTTTTAATAATTGTGTTTCAATCAAAGCTTAGTACTATAGAATGACTCTTAATGCACATGTATGGAGCGCAAAACTCCCTTGGGCTACAGGGTAAATTTTTGTAGAAAACGTATTGTACAAACGAATGTTGCCAATTTTCAACATTCAAACCACTTAGTCTGTATACCCTTTTTATTTTAACCCTTACCTTTAATTGCTAATAGTTTTACCCCCTAAAATATCGATGAAGGGCATTTTTTTTGCAAGGATAAGCCTTGTATTTTGGCGCAACAAACCCAGTGGTTTGTTAGTTTAACCATAAAAATAAATCGATTCTGCTAGTTAACTGGTAAATCAGTACTTGATGGATATAGAGAAGGGAACTGGAATAGCCTTAGTTTTTGAACATCATCATAGTCATGGGAGCCAGCATCATCTTGATTAAGGTAGAGATGGTTCTCCCAGTCTTCGTCGAGACCATCTTCCTCCAGCAAAAAGTTGTGCAGGGCGCAGCACGTCAGCCATCTCGTCGTCGCTCAATTCATCATCCTTCACTCGTTTTGCCTTCCATCTGCTGTAAGGGTCAGCGATTGTAGGCTGCCCGAGGCTTTGGACGTAACCTCGACACTCTGCAGTGCCAAACAACATAATGAGTGGTGTAAAGGTTGTGGTGGAGGTTAGTGCTAACTCTATGATAGCTAGCTAGGGAGAAGCTATCTGGTGGTCGGTTGTGTGGTCGGACGTCGGAGGCAGGTTGGCTGGCTTGGCTGGCCGACTCGGAAATTGTCACATTTACTTAGGGAAAAGGCGCGGCAGAGACACGCCGGCCGGCCCTTTAGTCCAGTTAGTCGGTTTTGTTGGTGGCTTTTTTTCAACAAAACGAGCCACACTTATTACCACAACTTATTATCTGTGCCGGTGATCCAACAA
>CAZWPZ010000221.1:0-7703 GCA_964636005.1 uncultured Eudoraea sp.
ATACCGGGGTTGAATTCGGGCCTGAGCTTTCCGATATTGGGAACAAACTTTCCAAGCAATTTTTGTATTCTAATATCATTTACCCAAGCGCCGGTATTAGCTTCGGATACGAGGGGTATACCATTAAGACTAAGGATGGCACCACCTATACGGGTTATATTCTAAGCCAGACCGAAGACGAGCTGGTACTGAAAATAATGGGCGGAGCACAGAAGGAAATAAAACTTGCCGATATAGTTTCTCAAGAAGCCATGGAAAAATCACTGATGACCGAAGGCCTGCATAAGGTAATGTCGGAAGAGGACCTGGTAGATTTGGTAGAGTTCCTGCGTACCTTAAAGATTGAAGAAGAAATCGTATTTACGGAATAACATTTTGTTTTCCTTACAAAAAATCGGTTAGAATTTATGCTCGAAGGGAGTAGTGCCTGAAGGAAGGCCTATGGTAGTTTAGAAAGGCATTTCTCGTTTATAATGATTTTTGTAAAGCTTGGATAAAATAAAAATGATAACACCAAGGCTTAAAGCCATAGCTGCGATGGAAATAAAGAAGATCAGGGTATTCATTGTTATTTAGTTTTAATGGTTTAGGCTATGAGTTGTTGCGTCGTTCTGCGATTAATCCCCGCCCAGTCCTAATAGTATGTTCGGGCGGATTGCAAGTACATACTAAGTCGAGAAGTCTGAAGGAATTTCCAATTTAAAAGAGAACAACCAATTACTTATAGTCAATGTTGGTAACAGTTTATTTTTTCATGTATTCCACCTTAGACTTATCCTTTTCAAATATTAGATAACTACTATTATCACTACGGGAAACAATTTTTCCCGAAAGTTCTGGATCTTCAGTAATGAGATTAAAATGCATTTCACTATTAATCTCTTCTCCTTGCGAGGTCTTTAAATCTGTGGTCATACCATTCTCGTTTAGGCGTAATATGTTATTACCATTAATTTTTAAAAGAATTAATACACCAACAGCTTCTTCACTTATTAGTTCACCCTCCACCGTTTCTGTCACTTTGTAATTAAAGGGATGTACACCAGACCAACTTTTAAAATCAATGTTACTGTCTGAGCCAACATATAAAGGAGCTGTCTTAGGTTTAGCTGCGTTCATATCGGGCGGCTTAAGAGCATACTCTGTGACTTTGAAATCTTTAGGCGATATCAAAACCAGTGAGCTATCCGTTAGATCACGAAGAATTAATTCTACAACCTGTTCATTACCCCTAATATTAAGAGTTACTTTAATTGTTTTTGATTCTTTAAGATATTCCCATTTTGCATTCATCTTAACATCTCTGTCCTCAATTGTCATTGTTCCATCTGAGATAAATGTTAATACTTCTTTTCTGGTGGTAGGTTTCATTTCGCCAACTTCTGTATCACCAACTTTAATGGCATACCAGGTTTTAAATAAGGACTTTGGTACATTGTCACTATTTTGAGAAAAGGTTTGGAATGTAATAAATAATAATAGGACGGATGAAATAAATAATTTTAATGGGCGTTTCACGAGTTCAATTTTTTGTCAATTTAATACGAGTATGTAACCCTCTAACATACTATTGTATAAAGTGCTGTTATTTATGTATAAAAGGCTAAAAAGCAGATACTCTTGTTTCTGGCATTGTGGGGGTACGCTTAGGCCGTACTCCGGAAGAGTCTTAATAAGGCTTCGAATCCATTCGATACCTCTCGCTTAATAAGAGATTTGTTTGAAACGGGAGTAGGGTTTTTTTGTAAAAGCCGTGGATGCTTTATTTTATTTTGGACGATTACCTTCGAAAAACATGTTTTAGGAGTTGAGCCATGTTTTTAAGTCGCTGGATTTGGCCTTACTAACCACAATTTTTTCGCTGGAAACAGGCGAGACATTTAATAAAAGCTTGCCGTTGAAATAGTATTTTATATTCGAAATAGCATCTTTATGCACTATGAATTGTCTGTTAACCCTAAAAAAATGGCTTGGGTCTAGTTCCTTTTCTAAGTCCTCTAACTTTTTATCTAGGGTATAACTTTTGTTGTCTTTGGTAACTGCCTTCACGATTCCCGAATCTATATAGAGATAAGCAAAACTGGAGCTTTTAATCGGGATTAATTGGTCTCGCTGACTCACCAAATAGCTGGTCTTGTATGCCTTACTATTCGCTTTGATTAGATCTAACAAGCCTTCCATTTGTAAATTAGGAGAAGCTTCTGTCTGGGATTGTACTTCAAATTGCTTTAGGGCTTTAGACAGTTCATCTTCGTCTACAGGTTTTAGCAAATAGTCTATACTGTTAACCTTAAAGGCCTTTAAGGCATACTGGTCGTAGGCCGTAGTAAAAACCACCGGTTTGTTTATGGTAACCTGATCGAATATTTCAAAGGAAAGGCCGTCTGCTAAATGAATATCCATAAAAACTAATTCTGCTTCATTAGGTGCAGAAAAGTAGGCAACCGAAGATCGTACAGAATCTAAAACAGCCAGTACTTCTATATTGGGATTAAGCTTCTTAAGTAAATACGTCAGGTTTTCACTTGCCGCCAACTCATCTTCCACTATGACTACTTTCATTTTTATACTTTTAGAGGTAGTTCAACACTAAACTTTTCGTCGTCCTTTACAATTGCAATATGTTGTTTTTCAATTAGATAATACCTTTTGTCCAGATTTACAAGGCCGTTCCCCGTCCCCTCAGACATCACCGTCCTGGGCTGTAGTTTATTTTCCACGAAAATAGAACCATCTCTATAAAAAACGTTCACGGTTAAGGGATTGCTTTGTGAGATCTCGTTGTGTTTTACGGCATTTTCGACTAATAACTGAATGGCCAAGGGCGGTATCTGCTTGTTAAGATGTTCTTCATCGATATCAATAACCAAACGGAAACGATCTCTGTAGCGGGTTTTCATCAAATAGCAATAGCTATCCAAAAACTTGAGTTCTTCCCTTAAGGTTACCATATCCCTGTCGCCACTCTGCAAAATATAACGATACATAAAGGAGAGTTTTTTTACAAATTGGGAAGCGCTGTCGTTATCCTGTATTAGGCAGCTTAGTGAATTTAAGGAGTTAAATAAGAAATGTGGATCTATTTGATTTTTTAATGCCGTAAGTTCCGTCTGCAAATTTTGCTGTTTAAGCCTTTCGTTTTCGATAAGGCTGGCCTGAGACACCATCTGAAGTCTTAGGATTCTGGAAATGAAAAGTAAGATGATAACCAGTACTGCAAGTTCAAAAAATAAGAAGCCTTTTTCCTGTCTGGATAGGGGGTTGCCAATCAGGGAGTCGAATATAAAATCCAGCATCGACGCCCCTGAGAAAAGGATGGCGAAGTTTAATATAATAACAGCTACTATCCGTATGGCTCTTTTATACTTTGTAAAAAAATAGCCCCAGTTCGAATTTAGTTGCAAGATGAGCCATGAGAAAAGAAAGAAAAAAATAAACTTGATAAAAAAGTCTACCACCCAGTCCATGGAAAAATCCATATCACCGTCATGTACTTTATTGTAGATGTAAATAGTCTTAGGCAGGGAAACCAATACTGCAAGTAATAGGGCGACTTTTACAAGGCGGGAGCGTTTTACTTTAATTTCTCTAATCATATGAACAATCCTTTACGGGCTACGGCAGGCGTAACACAAATTTACATGAATTTCTTGGTCAAATTAACTTAGCCTTTAGGGATACAACAAAGCCCTATCGTTAAAGATAGGGCCCGTGACAAACAATCTAATCCAATTATCGACTAATCCCTGGATAAAACTATTTTCTTACTGCAAGTAAATACCCGCGTCTAACCCAAGATCAAAATCTTCTTCTTCCTCTTCGATGTAAATGATATCGTTCAGGTCTAATTCCACTTCTGCGTAAGCATTAAAATCTTCAGGCAGATATTCTTTAGTGTCAAAACCTAAAACGATTTCTTCTTCTATTTCCGCATACTCAATTTCGCTAAGGTCAAAAGTCATGCCCTCATACGCATTAAAGTCTTCTGGTAAATAGGCTGCCGTATCAAAACCTAATTCTACTTCCTCATTTTCCTCTATATAGGTTAATTCTCCGAGCACACAGCTATCAGACATCATTGTCTTGTTATGCTGAGGTACTTCCATGTCGTTAGTATAATGCTTTGGTCCATTAAACGCTAACATAACGGAAGAGATTCCAGTTGCTATTAATAATGTTATTGTTCCCATGTTTATAAATTTTAAAATGTTGTTTTAATTATTTTACAGTACAAACATAGAACAGAGGAGTGGTGTTAAAGGAGGAAAATTGAGTGAAGTGAACAAATTAAGAGCTGAAACGACCAATAAGGCAAGTGAAGTATTTTCCCGATATGGGAATTCTATAGTATTGGATAGAAACAAACACTGCTTAACTCCTTTTTTCGATAAGAAACTATAAGAGGATTCTTGTTTGAATCATGGCGCACAGAGAACAAAGACAGAATGCCTATGTCCGTTTGTTGTGGAAGAGTAGATGTCGGAACCGGAACTGTTTTTTAAGGCGGTAAAATCTGCCGGTTTTAGGGTTAAGGTATGATCATGATCTGCAAAGCCCTGAATAGAATAGGTCTTTTCTTTAGCAGCAATTACATCTTCTTTGGGAATAGTCAACTCGTGTCCATGATTTTCCGTTACATTTCCCAAAGCCCCATTTTCAATACATGGAGACACTTCTGCCGTGGGATCTTCCGGAGATTCTGTTCCATCGTCCGAACCGGAACAGCCTGCCAGAATAAAGAGGCCCAGCAGTATTCCAAAGACTGGCACCGTTTTACGTCCTAATATCTTGCTTTTTCCTACCATAGCTTCTTTTGTTAGAAAATACAAAATTCCGTGCTCTTAGCAAAGCATTTCCGGGCAGTATAGGATTGTTTCCTAAATCCTGGTATATCGGTCCATCCGAATACAAGAGCTTTTGTCACAATTTTAATTTTCATACGTCTTTAGTTTAACAGCATGTTATTTAGGGAATTAATGAACTCTGTAGATACTTTTCTCACTACAACCTTACTGCTGATTAGAGGAGGTCTAAAGGTTTAACACGAATAACAGTCAATTTGGGCCATAACAAATAACCAATTACGAACTATGTTTAAGAACTATCTGAAAATCGCCTGGAGGAACCTCCAAAAAAACAAACAACAAACCTTAATTAATCTTTTGGGCCTTGTAGTAGGTACTGTGAGTTGCCTTACCATCTTAGTCTACGTAGTGGACCAGACAGGATACGACCAGCACCACCAAAATGCGGCCTCTATTTACCGAATTACCTCCTATTTTGATGGGGCAAATCAGAATACGGATGATATAATTTCAGCAACCTCTTCTCCACCTATTGCCTTCGCACTAAAAGAAGATTTGCCAGAGGTGGAGGAAGCGACAAGAGTGGTCCTGGCCGATTTGTTCTTTACCAATCTGATCCGCTCCGCTTCTACGAATGAAGGCTTTTATGAAAAAAGAGCCTATTTAGCCGATTCTACTTTTTTTAAGGTCTTTGATTTTAATTTCCTTGAGGGCAATGCCGAGACTGCCTTGGACGAACCAACCGATCTGGTACTTTCGTATTCCCTGGCGAAGAGGCTTTTTGGAGATAGGAGAGCTTTGGGAGAAACCATTAAGTGGGGCGCAGGCGAAAACCCTATGATGTTTACGGTGTCTGGGGTATTGGCTAAGGAACAGGGAAAGTCGCACCTGAACCCCAATTATATTATTAACCTCGATACGCCTGGTTTCGGGGAATTCGTCAACGGAGTAACCAATTTTGCCACAGAAAATTTTGTGTATAACTACGTCCGCTTGGAGCCCAACGTCAATGGAGAGCTGTTAGATGCTAAATTGGCAAGCTTCTTAAAGGCCAGAGGGGAAAAGGACCTAATCGATAGTGGTATTAAAAAAAGGCTGACACTACAACCAATTTCCGATATTCACTTATACTCCAAAGGAATCAGGGGGCAGATAGACCTGGTGTCCGATATAAACTATCTTTATTTTTTACTCATTCTGGCGCTGTTTATTCAGTTAGTAGCCTGTATCAATTTTATCAACCTCAGCACGGCAAGAGCCAGTAAGAGGGCAAAAGAGATAGGGGTCCGAAAGGTGGTTGGAGCAGGAAAAGACTCCCTGATAAAGCAGTTTTTGGGAGAGTCGCTTTCCCTTTCTCTTTTCAGCGTACTGCTGAGTATCCCAATCACAGTAATCCTTTTGCCTTTGGTAAACGAAATAACGCAGGGCTCCTTGCAGGTTCAGGACGTCCTGAATTGGAGAATGGGAGCCTTATTGTTGGTATTGGGTATTGCTACCGGTTTGGTTTCCGGTATATACCCTGCTTTGGTACTTTCTTCCATAAGACCCATGCAGGTACTCAAAAGTACCATTAACCTGCCATCCGGAAATGGATCCTTGAGAAAGGCATTGGTAGTATTTCAATTTGTGATCTCTATTGGACTAATAACAGCGGTAATAGTAGTTACACAACAGTTGCAATACACCCAAAATAAAGACCTGGGCTACCAGAAAGAGAATCTGCTTAAAGTCAGGCTAAATCAATTCGGTGAAACCAGTGATTTTTATGCTTTAAAGACGCAGTTCTTGACAGTTCCTGGCGTGACCAGCGTAGGCGCTGCGGCCTATACCCCATCGGAACTGGTGTTGATGGACCGGGGTCTACATCTACCCGGCAAAAATCCGGAAAACAAAACGCTAGTCAGGTTTAACATGGTTAGTGAGGGATACCTCGAAACCTTGAAGATACCTCTCTTGCAAGGGCGGGATCTCAGAGAAAAGGATGAGGATCAGGTTATCGTCAATCAGGCTACCCTCCGTGTTTTTGAAATTCCCGAAGAGAAGGCGGTAGGTTCCAAATTACTATCGACTTACGAGGGAGAAACCCAGGAATTCGAGATAGTTGGCCTCGTAGAAGACTTTCACTACGCCTCTTTAAAAGAAAAGATAGCCCCATTGATGTTGGGAAGAAACAGGGATCCGGGTTGGTTGCTCCTAAGAGTGAACACCCAGGACTACCAGGAACTCTTAAGCAAGCTCGATGTCATTTGGGAGAATACGGTAAAAGACACCCCCTTTACCTATGCTTTTGTAGATCAGGAAGTAGGAAAGCTATATGAAGAAGAGAGGCGACTTGGGAAGATATCTACCATATTCACCCTGTTAGCCATCCTAATAAGTTGCCTTGGACTTTACGGTCTGGTATCCTTTGTTGCAGAGCAAAAGAAAAAGGAAATTGGGATACGAAAAGTGTTGGGGGCCTCTATTCAGTCCGTGGTTCGCCTACTCACCAGAGACTTTTTAAAATTGGTAGGCCTTGCCTTTATTCTGGCTGTGCCAATAGCGTATTACTTTATGCAACATTGGTTAGAGGGATATACCTATAGAATCTCTATTCAATGGTGGGTGTTTGCTTTGGCAGGAGGTCTTGCCTTGTTTATCACCTTGGTTACGGTAAGTTTCCAATCGATAAAGTCGGCCATTGCAAATCCGGTTAAAAGTTTACGAACCGAATAAGGTGCTGTACTTCCTTCCACTTGACACCAAGACTAACTTATTTCCTGAGCTAAAGATAAGGGAGAAGAAGCTTGCTGTATCGGTAGGTTGGCTTCGTTTTTATTTTAGAAATAAAAGGGATTAGGCGTATATCTCACTTATTTCACGGTTATACTTTTTACGAATAATTCGTCGCTTTAGTTT
>CAZWPZ010000222.1:0-3649 GCA_964636005.1 uncultured Eudoraea sp.
AAATCGGCCTCCCCTTTATTGCTGTGGCCCTATAATTTCACCTTCGAAAAGACAGTCGTACTAGGGGATAATTATGTGGAAATTGTATTTAAGATTCAAGGCGATAAGGATATGCCGTATATGTTGGGCTATCATCCCGCTTTTAAATTATATTCCTCTAATCCAGAACTAAAAACCAAGGAAAGTACTATTTCTTTATCTGATGTTTTAGCCGTAGGGCACAGAGCATTACAGGTGCCCGATTGTCTGGAAATTACACTGTTAGACGCGTATAAAATTAGTCTCTCAACAAGTGGATTTAAACATTTTATGTTGTGGACAGAAGTGCCCAATATGGTATGTATTGAACCCATAACGTTTTACCCTTATTCCCTTCCGCAACAACAACTGCACGAAGGTTTTTATTATTTGGATGGGAAGGAAGAAACGTTTTCCACAAGGATAACCTGGAATGGGAAAGTCGAATAAAGGATACAATTATTTTTTGGAAGAGAACATGGAAAAGAAAATTGATGAATTATTAGAGGTGCATTATGGGTATCTTTTGGAACCAGAGTTGCTTAATGAAATTACAAATGTTGGAAAATTCAGGAAAATAGAGCAAGGAGAGATACTCATGGATGTAGGGCAGCGAATATCGGTTATGCCCTTATTATTCTCTGGGGCCATCAAGATCTTGCGAGAAGATGAAGATGGGGAAGAGCTATTGCTCTACTTCATAGAGAAAGGGGATACTTGTGCAATGTCCTTTTCTTGCTGTATGGGGAGTGGTATTAGCGATATAAAAGCCGTTGCTGAGGCCCCTTCCGAAATGCTCTTGTTGCCTGTAGAGCAGATGGACAAATGGATGGCCAAATACCCAAGTTGGAGAGCTTTTGTTTTAGACAGTTACCATACAAGATTGACTGAATTAATGGAAACAGTAGATACCCTGGCATTTATGAAAATGGACGAACGATTAATGAAGTATCTAAAAGATAGAGCGATGGTGACAAATAACGATAGTATCACAACCACACATTTAGAGATAGCCCACGATCTACATACCTCAAGAGTGGTAGTGTCCAGGCTTTTAAAAAGTTTGGAAAAAGAAGGAAAAATACAGTTGGGAAGAAACTTCCTAAAGGTTATTGCCCTTTAATTCTTGCTATCCTTGTTGTTTTACACAAATCACCTTTTAGTACTATTTTTAATAATACTATTTTTGATTTATGGGAACAATTTTTCCTCTTCTAAAGTCTCTTAAAGGATACAACAAGAAGAAACTTCGACAAGATCTGTTGTCTGGATTTACTGTTGGAATAG
Organism: uncultured Eudoraea sp.; assembly: GCA_964636005.1. Lineage (GTDB taxonomy): Bacteria > Bacteroidota > Bacteroidia > Flavobacteriales > Flavobacteriaceae > Eudoraea. The sequence goes on from CAZWPZ010000222.1 coordinate 1,306, forward strand.
TTCTAATTCCTCAGGGAATGGCATATGCGATGATAGCTGGGCTACCTCCTGCCTACGGGTTATATGCCGCCCTGCTTCCTGTTTTGGTCTATACCTTCCTGGGTACTTCAAAAGCACTCTCTGTGGGCCCGGTTGCTATGGATTCGCTTTTAGTGGCTGTAGGTTTAGGCGCCTTAGCAATAACAGGTCTGGAAAACTATATTGCCATGGCAATGCTTCTTGCTTTTATGGTAGGCAGTATTCAGTTGGCACTAGGGGTATTGCGTATGGGTTATCTCGTTAATTTTTTATCCAAGCCAGTTATTAGTGGGTTTACTTCCGCCGCCGCCGTTTTAATCATTTTTAGTCAACTAGATAACCTAATGGGGCTAGTTGTGGAGAGAACTGATACCTTCCATTTAGGAGTTGCCAAATTGTTTATGGCATTAGAAGCTGTAAATTGGGTAACTCTGTCTGTTGGCATTGGTGGTATACTGCTGTTATTGGTGTTTAAAAAGTGGGTGAGTAAACTTCCGGGGGTTCTGATAGTAGTAGTTTTGGGGACCTTAATAACCTATTTTTTTCGATTAGATAGCTTTGGAATGGAAGTGGTTGGTGAGGTGCCCAAGGGATTGCCAGGTTTTAAATTACCTTCATTTTCTACGGATTATTTTTTGAAGTTGTGGCCAATTGCCCTAACCCTTTCTTTAATTGGTTATTTGGAGGCCATTTCAATTGCAAAGGCATTTGAAGAGAAGACTCAGGAAGATTCTTTGGATGCAAACCAGGAATTGATTGCCCTTGGTTCTGCCAATATTTTTGGCTCATTTTTTCAGTCGTATCCAGTTTCAGCAAGTTTTTCTCGTTCGGCTATAAAACAAGATTCTGACGCACAAACAAATCTATCTTCGGGATTCAGCGTAGTTTTTGTGGCATTAACGCTTCTTTTTCTCACTTCGCTGTTTTACTATTTACCAAAGTCTATTCTCGCCAGCATTATCGTTGTATCCGTTATAAAGCTAATTGATGTACCCTTCGCGAAACGCCTATGGAAATTTAGAAGGGACGAATTCATAGTGCTGATACTAACCTTTTTTACCACCATTTTTGTTGGCATACCTCAGGGGATTTTGGTAGGTGTTTTGGCGAGTTTATTGCTTATGGTTTATAGAACATCAAAACCTCATTTTCCTGAGTTAGGGAATATTAGGAATACAGAATACTATAAAAATGTAAATCGATTCGGAGACGAAATCGAGCTGCGAAAGGACTTACTTATTGTCCGCTTCGACTCCCAATTGTATTTTGCAAATGCCAATTATTTTAAAAGAGAGCTCCAAAAACATATGGAAAAAAAAGGATCCGATTTGCGAGGTATTATACTCAATGCCGAAGCTATTAACTATATCGATTCTACTGCTACCAGGATGCTTGCTAAAACAATAACTCAAATACAGCAGAAGGGGATTCAGGTGCATATTGTTGGCGCCATAGGACCAACGCGCGATATTATTTTTCGCAGTGCTATAGGACGTGTACTACCAAAGGATCACCTATTTGTAAAAATTAAAGAAGCTGTGGCTTTTTTTGATAACTTAGAGGGACCAACGAAAGTCTATGGAAAAGTTGCCCATCAACGAAATGGTTCTGGTAACTAAAGTTACCAAAGACTAGCCCTTTTATGGATACCTTTGTAGTCAACTTTTAAAGCAACACCTATGAAAATAGAACAAATATATACAGGTTGTCTGGCACAAGGAGCTTATTATATCGTAAGCGATGGTGAGGCCGCAATTATTGATCCCTTAAGAGAAGTAACACCCTATCTGGAACGTGCAAAAAAGGATGGTGCTACAATAAAGTATATTTTTGAAACCCATTTTCACGCAGATTTTGTGAGCGGACATCTTACTTTGGCCAAAGAGACCGGGGCACCGATTGTCTTTGGCCCAAATGCAAATCCCAATTTTGACGCACTAATTGCTGAAGACGGTCAGGAATTTTCTTTGGGTAAGGTAGTTATTAAGGTTTTGCATACCCCGGGGCATACTATGGAGAGTTCCACTTACCTTCTCAAGGATGAAAACGGAAAAGATCATGCTATTTTTTCTGGAGACACCTTGTTTTTGGGCGACGTTGGTCGGCCAGACCTAGCACAGAAATCATCTGAAGTTACTAAAGAAGATCTGGCAGGACTCCTATATGATAGTTTGCGGTCTAAAATAATGCCCCTTAGTGATGATGTCATTGTCTATCCGGCCCATGGTGCTGGCTCTGCTTGTGGTAAAAATATGATGAAAGAAACGGTAGACAGCTTAGGGAATCAGAAAAAGGTGAATTATGCCCTGAGAAGCGATATGACTAA
>CAZWPZ010000223.1:0-8344 GCA_964636005.1 uncultured Eudoraea sp.
ATACCCCAACTTCCTCTAAGTTTTAAGTTAGAAATAGTAGCGCTGTCATCAAAGAAGATTTTACCAAAATTCACCCCTCCAGATACGGATGGGAAATAACCCCATCTATTTTCAGGACCAAATCTGGAAGAACCATCCGCTCTAAAACTAGCTGAGATAAGGAACATTTTATCATAATCGTAATTAATTCTACCAAAGGCTGAATGTAAGTTATTCTCGCTGCTAAAACTAGAAACATTAATTACATCACCTGGGTTAAGGTTTTCAACAAAGTCCGTTAAACTATTTCGAGTACGGGCGTTGACTTGCTCGAACGTACTGTTATTCGCTTCATAACCGGCTAACACATCTAAATTGTGCATATCGTTAATAGATTTGCGATAGTTTAATTGATTGGTAATTACTGTACCAAAGAATCTTCTTCGGACTTTATTGGTCTCAGAATTAAGTCTCTGTCTGGAACCTGTTAAAATTGATCTACTGAAATCATCTGTATTGTTAAATGAGTGATCTAGACCAAGTGTGAACTTATAGGTAAGCCCAGGTACAATTTCCCAAGAAGCAAAGAGAGAACCTACCATACTGGTAGAGCTGTCTAAATTATCATTGTTTTCAAGAACTCTGACAGGGTTATCTGCATCCTGACCATCAAAAGAAGTGGTAACCTCTGAATAGAAGTTAGTACTTGTATCAAATACTGGAATGGTAGGCGTAATTCTTAAAAGGTTAGCAAAAATATCTGCTCCACGGTTTCTCTCTGAGATACCTAAATTAAACGTTTGACCTATGGAGATCTTTTCACTTAGGTTAATGGTACTTGCAATATTAAAAGAGTACCGTTGAAAATCAGTTTCTATCAATGTACCTTCTTGCTTAAGGTATCCTGTTCCTAAACTATAGGTAGCATTTTCAGTTCCACCAGCAACTTGCATGCTATAGTTTTGTAGTAGACCTGTTCTAAATACTTCATCCTGCCAATCGGTATCTACATTAGGATCAAAGTTTCCTGGCTGCAAGCCTGGATAAATTTGGTTGCCTGGTTGTGTAGGATCTGCATCATAGGCTTCAGAGGCATATTGTCTGTATTGCTCCGCATTTAATAGATCTAATTGCTTCGGATTTTGCGCGAAACCAGCATAGGTTGAAAATGAGAATGTTGGTTTTGCATTAAAACGGCCTCTTTTTGTTTTTATAAGGATTACCCCGTTAGAACCCCTCGAACCATATATAGCAGCACTAGACGCATCTTTTAAAACGTCGACAGACTCAATTGATTCAACAGGAATATTGTTTAAACTACCCGTTGGGACACCATCTACAACATATAGAGGTGTATTGTTTCCAAAAGTTCCAAGCCCTCTAATGGTTACTAAAGGATCGGACCCCGGACTTCCCGTATTCACAACATTTACACCAGCGGCTCGTCCTTGTAGTCCTTGTGCAACACCAATAGCGGGAGTTTCTACAAGTTCTTCGTTAGTTACTTTTGAAATGGCACTGGTTACAGAGGCTCTGCTCTGGGTACCATAACCCACTAAGACAACCTCTGCCAGTTCATTGGCGTCTTCTACTAAAACCACATTAATAGTGGTTTGACCGCCGACAACTATTTCCTGTGTTGCAAATCCGATGTAACTAAATACAAGGGTCGCGGTATCGATTGCCTCTATTATATAGTTTCCATCAAAATCTGTTTGTACACCTTGAGTAGAGCCTTTAATAACTATGCTAGCTCCAGGTAAAGGATTTCCATCCTCATCGGTAACTTTACCACGTACAGTGGATTGAATTTCAGCATTATGGACATTTTCCACAGTGCTAGTCGTTTTCGCCGAGACTGTAATTGGCCCCAGGCACAGCACAATGGACAGAACCCCTAAAGAAAGAAAAGCTGTTTTTTCTTTTGGGAATTTTAACCACCTGCAATTACGGTTTAGATTCATAATAATGCGTTTGTTTAGTTAATTAATAATTGTTTTTGATTGTTGTTAACTTAGAAAATGAATCTCAGATTGGGACAGGATTCATATTTCTGGTAAAATTACAATGGTAAGTTTGTAGCTAGATATATTATATTGTCAAATTGATACACAAAAATTACATTAAATAGTAAATATTTATTGTAATTAGTAAATTAATGCTAATAAATACACTTTCAAATTACGTATTCCTCAAACCCTAGTTTTGGATTCTCTATTGAAATCTTTAGAACATTGAACTTAAAGGAAGTATTTAATTTTAAAGCAACAGACCTACTATTGTACGAAATAAATGTAACCAATTGGGCGCTTGGAGACTCTTCTAATTTCTAAATTCAAATGAAAAAAAGAAAAGTTTGGAATTAAAAAAGAAGTATAATGTATTGATAAACAAGTGTATATAGAGAATTTTGTTATTGTAGGTCTCATTGCTATAGACAATTTTCTTTTTCAATATTTAGGTGTTTAGAATTTCAAATTAGTAGGAATGACACCGTTTTTTTGGACATATTGCGATTAAATACTGGCATTTATTTCAGATACATAATATACATGCCATGAAAATATGAAATATGGATTATTCAATATTATATAATAAGGTTTTAGGGGGTTGGATAGGTAAATGTGCAGGAGGTATTTTGGGAGCACCAATTGAGGGATTCAAATGCTTCAATAAAATTCCTTATAGTGACAAACTGTTTGATACAAATTTTGCAAATGACGACCTAGATTTGCAAATTTTATGGTTAGATATGATACTTAAAAAGGGTAGTTCTGTACGTGAGTCCGATTTTAAGGAACATTGGCTTAATCATGTCGACTTTCCCTGGTGTGAATATGGAATTGCTACGAGGAACTTAAAATTGGGCTTAGATGCTCCAGATAGTGGAAAGTATAGTAATGATTTTTGGAAGGCAGGGATGGGTTCACCAATTCGAAGTGAAATCTGGGGAATGGTGAACCCTGGAATGCCAGAAAGAGCCGCGTTTTATGCAAGAATAGATTCTAGTTTAGATCATAATGGGTTTTCAGTTCAGGCAGAGCAGTATCTTTCCGCATGCGCTGCAATAGCTTTTCTAGAGAACGATATCCATAAAGTCTTAGAGTTAGGACTTGACTATATTCCATCCGATTCGGATTGTAAGTATATGATAGAAGAGATAATGGACTGGAACGATAGGTATGATTTTGATGTCGTTGCAGGAAAAATTAAAAGTAAATATGGAGATGCGGATTTCACCAACGCACCGATGAATGTCGCTTTTATTATTTTGTCATTGCTGCATGCCAATAATAATTTTGACTTTGTAATAGATGCATTACACTTAGGACACGATAGCGATTGCATCGTGGCCACAGCTGGCGCACTTTTAGGGATTGTTATGGGGTACGATAAAATTCCTGAGGTTTGGAAGAAAAGAGTAGGGAACGAGCTTTTGGTAAGTCCTGAGATTACCGGAATCTATTGTCCCGAAACCATCACGGAACTCAGTGAGTTAACCTGTAAGGCAGCACAGAGTTTTGGAAAGACTTTGGGTAATACCCACCTAAGTTTTAATTCAGAGCAAGAAGATGAAAGCTTACCTGGCAAAGCATACACCCTTCACACACAACTAAAAACCTTGCCCAAGCCTTATCAAAAAAAGAATGGGAGTATTGAGTTGTTTTATGAAAATCTTAGTACTACAGATCAAGAGGTCCTAATAGAGTTAAGCTCTTCCGTTTTTCAAACGCAATCTATTGCATTAACAGCTAAGGCGTTATCTAAAGTGTCTAGTGTTATTGATTTGAACTTCAATACTGAAGCATTTAATCCTGAAATTACTAGTTTACCATATACCATAAAGCCTACAGTAAACGAACAAGCAGGTTCCCCTATTGAAAAAGGGGTTCCATACCATGGGAGCTGGTTATTACTCGGTCCTTTTATAGAGGATGATATCGAGATGGCAAAACAGAATGAAGACTTTCCCGATCATGGACTACCTAGTCTGCCTTCTGTTCAATATATGAATCACGATGCTATCAAAAAAGATTATGAATTTGTAAATCTGCCCTCCATACAAAAATATCTGGCCGATAAGTCTATTTTTGATCAGGCCTTTCATGCAGCTGTGGTCTCTCCGGATTCCATGACGATCGAACTAAATAATTATTTTTATGGTAAGGGAGAAAGGACCCTCTATCTTTATACAGAGGTTACTTCTCCTAAGGAACAAAAGAAGTGGCTAGTGATGGGATCAACTGGGAATCTGACCCTTTGGCACAATGCGAATCAACTCTACCAATCTACTGAAGCAAGAAGGAGGTGGCCCATGGGGCACATAGTGGAATTAGACATGGCAAGTGGCAAAAATACCTTGTTGATTCGTCTCGACCTGACACTCGATGATTTTAAGTTCGATATTGGTTTAAAGGAACATAACAATAAGCACCCGCATCAAACTCAATGGGAAACCGATCTACAGTTTACTATTTTAAACACTATTTAATACAACGATGAAAGTAAAAGAATTCAAATATGTCGACTACCTATGGGACGACAAAAAAGCCTCCGAATTAGGGGATAATCAGATCGATTTATTCCTATATCGATCTAATATTTTAGGAGCTGATCTCAGAATCACCAACTATGGAGGAGGCAATACCAGCTGTAAGACTTTAGAAAAGGATCCGTTGACCAATGAAGAGGTAGAAGTGATGTGGATAAAAGGTTCTGGAGGGGATATTGGAACGCTGACCAGAAAGGGAATTGCAGGTCTTTATACAAAACGGCTGCACGAGTTGAAATCTGTTTACGGTGGGCTTGAAGATGAAGATAGAATGGTTGGGCTGTTTAATCATTGTATTTATGATTTGGATAGTAAAGCTCCATCTATAGATACTCCTTTACATGGATTATTACCATTTAAACATATAGATCATTTACATCCGGATGCTTTAATTGCTGTCGCTGCTTCGAAGGATAGCCAGGAAATAACCAAAGAAATTTGGGGAGATACTATGGGGTGGGTCCCCTGGCAACGGCCCGGCTTTGATTTAGGGCTTCAGTTAGAAAAATGCCTGAACGACAATCCAAATATCAGAGGCATTGTCTTGGGAAATCATGGTCTTTTTACTTGGGGAGATACCTCTTATGAATGCTATCTGAACAGTCTGGAAGTAATAGAGGCAGCATCGGAATATATTGCAAACAAAATTGAGGAAAATGGTTCTGTCTTTGGTGGACAAAAAATAGAGGCTGTAAAAGAAGAGGACCGAAGACAAAGAGCTTCCGCGATTATGCCTTATCTAAGAGGCCTATGTTCTGATAGCAAACCTATGGTGGGTCATTTTAGTGACAGTGATACGGTTATGGAATTTATCAATAGTAACGACCTGGGAAGATTAGCTCCTATGGGCACCTCTTGTCCGGATCATTTCTTAAGAACTAAAATTCAACCCTTGATTTTACCATTGAGTCCGGAAGAAAATCTTGAGGATTCTTCGGAGGTTTTAGTAAAGCTTACTCCTGTATTTGAGGAGTATAGAGCTAGTTATTCGGAATACTATGAGGCTCATAAAAGAGATAATAGTCCGTCCATTAGGGATGCCAACCCTGTAATTATAATTTATCCGGGAATTGGGATGTTTAGTTTTGCCAAAAACAAACAAACTGCTAGGGTAGCGAGTGAATTTTATACGAATGCTATTAATGTGATGCGTGGGTCTGAGGCAATTTCTAGCTATACATCTTTACCCAGGCAAGAGGCATTCGATATTGAATATTGGTTGTTAGAGGAAGCAAAACTTCAACGCATGCCTCAACCAAAGCCATTATCCGGGAATGTAGCTGTTGTAACCGGAGCAGGAGGTGGAATTGGAAAAGCCATCGCAGACAAACTAATTAAAGAAGGAGCACATGTTGTCTTTACCGATATTCTCGAGAGTAGATTGGAAGAAGCAACAAAAGACTATTCTTCCGATGCTGCCACTTACGCTCTTTGTAATGTAGTAGACAACTCCTCCATAGCCAAAGCATTTAACAAGGCAATTCTTGATTTTGGAGGTATTGACATTGTAGTGCACAGTGCTGGTTTAGCGATTTCAAAGCCCCTGGAGGAAACAACGGAAGACGACTGGGAGCTGCTTCAAGAAGTGCTGGTGAAGGGTCAGTTTAATTTGGCAAAAGATGCCGCAAATATTCTACGAAAGCAGGGTATAGGAGGCAATTTTATAAGTATTGCAAGCAAAAATGGACTGGTATCTGGTCCGAATAATGTGGCTTATGGGACTGCAAAAGCTGCACAACAGCATATGATTCGTCTTTTGGCAGCGGAATTAGGGAAAGATAATATTCGTGCGAATACCGTAAATCCCGACGGGGTTATTGTTGGCAGTAAAATTTGGGAAGGTGCATGGGCTCAGGGAAGGGCTAAGGCCTATGGAATATCTGTAGACGAATTACCTGCGCATTATGCCAAAAGAAATTTATTACAGAAAATTATTTACCCTCAGGATATCGCAAATGCTGTCTATGTTCTCGTAGCAGTATTAACCAAATCTACTGGTAATATCATAAATGTGGATGGAGGTATGCCAAATGCCTTTGTTCGTTAATTTGTAAACTATATCGCGATAGCCTATCTTAAAAAGGTGCGCTTCTAGAACAAAAACGAAAGTATGAGAATAGGTTACGAACAGTTAGAGAACATTAACAATAGAACAATAGAGAGCCATAATAATAGGTTTGATAATTTACTCAGTTCTCTCAATAAAGATTCTGACGAAATTCAGGGTATTTTAGACAAAGTTGCAAGTTTCCAAGTAGCAATTCCGAGTTGGGCATTAGGTGCAGGTGGTACTCGTTTTGGAAGGTTTAGTTATCACGGGGAACCATCTTCCTTAGAACAAAAAATAGAAGATATTGGTATTCTGCATCGTTTGTCGCAAAGTGCAGGAGCAATATCGTTACATATTCCTTGGGACATTCCTAAAGATTATAACGCTATTAAGGATCTTGCCTTTTCGCATAATCTTGTTTTTGATGCCGTAAATTCTAATACATTTCAAGACCATCCTGGCAGTAATGAGTCCTATAAATACGGTTCTTTAAGCAGTTCTAATCAGGCCGTAAGAGAACAAGCAATTGCTCACAACCAAGAAGTTATTAAAATTGGAGAGAATTTGGGTTCTGAAAGTATTACCATTTGGTTGGCCGACGGGTCTAATTTTCCAGGTCAAACCAATTTTCAATCAGCATTACTTCATACCCAAAATAGCCTAAAAGAAATATACGCTAAGTTACCGGATAATTGGAAAATGTTTATCGAATATAAGCCTTACGAACCCAATTTCTACAGCACAGTAATTCAGGACTGGGGGACCTCCTTCTTATTGGCGAACGCCTGTGGAGATAAAGCTTATACTCTGGTCGATTTAGGGCATCACCTACCTAACACCAATATAGAGCAAATAGTATCTACCTTAATGCTACAAGGAAAACTTGGCGGATTTCATTTTAATGACAGTAAATATGGGGATGATGATCTGACAGCGGGGTGTATTAAACCGTACTCTTTGTTTTTAATTTTTAACTCCTTGGTTTATGGAATGCAAAACAATCCACAGAATCCCTATCCGGCGTGGATGATAGATGCGAGCCATAATGTTAAAGATCCCTTGGAAGACTTACTTCAATCCCTGGAAGCCATCTTAGAAGCTTATACCAAAGCCCTATTAGTTGATCAGAAAACATTGGAAGAGGCACAAAAAAACCAGGACGTGGTGCTGTGCCAGGAGATTCTTCAAGATGCCTACAGGACAGATGTGAGACCCATCATAGAAAGGGCTAGACTAATGAATAAGGGAGCCCTAAATCCTATACAAGTCTATAGAGAACTTAAAGTAAGAGAAAAATTAATAAAAGAAAGAGGGAAGAATTCGGTCGCTACAGGATTATAAACCTTGGTCATGATTGGTAAGGCTACAGCAGTTTTTGATATTGGGAAAACCAATAAAAAATTTATCCTCTTCGATGCGGATTACAATATTATATCGACCGAGTATAAAACCTTTAAATTAATCGAAGATGACAATGGCAATCCTTGTGAAGATATTGATGCTCTCTTAACTTGGATGAAAAGCGTATTTGCCGAGGCACTTCGAAGGAACGATATTAGAATAATCAGTCTCAATTTTTCTAGTTATGGGGCAAGCTTAATTCACCTGGATGAGAAGGGAAAAAGAGTTACTCCGCTCTACGATTACGCCAATTCGCTTCCCGAAAATATTAAAGATCTTTTTCTCCAAAAATATGGACCAAAAGAAAAACTGTATTGGCAAACAGGAATTGCAGATTTGGGAATGCTCAACTCGGGTATGCA
>CAZWPZ010000224.1:0-3036 GCA_964636005.1 uncultured Eudoraea sp.
CGATACAATTGCCATACATTTAAGTAAAAAGAGTCTGCAGAGCTATGAACCGGAATTCAAGTCCTTATTTTTTGAAATCATAAAACCGAATGTCTCTTATGACGAAGCCTTGACCAAAAGGGAATTGGAAGAAGCCTTATCCGAGATATCCTTGACCAGAGGGAATGTTGATGAGGGCAAACTCATCATCGCCAAAGGGGAGGTTGTTGAAGCTGAAAATCTAAAAATTCTCTATTCTCTCAAAGCGGAATACGAGTCGGAATTATGGACAGACAACAACTTTTACTTTATTCTTTTTGGCTATACGATATTAGTGGCCTTGGTTTTAATGATGCTATTGCTGTTTCTAAAGAAATACCGTACTGAAGTTTTTAGAAATAATACAAAAGTCACCTTTATATTTTTCAATATTTTATTGATGGTATTGGTTACCACCTTAGTGGTAAAGTACAATGAAACCTACGTTTTTGTAGTTCCGCTTTGTATTATGCCCTTAATTTTAAAAACCTTTTTTGATGCGCGATTGGGTCTTTTTGTACACGTACTTACCGTATTAATTCTCGGTTTCGTGGTTCCCAATAGTTTTGAGTATATCTTCCTACAAATCATCGCAGGTATCGTAACTATTTTAACCGTTTCTGAATTGTATAAACGAGCCAATTTGTTTATTTCAGTTGGACAAATAACGATAATTTATATTGTTGGATATTTCGCTTTTCACATAATTCATGAAGGAAATCTCAATAATGTTAATTGGTATATTTTTGGGTTTTTCTTTTTAAACGGGATGATCACTTTGTTCGCCCAGCCTTTAATTTATATTTACGAGAAAATATTTGGGATGGTTTCCGATGTTTCCCTGCTCGAACTATCGGATACAAACTCTAGGTTGCTTAAAGAATTGTCTAACAAAGCACCAGGAACATTCCATCATTCTCTTCAGGTAGCGAATTTGGCTGAAGCGGCAGCAAACGAAATTGGTGCTAATGCTATGTTGGTAAGAGTTGGGGCCTTATACCACGATATTGGTAAAATGAAAAATCCAACATTTTTTACGGAGAATCAGGTAACCAACGTTAATCCACACGACGATATTCCGGCAACGGAAAGCGCGGCCATAATAATTCAACATGTTATTGGAGGAATTGAAATGGCTAGAAAAAACAATTTACCAGATAGAGTAATCGACTTTATAAGAACCCACCATGGAACGAGTTTGGTTTATTATTTTTATAAGAAAGAACTGGATAAAGATCCAGATATAAAACGGGAATTATTCCAATATCCTGGTCCCATTCCCTTTTCTAAAGAAACCGCTATTCTTATGATGGCCGATGCTGTAGAGGCAGCATCCAAGAGCCTAAATAACCCGACCTATAAGATAATAGACGAGTTTATCGAAAAGATTATAGGTGGTCAAATGGCTAACAAGCAATTTCTAAATGCGAATATCACGTTTAAAGAAATTGAGAAAATCAAAAAAGTTCTAAAACAAAAGCTTACCAATATTTATCATTTAAGAGTGGAGTATCCGGAATAATGGGTTTTAAGGAAGTTGCTCTTTAAAGAATTTTAAAGCGAAATATCCCATTGCACTCGAAATCGCCATCCTCCTGGTATCTCGGTATTGACGCTATCAAAATCGAAGTAAGTTACCTCGGCAGTAAGTTTATTCCTGTGCTTGGAGAAAAACCAATTGAGCGCTAAAGCGTACTCCTCTTCATGACTACCTGAAAATTCACGATTAGGAACATAAAAAGCTTGTCTTACGGCTAGTTCTAGGGGTTTAGGAAACCAGCTCCAAATACTATTGAAGAAGTATCCTGCCTGTATGTAGTTTCCGTATAATTCGGTTTCATTTAGATTTACATGGTCAAAAATGTTTTTATAATGAAGCTCTTGTTGCCAGGAGAACCCACGATACATAAAAGCTGTTTCCAAAAGCGCCTGTTTCACCCTGTACTGTCCGGCAACCCCTTCGTCGAAGCCCTCCAACTGGCCCCCTCCAGCTTGAGAAAAACGGGTATAGGGACTTCTATTGGTTAAGGCACCAAGGGCCACCAATCCAATAGGCTCTTCATGAAAATCTACATCCGATCCTAGCATACCCAGTTCACGACCAAGAAAATTCCATTGTAACCTGCCTACATACATTAAATTGGAATCGTCATTTTCAAGACTACCCCTACCGTTTCCTGTAAGTATGGAGAAGAAATAGGAAAAGTCTCCAATTGTTTCTTCAAACAGCCGACCATATAAGGAAATACCTTGCTGTCTGTCTACAGTGAATGGTCTGTTTAGGATAGATCGATCCACCATTTGCTGCTTACCAGACGAAATCACCCTCTCCCGATTATAAAAGGTTTTCCACTGTCCAATTTTAATCTTTAGGAAGGACCATTTCTCTATCATTAATCTAAAATCCAATAGGTTACCCTGACCAAGTTCGTATTCCCAATAGTATTTTAACCATGGCTCAAAGGCGTGCCCACCAACTTTAAGTCGAGCTCGGTTGATTTTAAACACCGGACTCTCCAAGCTCAAATCTTCAAAATTCAAAGGGTTTTGATCGCTAGGAGTGGCGAACCTAAATTGAAATCGAGATTCTAAATGAAGTAAAAACCGGTTGTCCCTTGTTTTAAATTGAAAGCCTCTTGAACCATAGCTAATGTCGACTTTTTTCGGTGCAGACAAAGTATCCTGAGCACAAACCACATGGCACTTCAGCAACCCAAAAAAAAGAAGGATTAAACAGTAGTTAAAAGTAAGAGATCGGATCATTAAGTCCATATTATTTGCTTCTAAAGATATAAAATCCAAATCTAGAATTTTGATACCAATACTAATGGAATCCTATGTTTGTTACAATGGTTTTTTAGAATTACTAATTGAACTAGGTGCATTTATTAAGAGAATCTTATTCAATTAGGAGGTTTATAAATGTTTTTTTTAAAACTACTTATCAGCAGGCTTCAATAAAAGTAATTTTCTTGAATTTAAAATATTTTACTTCTACAAGTTCTCTTTACGCTTTTA
>CAZWPZ010000225.1:0-23268 GCA_964636005.1 uncultured Eudoraea sp.
AAGAAATTTTAGTCAAAAATAGAATAAAATGAGCGAGCTACCCATTAAATAACGTGCTTTTAGGTTTTAACATCCATTCCAAGCCTTCGATTTACAGGAAGCGCTTGTTTTGCTATTTTCGCAAAGTACTTCTGTTTATTAAAGATTATGGTTCTTACCCTTAAACTCTTGTGAGTTGTACCGGAAAAGTTTTTCCAGAATACCACTGCGGTACATAGAGGTTATCATCGTTGTCTACAAGTACGTCGTGTGGGTTTAAGAAAGTCTTCCCATCGTGTTCCGGAGGAACTAATAAACCATTTTCATATTTAGGCGCACTACCACCAGGTAAAGAAACCACTTTGTTGTTTTCATCCAAGACAGCCAGCATTCCGTCATAGGAAAACCAGCTTTTAGTAATAATTACCGCAAAGAATAAGTTCGATCCGTGTAATACTGGTCTGCATATAGAACAGCCAGGGAGAGCAATTGTTTCTATATGTTTACCCTCTAAATCAAATCGTTTAAACTCTTGTTTTGCTCTTGAGGTAATTAAAAGTGTTGGCTTGTCCGAGTTTCTGGTGTCCAGCGTAATACCATGGCAGCAATCAAAATTTTCCTTATCAGTGCCCGAACCACCGAAGTGGCGGATATAGTCGCCTTGAGAGGTATATTGAATAATATAGTTTTGCCCATAACCGTCTGCAACGTAAATATCTCCATTGGGTGCAACAGCTGTTTCCGTGGGTTTAAATCGATTTTCTGAATTGTATTGTTCTATTTCCCGGGGAGTTTCAATGGTCAGCATTAAGTTCCCTTTTAAATCGGTCTTTAATACCTTTCCTGCATCGGGATCTGTTATGAACAGAAATTCATCTGTACCTTCGGAACTCAGCGTTAAGCCATGCGCTCCATTGATGTTCTTTCCCCATGAATCAAGAACTTTTCCACTTCGATCATAGATAATTATATTATTGTTATTTCTTCCCGTTGTAGTCATGAATATTCGTCCTTTCTTGTCCAAAACCATCTCATGACAGTCGTTTACAGGTGTTTTTGAAGGATCTTGAAGGGCCCATGACTTATTTACTGAATACATGAAGTCGCCATGGCCTACCAAATCCTTCTCTTTAGGCTTGTGAATAGATTTTGCCAGAGATAGTTGAGGTAGCAAAAGAGCTCCTGCACTAGCTCCAATGGATGTTTTTAAAAAGGTTCTTCTATTAGAAAGTTTCGTTTTCATTCGGTCGGTATAATTAAACAATAATTGGTTTTGGGTAGCTCCATTTCCTTTTGGGGCAAACCCAGAAATTGCACTTCGCCACAAACGTAAACTCTGAAATGTAAGCCAGGTTTGTCGGCTAATTTGATAAGAAATAAACTACTGATTTAAAGATAAACATTTCACCTAAGTAAATTTTCCCAATTGGGAAAATAGGACGGATTTTTATTTAAACCCTTAAAATGAAAGGTCTAAAGGAATGAGCCTTTATATTTACTAGATATCCTATCTATCGCAAGATGGTTTGTTTTCTGTCAGGACCAACAGAAACAATTTTAATGGGCACTTCCAGCTCTTCTTCTAAAAACAGGATATAATCCATTAAGGACTGCGGCAGTTCTTCTGCTTTAGTCATTCCTGTTAGATCTTGGGACCATCCATTAAGCTCTTGATAAATGGGGCTAACATTCTCCGATTCAATATTGAAGGGTAGGTGAGTGACCGTTTCTCCTTTGTAGTTATAGGCCGTACACACCTTAATCTTGTCGAAACCACTCAGAACATCTGCTTTCATCATCATTAATTGCGTAACTCCATTTACTCGTACAGCGTATTTCAATGCTACCAGATCTAGCCAACCGCATCTTCTAGGCCTACCTGTAGTGGCACCAAACTCATTGCCAACTCTTCCCATTGTTTCTCCGTCGGTGTCGAATAATTCTGTTGGGAAGGGGCCACTTCCAACTCTGGTCGTATAGGCTTTAAAGATTCCATATACCTCCCCAATCTGATTTGGAGGAATTCCTAAGCCGGTACATGCTCCTGCGGCAGTGGTATTGGAAGACGTTACGAAAGGGTAGGTTCCAAAATCTATGTCGAGCAGAGATCCTTGTGCTCCTTCAGCTAATATTTTCTGTTCTTTTTTTTGTGCCTGATAAAGGTATTCTTCACTATCAATAAAGGTAAGTTCTTTTAACTCTTCTACCGCTTTAAAAAAGTCTGCCTCTAGTTCTTTCAAATCGTATTCAATAGCTACGTTGTAGTAGTCTATCATGGCCTCGTGTTTATCTGCGAGCGCACGATATTTATCTTTCCAATTATCGAGCTCAAGGTCGCCAACCCGCATACCATTCCTACCTGTCTTATCCATATAGGTTGGCCCAATTCCCTTAAGGGTAGAACCAATTTTGGCTTTTCCTTTGGCGGCCTCTGAAGCTGCATCCAAAAGACGATGGGTAGGCAAAATTAAGTGTGCTTTTCTCGAAATAAGAAGCTTTGCCTTTATGTCCAGATTAAATTTATGGAGATTGTCCAGTTCCTTTTTAAAAATAACGGGATCGATTACCACGCCATTACCGACTACATTGATTGCTTTGTCGTGAAATATTCCGGAAGGAATAGTGTGTAGGACATGTTTTATTCCATCAAACTCCAAGGTGTGCCCTGCGTTAGGTCCTCCTTGAAATCTGGCTATTATATTGTAATCTTTGGTAAGTACATCAACAATTTTTCCTTTTCCTTCGTCTCCCCATTGAAGACCCAGCAGTAAATCTACGGCCATGCAGTATCGTATTGGTTAGTTTGTTTTATTTTCTTCTTTTGTATTTCTCGTACCATAGAAATACAAGGAATGATTATTGATTTTTATATCAAAAATTTCCTCAATGGTTTTTTTAATGGATTGTATTCTAGGATCACAAAATTCTACTACTTCTCCTGTATCCGTCAGAATAACATGGTCGTGTTGTCTGTCAAAATAAGATTTTTCGTATTGCGCCTGGTTTTTCCCAAATTGATGCTTTCTAACAAGCTTGCATTCCATCAACAATTCAATAGTGTTGTAAAGTGTTGCCCTACTAACCCTATAATTTTTATTTTTCATGTTGATATACAAGGATTCTATATCAAAATGATCATCACTTTCGTATATCTCTTGTAAGATGGCATAACGCTCTGGTGTTCTCCTGTGCCCTTTTTCTTCCAAATAAGCGGTGAATACGTTTTTTACTATTTCCTGGTCCTTGTTAGAAGCCATTTTGTCTATATCTACTTTGAGGCAAATGTACATTTAAAAAGCGAATTTACTAGGTATAAAAATCAAGATTCTATAGGAATAACTGTATCCTATAACTATACCCTTGTCACTTTTTCAATGCCTCCAATTTGTTTGAGATTGTTAATAAGTTTTTTTAATATCGAATTGTTTTTTACTACCACGGTGACTTTTCCTGCAAAGGTTCCGCCCTCCGTGCTAAAATTCAGATTTCGAATATTTACCTCCATATTATCGGAAATGATTTTCGTAATCTCATTTACCAAACCTAAATTGTCTATCCCGGTCATTTTTATTTCAGATAAGAACTCTTCCTGACTAGAATCTATCCATTTGGCACTTATAATTCGGTAGGCGTAATTCGATTGTAGAGCAATCGCATTCGGACAATTCTTCTTATGTACCTTGATCCCTTCATTGACACTTACAAAACCAAATACCTCGTCTCCAGGAATAGGGCTGCAACATTTAGAAAGGGTATAACTTAGTTTCTCTTCCTCTTTTCCAAATACCAGCATATCATACTTAGAAGTGATTTCTTCTTTGTTGATATCTTCTGGAACCGGTTTTCTTCGAATTTTATTCTTAAAAAAGCTAATAAAGGCATTGTTGTAGGAAGAGGCAAAATCCTTTATCATTTGGTTATCTATGGCTCCAACACCTATTCGATAAAACAAATCTAAACTTGTATTGAGCTTAAAATAGACTACCATTTTATTGATAGCATCCTCGTTTAAATTTATTTTTTGTGATTTTAGCTTTCTGCGAAGAATGTCTTTTCCTTCTGCAGCTACCTGTTTTTGTTCTTCTCTCAGAGAAGATCTGATTTTAGACCTGGCTCTGGCAGTAGTAGCATAATCTAACCAATTTTGATTAGGTTTTGCCCTTTCTGACGTGATTATTTCAACCTGATCGCCACTTTTTAATGGGGTATTTAATGGGACCAATTTGCCATTCACTTTGGCTCCCCTTGTTTTCATGCCAATCTCCGTGTGAATATTAAAGGCAAAGTCTAAGGGCGTTGCATCTTTTGGTAAAGATTTAAGTTCGCCCTGGGGCGTAAAAACAAAAATCTCCTTAGAATAGAGGTTTAATTTAAACTCTTCCACGAAGTCTACAGCACTGCCATTGGAAGTTTCTAATGCCTCCTGTAGCCTATTAAGCCAGACTTCTATACCTTGCTCTTTTTGGTCCCCGTGCTTGTACTTAAAGTGAGCAGCATATCCCTTTTCTGCTATTTCGTGCATTCGTTCGCTGCGAATCTGAACTTCTACCCACCTGCCTTCTGGTCCCATTACGGTAATATGCAACGCTTCATAACCCGTTGATTTAGGAGAAGATATCCAATCCCTTAAGCGTATGGGGTTGGGTGTAAAATGATCCGTTACTATGGAATATATCTTCCATGCTAAGAATTTTTCATTTTGCTTATCGGACTTATAAATTATTCTGATTGCAAATTTGTCATATATCTCGTCAAAGGTGACATTCTGCGTGAGCATCTTCCTCCTAATGGAGTATATAGATTTCATGCGACCCTTGATATCGTACTCTAACCCCTCCTTGTCTAGCGAATCCCTGATAAAATTGGAAAATTCAACTATATAGTCCTTCTGTTCCTCTGTGGTTTTTTCAATTTTTTGCTGAATGTCATTGTATACCTCCGGTTCCGTGTACTTTAAGCTTAAATCTTCCAGTTCCGTTTTTATATTGTATAATCCAATTCTATGGGCTAGTGGTGCATAGATATACAAGGTTTCCGAAGCCATTTTCACTTGTTTGTGTTCTGGCATCGCATCCATAGTTAGCATGTTGTGATAACGATCGGCGATTTTGATGATAATTACTCTTACGTCGTCGTGAAGAGTAAGGAGCATTTTTCTGAAATTCTCAGCTTGTTGCGAGATGTTCATGTCCTTTTTAAGGTGGGCAATTTTAGTAAGACCATCTACAATTCTAGCAATGGTTTCACCAAACATTCTTTCTATATCATCCAGCGTATATTCTGTGTCTTCAACAACGTCATGGAGTAGGGCAGCAGCAATGGAGACAGCATCCAAACCTATTTCTGAAGCAACAATTTTTGCCACGGCTATGGGATGGAATATATAGGCCTCCCCAGACTTTCTTCTTTGGTTTTTGTGAGCGTCTACGGCAACATCAAAGGCAGACCTAATCAGTTTTTTGTCTTCATTGCTTAAGGTTTGATAGCTTATGCGAAGAAGCTCCTTATACTGTTTAGCTATTTCTTTATTTTCTTTCTCTAAAATCGATTCAACCGCCATATATTAAAAATACCACATTCTTTTGTAGTTACCAACAAAAATCATGCCTTAAGGTTCCTGATACGCTCTATTAGGGGTGGGTGGGAATAGTGTAAAAAAACATAGGCAGGATGTGGGCTCAGGTTACTTAAATTATTCTTTGAAAGTTTCTTTAATGAGCTAATTAGGGATTCACTATTGAAAGTATTTTTGGCATAATTGTCCGCTTGAAATTCAAATTTTCTGGATAGTATATTCATCGCTAAACCTGTAATTTCAGAAATAGGACTGTACAGTATTCCAAAGCTAATTAGAGCGGCATGGAAACTAGGTGTACTTACACCTATGGCATACGAAAAAGAAGGATTGCTGATAAAGATGGAAAGAAGGTAAAGGGTGATAGCGGTTAGAAATAAGGATAAAAAAAGATTAATTAGAATATGATGTTTTTTATAATGCCCTACTTCATGGGCAAATACAGCGACAATTTCCTCCTCGTTAAGATCTTGAATCAAGGTGTCGTATAGCGTTACCCGCTTCTCTTTACCAAAACCCGAAAAATAGGCATTGGCTTTGGTACTTCTTTTCGAACCATCAATAACGAAAATTTGTTTGAGATTAAAACCAACTTTTACAGCATAGGAACTAATCATCTCTTTGAGGACACCTTCTTCTAATGGAGTTTGTTTGTTAAATAATGGGACAATGAGCCTAGAGTAGAAAAGATTTATGCCTACCGTAAATAAAGCTATAATTCCCAAAGCATACAACCAAAAGCTCGGTCCGCTCCATTGGTAGAACCACACGATAGCTGACAAAAGCACTCCTCCAACTAGGACCAACATCAACCAGCCCTTTAATTTGTCCACAACAAAAAGTCTAGGCGTCATTTTATTAAAGCCAAATTTTTCCTCTATTACAAAAGTTTGATAATAGGAAAATGGTAGTGAGAGAAGGTCAGATCCTATCATAATTATTCCAAAATAGAATAGTGTCAGAAGAATTTGGTTGTCCGTGACAGACCTAACCAGTTGATCGACCCATTCAAATCCACCAAATAGTAGAAATCCAAGCATCAATATAAAGGAAAACAAAGAGGAGATTTGACCAAATTTGTAGTTAACACTATTGTATTCCTGAGATTTAGCGTATTCTTCTTTGTCATAAACATCTGCCAATTCTGGTGGTATGCCTTCTGTAAAACGTTTATAGTTTAAAAAGTCGATTATCGTTTCTACTAAAAACTGAATAATTATGATTCCTAGAATAAGGTAAAATAATTGGTCGCTATTCATACATATGTTTTTAAAATATATAGTGATACTGTTTAGGGAAATATTAGCTAGTCAAGTTTAATAGACTATTCCGCAGGTAGAAGGTTTCTTTGTCTTTTTGCTTCAAATATAATAATTGCCGCGGATACGGATACATTCATAGAATCTATTTCCCCTTCCATGGGTATAAGAATGTTTTGCTTTGAGGAATTAAGAAAGTCATCGGTCAAACCGGTTGCTTCCGTCCCTACCGCAATCGCTGTTCCTTTGGTATAATCGATTGTATCGTAAGATATGGAGGCTGTTAAGGCTGCTGCATAAATTGATATTTTATTGGTATTCAGGTATTCTATTATTTCCTGAGTGGTTCCAATTGCTACAGGAACGGTGAAAATGCATCCAACACTAGATCGAATAACATTCGGATTGTAGAGATCTCCAATAGGGTTGGCTATTAATACTGCATCGATATTTGCCGCATCTGCTGTACGTAAAAGTGCTCCTAAATTACCGGGCTTTTCTGGGGATTCAGCTACCAGGATAAGAGGATTTTTACCCGATATGGATAGCTTCTCCAAAGAGTGAATTTTTGTTTTTAGTATGGCGATGATTCCCTCGGTAGTTTTTCTAACCACAAGCTTTCTATACACAGCAAGCGATATTTCCAATATTTCGGGCGTAGATTGCTTAATTTCAAGTAGCTGATAAACTTCCTCCAGAGGAATAATCTCTATACAGACCAGCACTGTGTCAATAACATAATTTCCTTTGAGGGCAAGTTCCAACTCACGTTTGCCTTCTAACACAAACTGTCCTGTCTTCTTTCGTTCTCTTCCTTTTTCTCTTAAGGAAAGATATTTTTTTACTGTAGGATTTTGTAAACTTGTAACCCTTTTTATTGCATTCATAAACCATTAATTTGAAAAGTGTAAACTTTTCTTTTCTGGACCGACCAATAAACCTATCAAAACACAAACACTTAGTTTATGGTTCGCTATATCACCCTTGTATTACTCTTTTTTATTATTGCATGTAAAGATACACCTAATAGAACAGAAAATTCTCCTGCTTCTGATTCGGAAAGTAATGAAGTCAAATTACCTATATACCCTGCGGCTTTGGATAGCGTCTTTCTGGCCCATGGGGGTATGGACCATTGGCGAAAACAACGGACACTTTCGTACCAGCTAGTAAAAGAAGCTGGTAATGAAATACATACAATAGACCTTATGACAAGAAAGGATGTAATCGAATTTAAAGATTTTTCTTTGGGTTATGACGGAAAAGATGTTTGGTTAGCTGATCCGGAAGGTCTCTATGAAGGCGATGCCGTGTTTTATCATAACTTAATGTTCTATTTTTTTGCCATGCCCTTTGTATTGGGTGACCCAGGAATTAATTATGACGAGGCCAAACCGCTACAATTTGAAGGCAAAGAATATCCTGGAATTCGGATAAGTTATAATAGTGGTATTGGTACTTCGCCCAAGGACGAGTATTTTATTCATTATGATAGGTCTAGCTACCAAATGAAATGGTTGGGTTATACAGTAACCTACAGAACAAAAGAGAAGTCGGACAATATTAAATGGATTAGATACGAAGACTGGAACACCACAGATGGTCTTTTACTTCCTTCTAAACTTAGTTGGTATGCCTACGAAGGACGGCAAATTAAGGAAAGGAAAAGTAGTCGGGTTTTTGCTAAGGTTCAGCTGTCTGAAATGCCTAAACCCGTGTCTTTTTACGAGAAGCCAGAGAATGGTTTAACAGTTGCCTCTAGCTCGGATCAGTAGGTTGGTAAGCTTATTGTTTCTACTAAAGTTCAATGGGGTTTTGTAAATGATATGCCACTAAATACGTGACGATTTTATAATAACTCCTTATTCCTTCTTTCTGATGGTTGGCCTTTAAAATAGCATTAAAGATATTTTTGAATATAGGTTCTAAGGGTGTGTCATATGCTCTCCAAAAATTGTAGTAGGCATTAAAGTTTTTCTTAACACCAGGATAAAACAAGGCGTACAGGGCTTTTGATTTTTCCTTATCCCTCTTAGCTATTTCGCTTAAGCAATAACTGGCTGCATAGGCATAGGCCGTATATTGCAAGTATTTATCCTCATGCATTGAAGTGACCAAATATCCAATAAAGCTTACATCATCTTCAGCGGAATAACCCAATTGGTGGCCTATTTCGTGTCCTGCGATTACGGGGTATCTGAAACTCGGAACTTTTGCATTTACCTGTGCTTCGTTGGTAAAAGGATTAATATAACCTCCGTAACCCATAAAACTCAGCAAGGTACTGAACAAGGAATTCTTCACACTAGGGTTGGTATAGGCCAGCTGAGGATAGGTAACCTCTAGGGTTTTATAACCATCTAAGGTCATCTCTATAATCTCTTTTTGCGAATAGGGTACGCTAATTATCTGGGCTGTGTCTTTGCTCAGTTGATATTGAAGACGATTCGTTTTCTCAATTAAGGATTTGGTTATTGCAAGTAGTTCTGTTTCGGTGTAAGACTCTTTTAGGGAAAGGTTTTGAATTAGTGGAATACGATAATAATTTAACCCCCAGGCAACATTGAAGGTGAAGTAGGTAACCGAAAGCACCACAAGGATATCTCTAATGAAGTATTTCGGACTAGTTCGTATTGTTTTGAAATAAATAACGATGTATCGAATGGCAAGTATAATTAAAAGTGCATAGACGATATCTCCAATGGATACAGATGTCCAGCCTAATAGTTTTCGAAAAAAATTCGAGGATACCTGATAAACTCCATTACTGTAGTATTTATCAATTACTTCCGGGTAGTGGCTGAACCATTTCACGATTAAAATTTGAGGAATTATTGAAATCGCTATCCAATTCTTTAACCTATTTTTCATGTGTTCAAAAATACTATTTATCTAGCTAGGTTAAATTTCTATACGTATTTTTGATTTTTTTAAAAAGAACTATGACTTCGGAAATACTAGAACTAGGACCAGAAATTCTCTGGAAGAACTTTGCTAAACTCAATGCAGTGCCCAGACCTTCTAAAAAAGAGGAGAAGGTAATTCAATTTGTTATCGATTTTGGAGAATCTTTAGGTTTAGAAACCTATAAAGATGACGTTGGCAATGTAATAATCAGAAAGCCTGCTTCTAGAGGTATGGAACATAAAAAAATGATTACCCTACAGTCTCATTTGGACATGGTTCATCAAAAAAATGCGGACACAAACTTCGATTTCGATCGACAAGGAATACAAATGTTTGTCGAAGATGGTTGGGTAAAGGCCAGAGGAACCACCTTGGGTGCAGATAATGGTATCGGTGTAGCAGCAATCTTGAGCCTTCTTGAGTCGGATTCTATAATTCATCCACCATTAGAAGCCCTTTTTACCATTGACGAAGAAACAGGTATGACCGGTGCCCAAGGTCTTAAGGAGGGCATTTTGCAAGGTGAAATTTTATTAAATCTGGACACAGAGGAGGACGACGAAATAGACATTGGTTGCGCCGGTGGGATAGACATAACTGCCTCCCGTACTTATAACGAAATTGAGGTTAAGGACGGACAGTCTTCCTATCGAGTAACCGTCAAGGGTTTGCAAGGAGGTCATAGTGGTATGGATATCCATAAAGGTTTTGGGAATGCCAACAAAATAATGAACCGACTGCTCTATCGTTGTTCCTCCACCTACAAGGTTGGAATATCCACTATAGAGGGCGGGAGCCTGAGAAATGCAATTCCAAGAGAAAGTGTGGCAATAATAGTTGTAGAAGGTAAAGAAAAAGAGACCTTAGAGCGAAGCTTTGAAGAATGGGCCTCTGAAGTTAAAGGGGAATTCGGTTCTATAGAAAAGCAAATGCAGCTAACTCTTGAGGCTGTTTCTACGCCCGAAAGTGTTATGGATCCTTCGGTACAGGAGGGTTTGTTAAAGGCTCTTTATACGGCGCATAATGGTGTCTATTCTATGAGCACAGCAATACCAGATTTAGTCGCTACTTCTAACAATCTTGCTCGGGTACAAGTAGGTGAGGGTAAGATTCATGTCGCTTGTTTAACCAGGTCTTCTATAGAAACCTCCAAAATGGACTTAGCGTTTTCACTGAAAAGCGCTTTCGAACTAGCTGATTGCGACGTCCAATTTTCCGGAGAGTATCCCGGATGGCAGCCAAATCCAGAATCTGAAATACTAAATATCTTAAAGGAACAGTATGTTCGTTTGTTTGAAGAAACACCAAAAGTGGTAGCCTGCCATGCTGGTTTAGAATGTGGCATTCTAGGACGTCATTATCCGGATATGGATATGATCAGCTTTGGTCCAACCATTAAAGGCGCTCATTCACCCGATGAACGTGTGTCCATACCTTCTGTTCAGAAGTTTTGGAAATACCTTTTGGAGATTTTAAAAAATACACCTTAAAAAAAAGCCCGATAATAAATCGGGCTATTTTTTTATTGGGAAATACCCTCTATTTCTAGGTCAAAGACCAATTCTGCATTGGGAGGTATTGGTCCGCCACCTTGGGCACCATAGCCCAAATGTGGGGGAATAAATAGTCTTATTTTGTCCCCGACCTTCATACGTAAAAGTCCTTCTCTAAAGCCAGCAATGAGCTGCGAATCTGGACTGTAATCCATGGGTATTGCTTCATATCCTCTACCTGCTTTTCTACGTGCATCAAATTTGCCAAATTTAGTAGCTACTTCTTCATAGTTGCTGTCAAACAGGTTACCATTAGTAAGCCATCCAGCATATTTAACCAATACTTTCTGACCGACCTTGGGTTTTTCGCCACTTCCTTCTTTTAGAGTAAATACCCTTAATCCGGAAGGCAACTCTTCTGCTTGCGCCTTTTGTTCAGTTATCTCCGTTACAAAATCCATTCGCAATTTCCGCTCTGCCGCAACTACTGCCTCTTCTTCAGCAAAATAATCCGTCATTATTTGAACCGCGTCAAAATCTTTAGCCTCCTTGCCATTTCTGATAATAGACACAGAATTCATTACCACATCTTCCAGAGGTTTATCTTTTCTATGAGGCTCCAGTGATGTTTTTACGTTTGCGATGCTATCAACCACATCCAAGCCTTTAACTACTTCACCAAAAACCGTATGCCTGCCATTTAGGAAAGGGGTTTCCTTATGTGTGATAAAAAATTGACTTCCATTCGTTTTGGGACCAGAATTGGCCATAGACAGAATTCCAGCCTTATCGTGAACTAAAGAATCATTGAATTCGTCCTTAAACCGATACCCAGGGTTTCCCTGTCCTGTTCCGGTTGGATCTCCTCCCTGAATCATGAAATCTTTAATGACTCTATGAAAAATTATGCCATCAAAATATTTTCTTTCCTTGTATTGCTCGCTTACAAAGGGATTATTTCCTTCGGCCAAAGAAACAAAATTTGCCACCGTTACTGGTGTTTTTTCCATTTCTAACTTTACTATAATTTCCCCTTTGGTAGTGTTGATATCAGCAAAAATACCGTCTCCCAGGTCTTTAAACTTACTTGAGGTACAGCTTGCAAAGACTAAAACTATCAGTATTACGATTATATTTGATTTTCTCATTGTTTCAATTTTGTTTTGTTGTTATATCTTCTGCTTTTGTAATCTGTAATATTTTAACGGTTGTAATTATTGGGGTGTTTGGTCCTATTTTCTTATTATCCCCATGATAGCCATAACTTTGAGAAGAAGGCAAAAGGAAGGTAGCCATTTCCTCTTCTTTCAGGATTTTAACACCAGCTCTCAAGCCGGGGAATAATTCTTGTTTGTCTACTTTATAGTTTAAAATGCCTATATCTTCCATAGAATAAATAGTGTCATTGGCAAGTGTTCTTATGTTGTAGGTAAGTTTTACCAGATCGTCTTCTTTTGGAGTGTATCCCAAACTGTCTTTCTTAGATTGATAATAGTAATACCCTCCAAAATCGGTGCTTAAATAGTTGTTTGCGCTATCCTTGGCAATTAATTCCTGAAAAAGAGCCTCTTCCGCAGCTAATAAACGTTTATTTCTCTCAACGGACGCTTTAATAAAACTCCCGGAGTTGCTTTTAATTGGTTTTCTGGGCTCTGGCCCGCCACAGGAAACCAGGAAGAAAATAAGGGCGAAGTACAGAAATCCTTTCATTGCTTTAATTCGTCTTTATATTGATTTAAAAGTTCCCTGAATGTAGAAATAGTAGAAGACAGATCAGAGTCGCTTTTTCCTCCAGCAGCATTCGTATGGCCTCCACCCTGAAAATGTGCTCGGGCAAATTCATTTACAGAAAAATCGCCTTGTGACCTGAAGGATATCTTGATGATGTTTTCTTCCGTGTTTTCAATAAAAATAACTGCAAATTTTACATTTTCGAGTGTTAGCCCATAATTTACAAATCCTTCTGTATCCCCTTTCTTGTAATTGTGTTCATCTAATTCTGCCTGACTCAATGATGTGTAGGCCGTTTGGAATTCCTTGAGAATCACCATATTATTCAAAGCACAACCTAAAAGTTTAAGTCGCTCCGGCGAATTAGTATCAAAAATTTCATTTTGAATTAAGGCATTGTTTGCACCTCTGTCCATTAAGGTGGCAGCAGTTCTATGTGTCGTACTCGTAGTGGCCGCAAATTTAAAGGAGCCAGTATCGGTGACGATACCAGAATAAAGGCAATTTGCGATTTCTTCGTTTATTTTATCTACCCCATCTAGCTCTTTAATAAAGTGGTAGACCATTTCACAGGTAGAACTCATTTCCGGATCTGAATACATAATCTTAGCGTAGTTGTCTGGAGATCTATGATGGTCTATCATAATAAAATCTGCAGTACTTTTTTCTAGGAAGGGAGTGAGCTGTCCGACTCTACTTAAATCATTGAAGTCTAGTGTAAAACAGATAGTAGCTTCCTGTAGGCAACTCATTGCCTGCGTGTTTTGTTTTTCAAAATTCAGAATATCCTCCGTTCCAGGCATCCATTTGAGGAATTTAGGATAGTCATTTGGAACAATTACGCTGGCATTTAAACCTTTGTTTTTAAAATAGTGCCATAGACCTAAACAAGATCCTATGGCATCTCCATCCGGATTTTTATGAGGGATAATTACTATTTTCTGTTCCTTGGTTAGTAATGCCCTTATGACTTTAACGTCCTCAGAATTCATGGGCGCAAAGATACAACTAATTCGTTATGGTGTTAGGCTCTTAGAATAATTATTCCCTGTGATCTTCAACAGGGAAGATAGACCAGCCAATACATTTGGTCTTCGAAACGCAAAAAGCTTATTTTTACTGGGTAAAAGATATTTGTATGATTAAATACATTATAGCACTTGTACTAACCGTGCTCACTTTTGGATGCTCTTCTAAGAAAGCAGCCGTTCCTGAACCTGTCCCAGGTTCCGAAATTTCTATCGCTTTTGGTTCTTGCAACAAGGTAGATATAGAAAATTATTTATGGGATGATATTCGTAAAAGTGAACCTGTTTTATGGATATGGGGCGGAGATAACATATATGCAGATACCGAAGACATTACTGTGACCAGAGAAATGTACAAGCAACAAAATGAGGTTAAAGGGTATAAAAAACTGAAGAGAAAAACCCAAATTACAGGAACATGGGACGATCACGATTACGGTGTCAATGATGGTGGAAAGGAGTTCGCAGCCAAACATGAGAGTCAACAGGCTTTTTTGGATTTTTTAGGAGTAGATAGGAACCATCCGCGAAGATTTCAGGAAGGAATTTACCATTCCTATTATTACCGTGGTGATATCGGTGCGGTTAAAGTACTTGTCCTAGATACGCGTTTTTTTAGAACCCCATTGACACCAGATACCATTTCAGATAAGAATTATCAGGCAAATCCCTATGGGGAAGGAGAGTTACTAGGAGAAAAGCAATGGAAATGGCTGTCCAAGGAGCTTCATGAATCTAAGGCAGATTTTAATATTATTGTTAGTAGTATTCAATTTTTGTCCGATCAACATGGGTTCGAGTGCTGGGGCAACTTTCCTCATGAAGTAGACCGTTTAAAAAAATTATTGATTACTTCCCAGGCCAAAGGGGTATTTATTCTTTCTGGCGACAGGCACATATCTGAGTTCTCCAGAATAGATTTACCCGGATTGGCCTATCCCTTGATCGATTTTACCAGCAGTGGTTTAACCCATGCCTATAGTTCTTTTACAAAAGAAGCTAATCCCTACAGAATAGGACATGTAGTAAAGAATGAGAGTTTTGGTCTAATTAAGATAAATTTTATTACCCAAGAGGTACAATTTCAAATCGTAGAAGACCAAGGAAAAATTCCTTTAGAAATTAGACAACAGTATTAGGCTTGTGGTTTGGGTCAAGAAACCTTACTTTTGCGCAAAATTTTAACGAATGACAACGAATAGAACATTTACCATGATTAAGCCCGATGCGGTTGAAAATGGACATATAGGAGCAATATTGGAAAAAATAACCGCTGCCGGCTTTAAGATTGTAGCGATGAAGTATACCCAATTAAGCAAAAGAGACGCGGAGCAGTTTTATAGCATTCATAGTGAGCGACCATTTTTTGGAGAATTGGTTGCCTTTATGACGAGAGGACCAATTGTATCTGCTATCTTAGAAAAGGAGAACGCGGTTGAAGATTTCAGAGCATTGATTGGGGCAACAAACCCAGAAGAGGCTGCGGAAGGAACGATACGTAAATTATTTGCAAAGGATATTGGTGAGAATGCTGTTCATGGTTCCGACAGTGATGCCAATGCCCTGATTGAAGGGAGTTTTCATTTTTCGGGAAGAGAGATATTTTAGGCATTATTCTCCTTTTTTGGAGCTGTATGCCTTAATCGAAATTGATGTACCAAAAGAAGTTAGTTCTCTTTTTTAGTATGTCCAGGCTAAACTTTTAGCCAATTCATGGACTTTATCTCAGAACTAACTTCTTAATTAAATCTTTTCCCAGTTCGGTGTTAAGCATATCAATTATTTTGGATGTTCCCAAACTCAATTCTTCCCTCAAAACGGAAGATGAAAGGGAAACATAAAGCGTATCTTTTCTTAACTCGATGCCAGTAGTGTAGTTCATTATTCCCTTTCCCATGCTATTTTTCCATACCTCATTTACCGCAACCTTATCTATTCCATCTTGTAAATTGTTCTTTTGAATAAAGGTATGGAGGATTTCACTTAAGGGTTGTTCCCCTTTTTTCTCTGTCATGGTCTGTGTGTTTTATTAGCATCATATTTAATATATAAATATTCTACTCCTTCATTACTTCTTAATAGCAACTCTTTATTATTCAATAAAATAAGTTGGTCTTCACGTTTTGAAAATTCATTCTTGTATTCCATCCAATAGGTTCCTTTATCTTCTGTAATAACAAATTCTTCAGATGTATTCGTATCGGTAAAGGTGCCGTCCATTTTAGGTTTTACTTTCTTCTTATAGCCCTTGTTTTCTTCGTAAAAGTAGTAATCCACGATGGGGTTGATGTTGTATTCTTTCTGTTGGCCATCGGGAAATGTAACTTCACGAATTTCCCAATACCCATTTAGCAAATCTAATGCTTCTACCTTAGGGCTATTGCCACAAGAAACAACCATAAAAAGCAAAATCACCAAATAAATACGCATGTTATAATTTAAATATTTTATAAGATTGATGGATCGATTTTACTACCTCTTCTGTACGTTCTGCATGGGTGTCACTTATAAAAATTTGACCAAAATTCTTTGCCTCAACCAGGGTAATAATGTGTTTTACCCTTCCTTCATCTAATTTATCAAATATATCATCTAATAACAAGATGGGAGAAGAGCCAGCTTGGTTTTTTAAAAATTGAAATTGTGCAAATTTTAATGCAATCAAGAATGATTTTTGTTGTCCCTGACTTCCAAATTTTTTTACAGGATACTCTTTAATTTCAAATCGTAGGTCATCTTTGTGTATGCCATTGGTAGTGTACTGTGTTGCACGATCTTTATCTATACTGCTAGATAGGAGATCTTTTAAATTATTGGTACTTAACTTACTGTCATACACTATGTTTACTTCTTCTTTGCCCCCAGAAATTGCCCCATATTGCTGTTTAAAAATAGGAGTGAATTCTGTGATAAAGCGTTCTCGTTTTTCGTGTATCTCTGTTCCAAAAGTATCTAACTGCTCATCGTAAACGGATAGGGTCGCCTGGTCAAAAGTATGGTTTGCCGCAAAAAATTTTAATAAGGAATTGCGTTGTATTAGCGTTTTATTATAGCGAATTAAGGCATCGAGATACTGCTTGTCTGATTGTGAAATTACGCCATCCATAAATTTGCGACGCACATCGCTACCCTCTAAAATTAAATCCCGGTCTATGGGAGAAATTATTACGAGGGGTATCAGGCCAATATGATCTAAAAGTCGCTCATATGCCTTGTTATTTCTCTTTATTATTTTTTTCACCCCTTTTTTAAAACTGCATACAATTTTTTCAGGACGATCCTTTATGACAAAGGTTCCATCAATCATAAAAAAATCTTCCCCATGCTTAATATTCTGACTTGCCATGGGGTTAAAATAGCTTTTGCCAAAAGCCAAGTGGTATACGGCATCCAGAATGTTTGTTTTTCCTATGCCATTTGCTCCGACAAAGCAGTTTATTTTGGAATCAAAGTCAAAGCTCTTTGAATCAAAATTCTTGTAATTGATTAGGGATAGATTTTGGAGAAACATGCACTAATTAAATTGGCGGTACTACTGAAACTCGCAAATTATCGAAAAATAACGAATAATTTGGCTTTTGGTTTTGGATAAAAACTTTATTTTTGCGCGACCAATAAAGAACAAGATGGCAACATATAAGAAAAGAGGTTACAAACCAAAGAACAAAGCCGAGGAGACCGAGCAGGATATCCAGAATAGCGCAACGGCTGAAGTTTTTAGTAGCTTAGATGAAAGTGCCTCCAGATCGGAACAATGGGTAGCTAAGAATCAAAATTATATTTTAGGAATAATAGGGGTAATAGCTGTAGGTGTTTTAGGTTACCTGGCTTATTATCAATTTATACAAAATCCGAAGGAAGAAATTGCAGCAAATGAGATGTACTATCCTCAGCAGTATTTTGACCAGGCTCTTAACAGCACTACCGAAAAAGATTCTCTTTTTAATCTTTCGTTAAACGGTGCCGAAGGGAAATACGGATTCCTGGATATTATCGATGAGTACAAAGGAACGAAGGCAGCTAATCTGTCGACCTATTCTGCAGGCATGGCGTATTTGAATCTAAAACAATATCAAGAAGCCATTTCCTACTTAGAGAATTTTTCATCGGATGACGCCATATTAGGTGCGCTGGCTAAAGGAGGTATTGGAGATGCTTTCATGCAGTTAGACCAACCCGCAGAGGCACTTTCTTATTATGAAGCTGCCTTTAAGCACAACTTAAATGGATTTACCACCCCAAGGTACTTATACAAATCTGGCGTAACTTCTTTAGAATTAGGTCAAAAGCAAAAGGCTCTGGACTACTTCAATCGAATTAAGGAAGAGTTTCCTGATTCCGAAGAAGCAAAGACCATCGACGCTTTTATAGGGATGGCTAAAAACTAAGGTCATATGGCGACTGCTGGTAAAAACTTGTCTTTCTACGATAAAAGCACCTTGCCAGATGCTCGCGATTATAAAATTGGAATAGTGGTTTCTGAATGGAATAAGGAAATTACGGAAGCCTTGTATCATGGAGCATTCGATACGCTTGTAGACTGTAATGTGGAGAAATCCAATATAATTCTATATCGCGTTCCCGGTAGTTTTGAACTTCCCTATGGTTGTAAAAAGTTAATCCAGGATAATGAGGTGGATGCCGTCATAGCCATTGGGAGCGTTATTCAGGGTGAAACCAAACATTTTGATTTTGTTTGTAGTGCAACTGCTAAGGGAATAATGGATCTTAATCTTCAACTGGATACACCAGTGATTTTTTGCGTACTTACGGACAATACACTTCAACAGGCAAGAGACAGATCTGGTGGAAAGCATGGAAATAAAGGAGCAGAGGCTGCCGTAGCAGCAATTCAAATGGCATCCCTTTAAGCTTTTTAATAGTACTGTTTTTACCCTAGGTTCCTGACCCAAGAGTGTTAACAATTTTTAGGAAGTAATATCCCTCGATTTTTTTCAATTTAAGTAACTTTGAAATTAGTTTATGGGAAGGTTTACAAAGCTGAAAAAGAATAGAAAGTACAAGTATTCTCCACGTTATTACGACGATAAAGGAGAAGGGAGTCCTTTTAAAATTCAGCCCAAATTAGACAAGTTTCGAACGACCATAGACGCGCCAAGAGGCCTAAAGGGGAAGTTTAGTAGTGCTATGTCCGATATGAGAAGGTCGGGCGACCGAAATCTTACCCTGAGAATGATAATAATAACCGCTGTTCTTATATTGATTTTTCTTTATATCATCGATTTCGACCTAAGCATTTTTTATTCGAAGTAATGGGAGATGTAATTCAGCTTTTGCCCGATCATGTGGCAAACCAAATAGCGGCGGGAGAAGTAGTACAGCGCCCAGCTTCTGTAGTAAAAGAGTTGCTCGAAAATGCTATTGATGCCAAGGCTACGTCTATTACTTTGATTGTGAAAGAGGGAGGCAAAACACTTATTCAGGTCGTAGATAATGGCAAGGGAATGAGTGATACGGATGCCAGAATGAGTTTTGAGCGCCATGCTACTTCCAAAATTAGTTGTGCCGAGGATTTATTTCATTTGAATACAAAGGGATTTAGAGGAGAGGCCTTGGCTTCCATTGCAGCAATTGCGCATCTGGAGATGCAAACAAGACAGGAAGAAGATGAGGTCGGGACGCTTATAAAAATAGAAGGTGGAGAGGTTGTTACGCAAGAAGTCAGCGTTACACCTAAAGGAACTTCGGTGGCTGTTAAGAATCTTTTTTTTAATATTCCCGCACGGAGAAAGTTTTTAAAATCTACGCAGGTAGAACATAGGCATATAATAGACGAATTTCACAGGGTGGCGATAGCACATCCTTCTCTGCAGTTTTACTTTTATTCCAATGGCAGCGAGTTGTTGAATTTACCTCCTGCAAACTTAAAAAAGAGACTGGTCCGGGTATTCGGACAGAAAACCAATGAAAAATTGGTTCCTATTGCGGAAGAAACGCAACTGGTCAAACTAAGTGGATTTGTAGTCAAGCCCGAATACGCTAAAAGGAGTAGGGGAGAACAGTTCTTTTTTGTCAATAATAGATTTGTAAAGAGTCCGTATTTACACCATGCGGTAAACAACGCCTTTGAAGGTTTGTTAAGACCAGAAACGTTTCCTGGATATTTTATCTTTTTAGAGGTAGATCCAGAATCTATTGACATAAATATTCATCCCACAAAAACAGAAATAAAATTCGATGACGAACACAGCATTTACGCCATTCTAAAATCCAGCGTAAAACATAGTTTGGGTCAGTTTAATGTAAGCCCGGTATTAGATTTTAATAAGGATCCTAATCTGGATATCCCTTATAGTAGAACTAATCAGCTGGGAGTTCCTCCTGCAGTTAGTGTAGATCGAAATTTTAACCCTTTTAAAGAATCTTCGGGACCTAGAACAACTACGAATTTTTCTACTCCTTCAAAGGGGAAATGGGAGGGTATGTTCTTAGAGTTAGAACAAGATGATGAGAATAAAATAGCCAGTTCGATTACACTAGAATCCGATGTCGTTAGTGGTACTATATTCAAGGGTTTGGAAAATTCAGAACGGTCGGTAGTGCCAACCTTTCAGTTAAAGCGAAAGTACTTGGTATCTACCATAAAGTCTGGAATGCTAATAATTGATCAGGGAAGAGCTCATCAACGTGTTTTATATGAAAAGTTTCTTAGTACAATTAATGTACAGAAAACCATTAGCCAGCAATTACTATTTCCTATTGCCATTGATTTTACCAAGCCAGAGATTAGCATTCTCCAAGAAATTAAGGAAAGTTTAATTGCCTTGGGATTTGTTATCGAATTTAAAGTAGATACTGTGGCCGAAATAAGTGGTATCCCCCCCTTTGTCAAGGAAAGTGACTTACGATCTGTTCTGGACCAATTAATATCGGATTACCAGACTGAAACGCAATCAGAAGGCCTATCCGAATCAGAAATTTTATCAAAGGCACTATGCAAATCGCTTGCTGTTAAAACCGGAGACATTTTAGACGAAGATTCTCAGCAAGCATTGGTAAATTCTTTGTTTGCCTGTAAAGAATCTAAACGTAGTCCGTTTAATAAAGTGATATACATCACAATAACAGATTTAGAAATAGACAATAAATTTTTATAAATGGGAAGACTATCGGATGCCATAAAGCATCTATTAATAATAAATGTGTTGTTTTTTATAGCAACAAATATTTATGGAGAACAGATGTACCAATGGTTTTCACTTTGGTTTCCAAAAAATGAAAACTTCGAATGGTGGCAAATAGTATCTCATATGTTTATGCATGGTGGGTTTACGCATATTCTCTTCAATATGTATGCTCTCTGGGCATTTGGAACACCCTTAGAACGCATGTGGGGTAAAAATAAGTTTCTATTCTTTTACTTTTCAGCAGGCTTGGGTGCGGCCTTAATACATACGGGAGTAAATTTATTCTATTTCAATCAGGGAATGGAAGCCCTGGTGAGTGCGGGTATGACCGAAGTTCAAGTTATGGATATTATTTCCCAAGGGCAATACAGTCCAGATTGGTATAATTATGCTTCAAAAAGTACTATTGATAATTTCCTAAGTGCTTATAATACTCCTGCTGTGGGGGCCTCTGGGGCCATTTATGGGATTTTGGTGGCTTTTGGCATGTCGTACCCCAACAGCGAATTATTCCTTATTTTCCTGCCAGTACCGATCAAAGCCAAGTATTTTATTCCCGTTTTGATTGGCCTAGACTTATTTTCAGGGGTAACAGGGTATTCTATTTTTGGAAGTGGGATTGCACATTTCGCGCATGTTGGTGGTGCCTTATTTGGATTCTTGATGATGTGGTACTGGAAAAAAAATCAGTTCAATAACCATAGATGGGATTAAAATGAATAATGGGAACTTAAAATATCAGTATACCCGCTTAAGTATAGCAGAGAAGATTATTGCAATTAACGTCTTCGTATTCATTGTAAATGCTCTGTTCACCTTTCTTATGGGCTTGTCGTCTAACACTTTTGTTCGATGGTTCGAACTGCCAAAGGATTTCAATGACTTCATATTTCAACCTTGGTCCTTAATTACCTATTCCTTTTTCCATGGAGGCATATGGCATCTGTTCTGGAATATGATACTGCTGTATTTTACAGGAAGGATTTTCTTAAATCTATTTGGTCCCAAGAAATTTACTAATGTATATTTTCTTGGCGTAATGGCGGGTGGTTTAGTGTTTCTACTGAGCTATAATGTTTTTCCAGCTTTCTTGGCTATTAACACAGCGCTTATTGGTGCATCTGCTGGAGTCACGGCAGTTTTAATATTTGTATGTACCTATATTCCAAATCAGGAGGTTCGCCTTTTTATTTTTAACATTAAGCTTTGGTATATTGGAGCGTTTTTTGTCTTGATTGATTTACTTCAAATTCCAACTAGTGGTAATGCCGGTGGGCACTTAGCCCATCTTGGAGGAGCGGTCCTGGGATATGTCTATGCACGTCAGCTTGCAAACGGGCGTGATATTGGCGAAAGTTTTGGTAGGCTTGGGGATAGTTTTTCCGAATTTTTTAAGAAGAAGGAAAAGAAGGCTCCGTTGAAAACCGTTTATCGAAAAGCTGGTAATAAGGCAAAATCTAAAGTGGATTACGATAGGGAAAGCAAACAGCGTAAAATTGACTCCATCTTAGATAAAATTAGTAAATCTGGGTATGAAAGTTTGTCTCAAACGGAAAAAGACTTTCTGTTTAAAGCCGGGAAGGATGAATAGTTTGTGAAACATCTTTTTTCCATAAAGACATGGTTACTGTTTGGTAACGCTCTTATAGGGATGCTTCTACTCTTCACATGTTTGGCTCCCTATATCCCGGTTTCCACACTTCCTCTGTTAGCTTTTTTTAGCTTGGGATTACCTTTTTTGGTAGTAGCTAATCTGGTGTTTGCTCTTTACTGGGTGCTTCGAAGACGTATCAGTTTTGTATTTTCTCTCCTATGTCTAGGGGTTACTTATATGGTTTTTGGTTCTCTAATTCATTTTCCAAGGGGAACTTATATAAATCAGGACCAGGAACTTATGGTAATGACTTATAATACGGGGAATTTTAATGATAAGGCCAAAACAAATGGAGAGCGTAGCCGATTGAATACCTTTCTATTAGAACAAGATCCTGATATTTTGTGTCTTCAAGAATCTCAAAGAAATAGGCACAAGTATTTAAAACATTATCCGTTTCACTTTGTTACACCAGTGCGTTCCACCAAATCAATTCAGGGTATCTTTTCGAAGTACCCAATAATTGGAACAGGGTCTTTAGATTTTCCGGAAAC
>CAZWPZ010000226.1:0-1850 GCA_964636005.1 uncultured Eudoraea sp.
AGCAAGCAAGGTGGATTCGCCAATAAATTGCATTATTAGGCCTCGTCTATTTGCCCCAACTACTTTTTTAATACCAACTTCCTTAGCCCGTTTCTCACTACGGGCTGTGCTCAGATTCATAAAATTTATACAGGCAATGAGTAAAATAATCAATCCAATTATACCGAATAATTGTATGATATCAATATAGCCTCCATCTTCTTTGCCATCTTTGAAGTTTCCATATAAATACTCCCTGGAAAAAGGATATAGATAGGTAACCGTTTCAGGGTCTCCCTTATCGTAGTGCAGCCTAAGATCTCTTATTTTGTTAGAAAAACTAGTGATGTCTACATTATCTTTGAGCAGTACAAAAGTGGCTATGGAATTATTGCCCCATTCTTCATCAATCCCGTACTGTTGCTCCAGATACTTCCATGGAAGTAAAAACTGGTGATCAAAAGAACTATTCTTAGGTAAGTCTTTTAGAACACCCGTAACCATAAAAACATCTTTATCATTTAATTTTACTGTTTTCCCCATAGGATCTTCATCACCAAACAAATCTCTCCCAAAAGATTCGGTAACAACGATAGAATTAACACCATCCAGCGCAGATGCCGCACTACCCTTTATCAGCGGAAAACTAAATATGTATAGGAAGTCAGGATCTACTATTGTACCAGTAGCTTTCAGCCGTTTTTCATCTATAGAAAACAAAAAAGTATCGTCGTAATTATACCTGGATATCCGTTCTACCTCAGCAAAATCTTTTTTTATGGTGGGAGCCATAATCTTTGGTGTAGAATTCCAGGTCCATAATTCCCCATCTACCGGATACTGGTTGTACACCTGATAAATACGCTCTTTTTTTTCATGAAATTGTTCTACCCCAAGTTCAAAGGAAACCCATAGTGCAATGAGACCCGTAATTGCCAATCCCATGGAGAGACCCGCTATATTCAAAATCGAAAATCCCTTATTTCTGAGAAGGTTCCTCCAGGCAATCTTAAAGTAATGTTGAAACATAGACCAAGTATTTATTTATAAAAAAAGGGCATTAGAAACCGTGGATTAACCTATTGTATAATAGATTTCCATCTATTTCGGTTTAGAGAAATACCAGAAATATGCCAAAATCATAAACATCTTTATATCAGTTAGTTACACGTATTAGTTATTTCAGTGGTAAATCGACTGTAAAAAATATTGACAGAATTTGTCTAATCCTTTTACGCTTCCGGCCCCTACTTGCAGAAATTTGAAGTGTGGTGAAAGCGTACGACAGTAACCATCAAATTAATGACGATACATTAAAATCAGATGTGTATGAAATGCACCAGGTTCCTACCGAAAGTGTATTTATTGGTCTAATAGTAGTATAACAAACTGCTAATTATTTGTTTCGTTGTAACAAACTTTGGGTGAACATCGTCCTACTTTAAAGAGTAGGATGGATTTAACTTTACTTAAGGACGCATCTTTATTGGTAAATGCTGTGGGGGCAGGAAATTGCTTTCTATTTGCACTAATACATTTGAATACAAAGAAAACCAAAGACGAACAACCAAGTCCTATTCTGTCTACTCTATTTTTTATTATAGGGGCAATAATTCTCAATACCATTTTTAACCTCACCGGGCATAGTGACTTGTTCTATGGCTTTGAACCGATCACCAATGCGCTCGCATTTGCCATTGCTCCACTTTTGTATTTGTATATAAAGTTTTATAAACACACATGGACGTACCTCTTCATTAGGTCGAACCACCTCATACCTTCTATATTGCTACTCGCGATAACCGTAGTAGTGCTTTATAAGCCCCAAAGTCCACTTGGAACCGTAGGGCACCAAATAATTACCAGCGATG
>CAZWPZ010000227.1:0-3046 GCA_964636005.1 uncultured Eudoraea sp.
TGGGTGCCAGTTTTACACAAGATGGCTCTTTATTAGCCTATTCTATATCAGAGGGTGGAAGTGATTGGCGAAAGATAATTGTTATCGATACCGAAGAACGCAAAATACATGAAGACACCATCAAGGATGTGAAATTTAGCAGTGTTTCTTGGCTTGGCAAAAAGGGCTTTTTTTACTCCAGTTATGACAAACCTGATGGTAGTGAGCTTTCTGCGAAGACGGATCAACATAAGTTATATTATCATAAGCTAGGGACTCCTCAGTCGGCAGATGTTGTATTTTTTGGCGCAAAAGAAGAGGAGAAACATCGCTATGTACAGGCTTCTGTTACGGAAGATAATAGATATCTTTTAATCTCAGCTGCCAACTCCACAGCTGGCAATAAGCTTTTCTTAAAAGATTTGCGAGTTGAGGACAGTCCCCTTGTCTCCATTCTTGCCCATGAAGAATCGGATACTTATTTAATAGACAATGATGAAGATAAACTGTATTTGGTAACCAACTATAAGGCCCCCAATCAGAAAATAGTTAGGGTAAATGCTTCGGAGGCTACTTCAGAAAATTGGGTAGATATTATTCCTGAAACGGAAAATGTTTTGAGTCCGAGTAAAGGGGCAGGTTTCTTTTTTGCGGAATACATGGTAGATGCAAATTCAAAAGTTCTGCAATATGATTATAATGGTGAGCTCATCCGAAATATTGATTTACCTGGAGTAGGTAGTGTAAGTGGTTTTAGAGGTAAAAAGAATGACAAAGAAATATACTTTAATTTTACGAACTACTACACCCCTAGTTCTGCTTTTAAATTGGATCCTTTTCTAGGTTCCTATACTTCTTATTGGAGTCCTGAAGTCGACTTTGACCCCTTGGCATATGAGTCTAAACAAGTATTTTATAGTTCTAAAGACGGGACAAAAATTCCTATGATTATTACCTATAAAAAAGGTTTAAATTTTAATGGGAAGAACCCCACTATCCTTTATGGCTACGGTGGTTTCAATGTTAGTCTTACGCCTTCGTTTAGTATTGTTAATGCAGTTTGGCTAGAGCAGGGAGGAATATATGCAGTTCCTAACTTAAGAGGTGGAGGAGAATATGGTAAAAAATGGCACAATGCGGGAATTAAAACAAAAAAGCAAAACGTATTTGATGATTTTATCGCTGCAGCGGAGTATCTAATTTCAAATAATTATACCTCAAGAGAGTATTTGGCTATTCGGGGAGGATCCAATGGTGGTCTTTTGGTTGGAGCCACTTTAACACAACGTCCTGATTTAATGAAAGTTGCCCTACCGGCAGTTGGCGTCTTAGATATGCTGCGTTACCATACCTTTACCTCAGGGGCAGGATGGCATTATGACTATGGAACTTCAGAAGACAGTCCGGAGATGTTCGCTTATTTAAAAAGTTATTCTCCTGTACATAATGTAAAAGAAGAAATCCAATATCCTGCGACTCTGATAACAACAGGAGACCATGATGATAGGGTGGTTCCAGCACATAGCTTCAAGTTCGCAGCTGAATTGCAAGATAAACAGTCTGGAAATAACCCTGTTCTTATTAGAATAGAAACAAATGCCGGACACGGAGCAGGCACGCCGGTTAGTAAAACGATTGAACAATATTCGGATATATTTAGTTTTACCCTATTTAATATGGGCTATACCGAATTGCCAAATAAGCTCCTTAATAAAACCTTCAAGGATTAATTAACCATGCTCAAAATAACGGATGTCTGCTTCTCTTATAAAGAAAACCAAGTCTTAGATGAAATCAGTTTTCTTGTAAAGAAAGGAGAGCATTTCGCCATTATGGGCGAAAGTGGCTGTGGAAAAAGTACTTTATTACAACTTATTTACGGCATTCTTCAGCCAAATTCCGGAAGTATAGAATGGAGCGGAATTCCAATAGAAGGTCCCTTGTTTAGTCTTGTACCCGGAAAGCCCTTTATGAAATATATGTCTCAGGGATTTGACCTAATGGGGATGACTACGGTTAAGGAGAACGTCAGTGAATTTCTTTCCGTAATCAATAAAAAGGCGTTAGAACGGAGGACCAATGAATTGTTAGAGATGATAGAAATGTCTTCTTTTGGGGATAAAAAGGTAAAGGAACTCAGTATTGGTCAGCAACAACGGGTTGCTTTGGCAAGAGCCTTAGCCCAAGAACCCGAACTATTACTACTTGATGAACCCTTTAGTCATATCGACAATTTTAAGAAAAATAGCTTGAGAAGAAGTTTATTCGCCTATTTAAAGGAGAAACAAATAACTTGTCTCACTGCCACACACGATCATCAAGATATTCTTCCTTTTGCCGATAGGATAATGGTCCTAAAAGAACGCAGGATAGTTGCCAATAAACCCACAATGGAGCTTTACAATAATCCGCAAGAATTATATGTAGCCTCCCTTTTAGGAGAAGCCAATTCGATCCCTATAGAAATACTAAAGTCTTATGCGAATACCAAAAGAAGAATTATAGTCTATGCACATGAGTTTAGGGTGTCTCATAACTCTGGATTAGCGGTAACCGTACTAGATTCTTACTGGGTGGGATCGCACTATCTTATCAAGGCCAAAAGTTCAGAAGTGGAAGTCTTTTTTCATTCCGATAAGGTACTGCATCCACCAACCAAACTATATTTAAATATTCCTTTAGAAATAATTAATCAGAGACTGAAGACATAGCGCCTTTGTTAAAAGCAACCTTTTATTTCTTTATTACAAAAGTCTAGTAGTTTTTAAGAAATCGCACAGGACCACTGCAAAACCGAAGGTCCGATATGTTTTTCATAGTAGAGAGCTGAATGACTTTGGGAATCTAAAAAACCTACTAGGAAACCTCATTAATTAAGGATCCAATTCCTTCAATGGTAATAGTAATGACATCGCCTTTTGTTAAGGTAAATTCGGATGTAGGAACAATTCCTGTTCCTGTCATAAGATAACTTCCATTGGGAAAGCTATACTCAGCATATAAGTACTTCACCAAATCCTCAAACTTTCTTTTTATTTGGTTTATCTTAATCTCTCCTTCAAATACT
>CAZWPZ010000228.1:0-2957 GCA_964636005.1 uncultured Eudoraea sp.
GACTACCATGGAGATCCACCATCAAGGGCACTATTTGACATGGTGGCTGTTGCCATTCTAAAAGATAAGACATGGGGCGAAATAAAAACCATTCCTGCTCCAATATTGATTGATAATAGTTGGGTAGAAAGACCTAACAATTCGCGAAAAATAAAACTTTGGGAGAATTTTGATAAAGAGAAAGTACTTAAAGATTTTTACCATACCTTACAAAACCCCAACCCAGTTAATAAGTAGTTTAACATGACCAAGATAGTAGTAGTCGGGAGCTCTAATACCGATATGGTGGTTAAAACACCGAGGTTCCCTTTGCCTGGAGAAACCATTTTAGGAGGCGATTTTTTTATGTTCCCTGGAGGCAAAGGAGCCAATCAGGCCGTTGCTGCATCGAGACTTAAGGGAAATGTTGATTTTATTTGTTGTGTTGGAGATGATATCTTTGGAAAAAAAGCACTTGAGGGATACCAAAAAGAAGGTTTAAACATAAGTGGGGCGCAGGTGCTAAAAGGAGAACCATCTGGGGTAGCACTAATTACGGTGAATGCGCAGGGTGAAAATGAAATTGTAGTAGCATCCGGAGCTAATTTAAAACTCTCTGTAAATTATCTTGAAGAACAACTTAAAAAATCAGATGGAGATGCCATCTACCTTACACAACTAGAAACCCCAATAGAAGTAGTTTCTTCTTTGGTTGACTATTGTAGAAAAAACAATCAAAAGTTAGTTATCAACCCAGCACCAGCACAAAAGCTTTCGTCTGATATTTTAAGAGACCTTTACCTTATAACCCCAAATGAAACGGAAACGAAACTTTTAACAGGAATAGAAGTAGAAAACGAAGAAAGTGCAGTCGCAGCCTGTGAGGTATTCTTTGAGCGAGGGGTACAAAATGTTCTCATAACTATGGGGAAAAAGGGTGCCTTTTTTATGAACGCTAAACAGCGATTCTTACTTCCTGGAGAAAGGGTAAATGCTGTAGATACCACTGCTGCAGGAGACGTATTTAATGGTGCATTGGTCGTTTGTCTTTCGCAAAACAAAACCTGGAAAGAAAGCATTGCGTTCGCAAACAAAGCAGCTGCTCTATCTGTAACCAAGATGGGTGCTCAAGAATCAGCACCCTTTATTAACGATATACACTAACCAACCAACTTTCTATGTTTGTAATTGACTCCTATACTATCGCAGTACTATTTTGTATCATCACCATGCTCGCCTGGGGATCTTGGGCCAATACCCAAAAGCTCACCAGCAAATCCTGGAGGTTTGAGCTTTTTTATTGGGATTATGTTCTTGGAATAGTATTATTTGCAGTTCTTTTGGCTTTTACAGCGGGTAGTTTTGGCGAAGAAGGCAGATCCTTTTTACAAGATGTCAGTCAGGCAAGCACCAGCAATATTGGCTCTGCCCTTTTGGGAGGAGTTCTCTTTAATCTTGCAAATATCCTATTGGTTGCTGCTATAACTATTGCGGGAATGTCCGTTGCCTTTCCCGTAGGTATAGGTTTAGCTTTGGTTATCGGCGTGGTAGTTAACTATATAGATATCCCGGTTGGGAATGCCACCATGTTGTTTATTGGAGTCGGACTAATTGTGGTGGCTATGTTATTAAATGCTTCTGCATATAGCAAGCTTTCTGTTAGCCAGAACAAAATACCTGCAAAAGGTTTGGTCCTGGCAATTGTAGCAGGATTGCTTATGGGATTCTTTTATAAATATGTAGCCAATTCTATGTTCCCGGATTTTACACAGCCAGAAGATGGTAAGTTAAGTCCCTACACCGCAGTGGTAATTTTTGCCTTAGGAATACTGTTTAGCAACTTTATTTTTAATACTATTCTAATGAAAAAGCCATTTGAAGGAGAAGCTGTAGCATTCCGTTCTTACTTTAAAGGTTCGGGGAAGGATCATTTAATGGGAGTTCTGGGAGGTGCCATATGGTGTGTTGGAATGTCTTTTAGCATATTGGCCTCGGATAAGGCGGGTCCGGCTATTTCCTATGGCCTTGGACAAGGAGCAACGGTTGTTGCTGCACTTTGGGGTATTTTTGTTTGGAAGGAATTTAAGGGAGCTCCAAAGGGTGTTCCAACAATACTAAATACTATGCTCCTTGTTTATATAATTGGCTTAGCACTTATTGTAATGGCAAGGTAAGTTACTTTTTATACTCCGATAATTCCTATATGGGAGACCAACTAATTTTCTAAGAATTCTTAACTTTGAAAAAAAACAATTATGCTTACGAAAAATTTAGAAAAAGCTCTGAATAATCAAATCAAAATCGAAGCCGAGTCTTCACAAGTATATTTGTCGATGGCATCTTGGGCCGAGGTTAAAGGGTTAGAAGGAATATCCTTATTTATGTACAAGCATTCCGATGAAGAAAGAATGCATATGCTTAAATTGATAAAGTATGTCAATGAAAGAGGTGGCCAGGCTAAAATCTCAGCACTACAAGCACCAAATGCAGATTTTAAATCCTTTAAGCAAATGTTCCAAAATCTATACGAGCATGAAATTTTTGTTTCAAAAAGCATCAAGGAATTAGTTCATGTTGCTTTAGAAGAAAGAGATTATGCTACCCATAATTTTTTGCAGTGGTATGTTGCAGAACAAATAGAAGAAGAAGCTTTGGCAAGGGCAATACTTGACAAGATTAATTTAATTGGAGACGACAAAGGTGGTCTTTATCTCTTCGATCGAGATGTTCAACAAATCACGGCGGACAGTGCAGCGGCAAGCAGTCCAGACTAGACTGACGTACCACTGCCTATTGTCCAAAATTAATTGTATTAAGCCATCATTTGCCGAGCATCAATAGCTCATTACACTTAACCTCCGTTACATATTTTGTCTCCCCTTCCTTATTTTCAAAGGATCGATGTACCAGTTTCCCTTCTAAGAGGATTTCATTACCCTTGGATAAATAGTTTTCTACAATCTCGGCAGTTTTGCCCC
>CAZWPZ010000229.1:0-2005 GCA_964636005.1 uncultured Eudoraea sp.
GGTAAAAGTAATTAGCGATATGAAAAAAGAAGATCCTGATTTTGAAATGTATGTCATGTTAGGCGCATGGGTAGATTGTAAAAA
The DNA here is from genome assembly GCA_964636005.1 of uncultured Eudoraea sp. Lineage (GTDB taxonomy): Bacteria > Bacteroidota > Bacteroidia > Flavobacteriales > Flavobacteriaceae > Eudoraea. The sequence continues at coordinate 85 of CAZWPZ010000229.1, forward strand.
TTCATTTTCTTCGGGAGATGGAGAACCAATTCATAATGAAGAAAATGAAGAAAATCCAGCTGAGATAGCTAGAGCTGTCGCACTTGCAAACCAATATCCAGACATCGTAAAGGTAATTGCAGTTGGTAACGAAGCTATGGTTAAATGGGCAGCAAGTTACTATGTAGAGCCATGGATAATCTTAAAGTGGGTAAACTACCTTCAAGACCTAAAGAAAGAAGGAAAACTATCCAAAGATTTATGGGTAACAAGCTCAGATAATTTTGCCTCTTGGGGCGGTGGTGGCGAAGAGTACCATGTAGAAGATTTAAACAAACTAATTAAAGCCGTAGATTTTCTTTCCGTTCACACCTATCCGATGCACGACACACATTATCAGCCGGATTTTTGGTTAAAAGCAGAAGGTTTAGAAGGGAAAACCGATATGGAAAAAATCGAAACTTCCATGCTAAGAGCAAAGAAATATGCCATCATGCAATATGAAAACGTAAAGAAATACATGGAAAGCCTTGGGGTTAACAAACCAATCCATATTGGGGAAACTGGATGGGCAAGCTTTTCATCAGGTCATTATGGGACCACAGGATCAAAAGCATGTGATGAGTATAAAGAAGCCCTTTACTATCAGCACATGAGGGACTGGACAAACGAAGCTGGAATGGCATGCTTTTACTTTGAAGGATTTGATGAACCATGGAAAGGTGGCGATAATTCCGGAAATTCAGAAAAGCATTTTGGATTATTCACAGTAGACGGCAAAGCAAAATATGCACTTTGGGATGAAGTAGATAAAGGGACATTTAAAGGATTTACAAGAAACGGAAATCCAATAACCAAAACATATAACGGCAGTAAAGAAGAACTAATGAAAGATGTTGAAGTACCTCCTACATCAGAGGAATGGCATGCTAACCAAAAATAAGATAATTACCAATGGATATGAAGATGTTAAGAAACACAATAGTATTGATAGCCACTTTGATTATGATAAGTTGTAATAAGGAAAATAAAACATTAGCAGTTGAAGTATATGAAACTTCGGCTAATGGAAATAAGCTTACCAAACTTACCGAATTTAAAAGTTCAGAGGCAAAAGCAGCTATTCAACTTGTGCCAGAAGAAACACTCCAAACTATTACTGGTTTTGGAGGCGCTTTTACTGAGTCATCTGCATATCTATTGAATAAGTTAAGTAAAGAAAATCGAAAAAAGATAATCGATGCCTATTTCAGTAAAGATGGCGCACACTATTCGTTAACAAGAACGCATATGAACTCCTGCGATTTTTCAGTAAGCAATTATTCGTATACACCTGTTGAAGGCGATAAAGACCTTGAACATTTTTCGATTGAAGAAGATAAAGACGATTTAATCCCGTTCATAAAAGAAGCCATGGCAGCTTCTACAGATGGGTTTAAAATTTTTGGATCACCTTGGACAGCAGCACCTTGGATGAAAGACAATAACCATTGGGTTGGAGGCAAACTACTTCCAGAATATTATGATACATGGGCGTTATTTTTCTCAAAATATGCAGATGCCTACAAAGCAGAAGGTATTGATATCTGGGGGTTTACTGTTGAAAATGAACCTTTAGGTAACGGAAATAACTGGGAAAGTATGCACTATTCGCCAGACGAAATGACCAATTTTGTTCAGAATCATTTAGGTCCAAAACTGGAAGCCGATGGAAAAGGTGACTTGAAAATTTTGGGATATGACCAAAACAGAGAACACTTAAAAGAATGGATAGATTCACAGTATAAAAATGAAGAAACCTCAAAATATTTTGATGGTACAGCCATTCACTGGTACGCAAGTACCTATGAAGTGTTTCCAGAAGAACTGCAATATGCACATAACAAAGCACCAAATAAATTTTTAATCCAATCAGAAGCCTGTGTAGATGCAGAAGTTCCAG
>CAZWPZ010000230.1:0-27493 GCA_964636005.1 uncultured Eudoraea sp.
AAAATGGAAAATGACCGAAGTGGATAGGAAAGCACAGGAATTATGGGACGATTATACTGCTTTTAAATTAAAAATGTTCGAGAATACCAATCTTAAAGAATCTCCGTGGGTAATTATTGAGGCAGACAAAAAAACAGATGCAAGGATAGAGGCACTCCAACATATAATAGACACTATCCCATATGAAGATTTGGAAGCCATAGATAATACTTAAATTCGATCTAATTACTATGGCAATGGTTTACTTGGAATTACAAGGGATTCTAGGCAAGTATTTGGATACCAATAAGGGGAAATATTAATAGAAAATAGTGAAAGCCACTCCACTCACGTGTAATATTAGGAACTAACTTATCTGAAAACTTATGGTGTAAATCACAGCAATAATAAACAACTCAAAGACGAATTTAATATTTTCTACGAATGAATTTTTCCTTTAACCAAGTCCAACATCCAAGGTCATCATAATAATAAAACCTCCGATAAAACCCATAGTAGCAATATCCGTATACTTGTCCTGTTGCGTCTCCGGTATTACTTCTTCAACAACAACAAAAATCATTGCTCCTGCAGCAAAAGATAAGGCATATGGAAGAATAGGCTGAAAGGTCAATACTGCCCATGCTCCAAGAACGGCGGCTATAGGCTCCACCATTGCAGAGGCCTGCCCATATAGAAAGCTTTTGTATCTAGACAAGCCTTGTCTTCTCAAAGGCATGGCAACAGCAAATCCTTCGGGAAAATTCTGAAGTCCTATCCCAAGTGCAAGTGCTACAGCACCTCCAATATTCGCTCCCTCAAATCCTGCTGCAACACCTCCGAATAATACCCCTACAGCTAATCCTTCCGGGATATTGTGTAGTGTTATGGCCAACGTAAGTAAGGTTGTTCGATGCCAGGGTGTTTTAATCCCCTCACTTTCCTTAAAGTTGATATGCAAATGTGGTAATATTTTATCAAGTCCATATATAAAACAAGCCCCTAAGAGAAATCCAATAGCGGCGGGGATTACTTTCACAAACCCCTCACCTGGACTCATTTCAATCCCTGGAGCGAGAAGGCTCCAAAAACTTGCTGCAACCATTACGCCCCCCGTAAAACCGAGCATGCCATCTAAGACCGCCCTATTCATTGATTTAAAAAAGAACACTAGTGAGGCTCCGAGAGCCGTCAGAAACCAGGTAAACAAAGTGGCATATAAGGCCGCTAAAACTGGGTTTATGCTTTCAAAATAGGTTACTATATTTTCCATTCTGTCTATACTTTTTTTACATACAAATTAGATGCTATCATCTGAGACAGGTGTAGTGGCCTGTCTTCGATTAATACATGAAGAGAATTATCAAATTCTTCAATTTCTAATACCCTTATGTTATTCCCTAGTGAGATTTTATTCTTATCTAAAAAGCGTAAAAAAGCAACGGACGAATCTTTTACTCCTACACAGATACTAGAGGAATTAACTTCCATCTGACTAAGTAATTCCTTCTCTCTTTTTTTAATTTGTCCATTTTTCCCAGGAATTGGGTCCCCATGTGGATCATAATCTGGAAAACCTAAAAGGGCATCCAGTTTGTCTATTAACTTTTCACTACTTACATGCTCTAATTGTTCTGCAATTTCATGTACCTCATCCCAATTGAAGTCTAATTTCTCCACCAAGAAAACTTCCCATAATCGATGTTTGCGAACTATGGATAAGGCCATCTTCCTTCCTCTTTCTGTTAAGGATACTCCTCGGTATTTTTTGTAATTCACCAAACCTTTTTCGGCAAGTTTCTTCATCATATCTGTTACAGAAGAAGGTTTTGTAGACATCTGCTCAGCAACGGCATTGGTGCTTACCGCCTTAATACCGTCGACTCCCAAATGAAAAATAGCCTTGATATAGTTTTCCTCCGAAAAAGTCATAAAAACAGTTTTGACAAAAATACATTTTTATTTATAAAAATAAAATTTTAGATTTGTCTAAATTTATATTTAGTCAAACGGACTTGGATGTGCATGAACAAGAATTTACTAACTTTTATTCTCGTTTTTATCGGGGCATTTGCCGTAATTCACGGACAAAGCGGAGGTATAGAAGGAATAGTTAAGGAGAATGGAATCCCTGTGCCTTTTGCCAATATTCAATTATTACCCGGTGTTACAGGTACCAGTTCAGATGAATATGGCCGATTTGCTCTACTTAACATTCCTCCCGATTCCTATAAATTAAGAGTCACTTCCATAGGTTATTTAAATTATATCCAGGAAATAGAAATCAGAGAGGGAAAAATCCAAAAAATCGAGATCTCTCTTATCCCTACTACGGAGCAATTAGATGAAACTGTGGTCACTGGTACACTAAAGCCAATTAGAAGGTTAGAAAGTCCCGTTCCGGTGGAAGTATATAAGCCAACTTTTTTTAAAAAGAATCCAACACCAAGCATTTTTGAGGCATTACAAAATGTAAATGGGGTTAGACCGCAGATAAATTGTAATGTCTGTAATACCGGAGATATACATATTAATGGCCTGGAAGGACCGTATACGCTGGTTTTAATTGATGGAATGCCTATTGTAAGTGGATTGGGAACGGTTTACGGTCTTTCTGGCATTCCCAATTCCCTTATCGAGCAAATAGAAATAATAAAAGGGCCAGCTTCTTCTTTGTACGGGAGTGAAGCAGTTGGAGGTACTATTAATATAATTACCAAAAACTCATTGGAGGCACCTAGCTTAACCCTGGATAGTTTTTTAAGTGGTTGGGGAGAATACAATTTGGATGTTGGTTCTCATATCAATGTTAGTGATAAGACTAACCTGCTGCTAGGACTAAATTATTTTAGATACGACAATCCCATAGATAATAATGGAGATAATTTTACAGATCTCACCATTCAGGATAGAGTCTCTATTTTTCAGAAGTGGAGCTTTATCAGACCCAGTAACAAACTCCTCTCCTTTGCAGGAAGATTTTACTACGAAGACAGATGGGGAGGTGAAATGCAATGGACTCCAGAATTTAGGGGAACAGATGATATTTATGGTGAAAGTATTTACACAAGAAGATGGGAGGTTATTGGTAAATATCAACTCCCTTTAGAAGAGAATTTCTTGCTATCCGTTTCCTACAATAGTCATAATCAAAATTCTGTTTACGGGGATGTACCTTATTTAGCGGATCAAAGAATAGGGTTTGGTCAACTTACTTGGGACAAAAATTTGGGAAAACACGACCTTCTTGTAGGAACCGCCATGCGTTATACATACTATGATGATAATACCACTGCCACCTCTGCTGTTGACAGGAATTTTGCAGATGAAGTATGGATTCCAGGCGTTTTCATTCAAGATGAATGGGTATTCTCAAATAAGCACTCCTTATTGACTGGTTTACGGTACGATTATGATAGGAGACATGGTTCCATATTCACACCCAGATTGGCCTACAGGTGGAAGTTTAATGACAACGATATTCTACGCTTTAATGCGGGTACCGGCTTTCGTGTAGTTAACTTATTCACGGAAGATCATGCTGCATTGACAGGAGCACGAGATGTAATTATTGCAGAAGATCTGGAACCAGAACAATCTTTTAATTTCAATTTAAACTACCTTAAAAAAATATATAGCGACGGTGGGAACTTTATTGCCTTAGACGCTTCTGCCTTTTATACCTACTTTACCAATGCCATCCTTCCAGATTACGACACCAACCCTAACCAAATTATTTATCGAAACCTAGATGGTAATGCTATTTCCAAAGGGGTAAGCCTAAATCTTGATTTGGCGTTTGCCAACGGTTTAAAAATGATTCTTGGCGGGACCCTAATGGACGTAACCAATACTATTGATGGTGTTACACAGAGACAAATACTTACTGAAGGTTATTCGGCTACATGGAGCATTTCTTACCTTATAAGAAGCCTTAACCTTACCGTGGATTATACTGGTAACCTATACGGCCCAATGCGCCTTCCCCTTCTCGGGGAACTAGATCCCAGACAAGAGTTTTCTCCCCTTTGGAGCATTCAAAACATACAATTTACACATTCAGGAGTAGATAAATTTGAGTTTTATGGTGGTGTAAAAAATCTTTTAAACTGGACGCCTAACAATGGAAATCCGTTTATTATTGCAAGACCCGAAGATCCTTTTGACAAAAATGTAGTATTCGACAATAACGGCAATGTAGTTCCAACACCAGATAATCCGTATGCCTTAACTTTTGATCCTTCCTATGTCTATGCTCCTAATCAGGGCATAAGGGCTTTTTTGGGATTGCGGTACAGATTAAACTAGTACGTGTTGCTTTAATCTAATTTGTACATTTGACATTTGCTTCCTGTGACAACAAAATACGACTACATAATAATTGGTGCCGGAGCTGCAGGTCTTATGCTGGCAGAAACTTTCGGCACCGATCCTTTTTTTAAAACTAAGCAAGTTCTTATCCTCGATAAAGATCGCAAGGATAAAAACGACAGAACTTGGTGTTACTGGGAAAAAGGAACTGGCAAGTTTGACCATATACTTTTTAACGAATGGAACAGAATTCATTATGCGGGGGACACTTTTCAATTGGATAGTCCAATCGCTCCCTATAGCTATAAAATGATTCGAGGTTTAGACTTCTATTCCTACATGTTCAACAAAATAGAGGCTTTACCCAATGTATCTTTTAGACAACACTCCGTACTCAGCACGACTCAAAATAAAGAGAATGTAACGGTAAAAACAGATACCGTGACTTACACTGGAAACAAGGTGTTTAATAGCGTATTTGATATCGATTTAGTAAAACAACAAACCAAATATCCTCTGGTTCAACAACACTTTGTTGGTTGGTTTATAAAAAGTGAAGAACCAATATTCAATTCGCATTCCCCAACTTTTATGGACTTTTCCATAGCACAAAATGGAAATACCCGATTTATGTATGTACTTCCATTCAGTGAAAAAGAAGGGCTTGTAGAATATACTCTTTTTTCACCAGACGTCTTAAAGGTTGCTGAATATGAGAAAGAAATAGAGCTCTATATTTCTAAAAACCTCCATTGTACTTCTTATGAAATCTTGGAAAAAGAAAAGGGAAATATCCCCATGACATGCTTCAGTTTTTCATCATGTGATAAGGAACAAATTATGAATATAGGTTTAGCTGGTGGATGGGCTAAGGCCAGTACCGGGTATACTTTTATGAATACCCAGAAAAAAGTAAAGGAATTAAGCTCCTTTATGAAAAAAGACCTACCTCTAAATACATTTAGTCGTAAAAACAAATTTTGGTTTTATGATTTATTGCTTCTGGATATCTTATATAAACAAAACTCCGTCGGAAGTAGAATTTTTAACTCCTTGTTTAAAAAATGTAAACCGCAACTACTTCTAAAATTCCTGGATGAAGAAACCAGTCTATTAGAAGATGTAAAGGTTATATCGAGCTGCCCCAAAACTTATTTTATTAAGGCCTTGTTGAGAAGGATTTTTTAAACTTGTCTTTGCATAAGCATTTGGCCAAACGCCTTTAGAGTTGCTGCCTTTTCTGCCGTAATTTCTAATAATTCGAGTGAATCGAATGCTAAATGTGTATACTTTTCAATTGCGTTCTTTGTTGCCTCCGCGGCCCCGCATTTCACATAAATCTCCTTTACCGTTTTTATTTTACTTGAAGGTTCTGAGGGTTTGATAGAAAACAGATCCATCAAGTCGGCTACCTGTTCTTCAGACCCCTTTTTTATGGACTGTAAATAGAGAAATGTCTTTTTATTTTCAATGATATCTCCTCCTACCTGTTTCCCAAAATCTTCAGGATCTCCAAAGGCATCCAGATAGTCGTCTTGAAGCTGAAATGCAATACCCAAATTAAGGCCAAAATCATATATTAATTCTTGAGACTTTTTAGGTGCTCCTGCGATCAAGGCTCCCATTTTTATTGCTGCTGCAATAAGAACCGCTGTTTTATAGGTTATCATCTTTATGTATTCCTCTTCCGTAACATCATCTCTTTCTTCAAAATCCATATCGTATTGTTGCCCTTCACATACCTCAATAGCTGTCTTACTAAACAATGCAACCAAGTCCTTAAAAGTAGCATTTTCATAGCTCTCAAAATACTGGTAGGCATTGATTAACATTACATCACCTGATAAAATCCCGGCATTAATGTCCCACTTTTTATGTACTGTAGGTGCCCCTCTTCTTAGAGGTGCCTCATCCATAATATCATCATGAACTAAGGAAAAGTTATGGAAAACCTCTATTGCCAAAGACGCATTCAAGGCATCTTTATAATTTCCGTCAAATGCATGTGTGGCCATAAGGGTTAAGACAGGTCGCAATCGCTTCCCTCCCAACTCCATAATATAGGTAATGGGTTCGTATAGATTTAATGGCTCCTTAGAACGTAGGGAACTTTTAAGGTAATCATTAAACGTGTTCCTGAAGAACGACAAATCGTACATTATTGGTTTTTTTTCAAAAATAAGCTAAATGATAGTAACCAAATGAATATTTCATCGTCTTGTTAAAAAATTAAATGGGCAGACAGGCCATGTTAAATAATTGTAAAACTTTGGAAACTTTTACGGTATTTAAAGTTTCCTAACCTATATTTGCTGCCTAAATTATGAAACAACAAATACTTGTAACGGCTTCAGAACTATTTCTCAATTTGGGTTTTAAGAGCGTCACCATGGACGATATCGCCAAAGAGTTGGGTGTTTCCAAAAAAACCCTCTACACGCATTACGAGAATAAAACCAAATTAGTAGAAGCTGCAACCATGCATGTTTTTAACACCGTTTCCTGTGGGATTGAAGATATATGTGCCCTGAATAAAAATCCCATTTTGGAGCTTTATGAAATTAAAAGAATGCTGATGGAGCATCTTAATAATGAAAAGACATCTCCTCAATACCAACTTCAGAAATACTACCCGAAAATATACAACACCCTACATAAAAAGCAATATCAAATAATGTATGAATGTGTATTACGCAATGTTGAAAAGGGAGTTAAACAGAAAATTTACCGAGAAAATTTAAATATTGGTTTTGTTGCAAAAATTTACTTTTCAGGAGTCACAAGTCTAAAGGATCACCGTCTTTTCCCCGAAAAAGAATTTCCGGTATTAGAACTAATGGACAACTATTTAGAGTACCACCTTAGAGGGATTGTTACTCCTAAAGGAAGAAAGATGTTAAACCAAATAATCAATTCAAATCAAGAATAAATGAGAATTATAATTATAGTCTTTATTCTATTATTTCCATTAAAAGTAGCTCTTGCACAAGAAGAAACGAGCAGCTTTACACTCGATCAGGCCATAGCCTACGCTCTAGAAAACAACTACAGTGCAATCAACGCAGATAGAGAAATTTTAGATGCCCAAAAACAAAAATGGGAAGTTATCGCTACAGGACTACCACAAATTGATGGTTCCGTAGGATACCAAAATCAATTAAAGCAGCCTGTAACACTTATCCCAAGTGAAATAACTGGTGGCCCTCCTGGAACCTTCATCCCTGTAGTGTTCGGACAGCAAAATCAGGTTAACGCCTTTGCTACACTTCGGCAAAAGATTTTTGATGGCTCCTACATTGTTGGAGTACAGGCTACGGAGGCTTTTCTAAGGTATAGCGAAAACTTTAAAGAGAAAACCGATTTGGAAGTGAGGCAGTCTGTCATTGAAGCCTATGGCAATGTGCTATTGGCAAACGAAACCGTTTCCATTTTAGAAAACAACAAGGCTGCCTTGGAAAAAAATCTATACGAAACAGAGAAGTTATTCGAAAACGGGCTTGGAGATGAAGAGAGTGTTGAACAACTACAAATAACGCTAGCTTCCATAGAAAATGCACTTAAAAATGCGGTGCGATTTGAAGATATCACCCTACAAACCCTGAATCTGGTTATGGGACTTCCAATCGAGTATAAAACCATATTATTGGAAGATCTTGATGATCTGACTCTAAAACAAATAGATTTTGATCTTATCAATTCGGAGTTTTCTATGGAAAATAATGTGGACTACAAAATTGTATCTAATCTTAATGAGCAGCGCTATTACGAATTAAAACTGGCAAAGAGTAAGTTCTTACCTACGCTGAATGCCTTTGTAAACTACGGTGCTTCTAGTTTTAGTAACACCTTCTCCTTTTTTGACGACGGACAAGATTGGTTTGCAGCTTCTACCTTAGGGATCGACTTAAAAATACCCATCTTCAGCTCCCTAAACAGAAGTGCTTCAACACAAAGAGCTAAAATCGCATATGAACAGGCAAAGACACAACTTACAGAAACAGAAGAGCAAGTACGTCTTCAACTGGAACGTGCAAAAAGCGATTATATCTTTTCCATAGAGGACTATGAGACTGCAAAAAGCAATCTCAACTTAGCAGAGAGAATTGAAAAGAAAAATGAAACAAAATATTTCGAAGGTCTTGCCACAAGTTTTGAGCTTCGTCAGGCGCAAATTCAGCTATATACTGCACAGGACGACTATCTCAACTCTATGGTAAAAGTCATCAACAATAAAACAGCACTCGAAACAGTGCTAAATAATTAAACACCAACAAAACAATCCAAATGAGAAAAATATATATAAGCAGCTTCTTTTTACTACTATTGGCCGCTTGTGGCAGTGAAACAGAAAGCACAGTAAATTCCTTGATTGCTGATGGCACGATAGAACAAGTTAAAAGCAAAAAAGACGAATTATCTGAACAACACCGACAATTGACAAAAGAGATTAGGCAACTCGACTCTGTTTTACGGGCGAGAAGTTTAGATGCCAAACTAGCCCTTGTTACGACCTTACAGGCCGAAGAACAAGAATTTAATCACTTTCTGGAATTACAGGGAAATGTAATGACCAAGCAAAATGTGTTGATCTACCCAGAAATGAACGGAACCCTGGAGAAAGTCTATGTCAAGGAAGGCCAACGTGTTAAAAAAGGAGAATTACTTGCCACCATAGACGACGGTGGAATGAGTAGTCAGTTGTCTCAGTTAAAAACACAGGAAGCATTGGCTAAGACCACTTATGAAAGACAAAAAAGACTGTGGGATCAAAAAATTGGTTCGGAAATACAATTTCTTCAGGCAAAAACAAACTATGAAGCGATTCAGAGTTCTGTTGCACAGGCAGAAAGTCAGTTAGCTAAATCTAATATAAGGGCTCCTTTTACTGGAATTATTGACGATGTGATTCAGGAGCAGGGTACGGTTGTATCTCCCGGAAATGGATTGGCCGTTTTTCGGATTATCAATCTCTCCAAAATGTATATTTCTGTAGATGTCCCAGAGAATTATATCAAAGGTGTAACTGTTGGTAAGGATGTAAAAGTATACTTCCCTGTTCTCAGAGATACCATTGTCTCTAAAGTCAGACAAACAGGTAATTTCATCAAACCAGCTAACAGATCGTTTGAAATAGAAATTGCTATTCCCAATGAAAATGGAGATATTAAGCCTAATCTTACCGCAAGAGTTCAGATTAACGACTACAGCAATAACAAGGCAATACTCATCCCCCAAAGCTTGATATCCGAAAATGCGAATGGGGAACAATACGTCTATATTATCAATAAAGAAAACACCTCTGCAACTACAGTAAAAAAACAAATTATTCTTACAGGACAAACCCAAGGAAACATGGTAGAAGTTGTAGGTGGTATTGAGGTTGGTGATGAAATTATAAAAGAAGGAGCAAGAAACGTAAAAGAAAATCAGGAAGTCAAAATATTATAATCACATGGACAAGCAACAAAAAAATGCTAATAAAGAATTCAGATTATCTTCCTGGGCAATAGATAACCCTTCTGTCATATATGTTATGATAGGAATTTTCTTCATCATAGGTCTTTCCTCCTATTTTTCGATGCCTCGAGAGGATTTTCCAGAAGTAAAGGAAACGAAAATATACATAAGTACTATATATCCTGGAAATACAGCAGAGGATATAGAAAGATTAATAACGGATCCTCTGGAGGATAGATTAAAAAACGTCAGTAATCTTGTTGAAATCACTTCCACTTCCCAAGAGGATTACTCCATGATTGTTGTTGAGTTTGATGAGGATATTACTGTGGAAAGTGCTAAACTCAAAGTTAAAGATGAAGTAGACGGTGAAAAAGCAGGGGAGGATTGGCCAATATTTAATGGGGCTAAAGTAGAACCAGATGTCTTTGATCTCAATATTTCGGAGTCATTTCCAATCATGAATGTAAATCTTACAGGGGATTATCCAACGGATAAACTGAAAGAATTTGGAGAATATCTAGAAGACGAAATCGAAGATTTACCCGAAATAAAAGGGGTAGACATACGAGGAGCTCAAGATAAAGAAGTAGAAGTAGCAGTAGATATATATAGAATGATGGCTTCTAAAGTAAGCTTCGATGATGTTATACAAGCTATTTCAAATGGTAATATGACTATGTCTGCGGGAAATTTAAAGACCGGGGAACAAAGAAGGACTATAAGAATTATAGGTGAGGTAGAGAATCCACGAGAATTAAACGATTTTGTAGTTAAGTCCGAAAAAAACGATGCGGTTTATCTCAATGATATTGCCACCATTTCCTTTAAAGAGGAAGATAAGACGACCTATGCAAGGGAACAGGGAAGTAGCGTGGTAATGTTAGATATAAAAAAGAGAGCTGGAAAGAATGCCATTACCGCTGCGGATAAAATCAGAGAAATAGTGGATAGATCCCTGGAAGACTATTTCCCGGCAGACCTTCATGTGACTATTGCAAACGATTCCTCCAGTAAAACCCTAAACCAGGTGGACGATCTGGTAAATAATATCATCTTTGGTATTATCCTGGTTGTTACCGTGTTAATGTTCTTCTTGGGCTTTAGGAATGCATTATTTGTTGGATTCGCTATCCCAATGTCCATGTTCATTTCTTTTATGATCTTATCTGCACTAGGTTATACCCTAAATACGATGATCCTCTTTGGACTGATTATGGGACTAGGTATGTTGGTAGACAATGGAGTTGTGGTGGTAGAGAATGTATATCGTTTGATGGAAGAAGAAGGATATTCCCGAATTGAAGCCACAAAAAAAGGTATTGGTGAAATAGCCTTCCCCATTATAATTTCAACCGCTACAACAGTGGCAGCCTTTGTTCCCCTTGGAATGTGGCCCGGGATAATGGGGGAATTTATGATTTTCTTCCCTATAACCTTGTCTGTTGTTTTGGGCTCATCGCTTTTTGTTGCAATATTTATGAATTCCATGCTGGTTTCTAGCTTTATGGAAGTAGGCGACAAAGAACTGACGATAAAACAATTAATACGATTAAGTATTATTCTTGGCGGAATAGGTCTTTTCATTTTTGTCTTTGGAGGTGAAATGAGAGGTTTGGGTACCTTAATGATCGTAACAGGAATCTTATTCTGGGTTTATAAGTACGGCCTGAAAAAAGCGGCACTTAAATTTCAAAGAAGCTATCTGTCTCGTTTTGAAAATTGGTACGAAAATCAATTGCGTTTTGCACTTAGAGGTAGAAATGTCTTTTTATTTTTTGGATCAACCCTCTTCTTACTTGTTTTCGCTTTTATGGCATTTGGGTGGTCCCTTGGAAGCGGTAGGACTAAAGTGGAATTTTTTCCAGATAATATTCCGAACGAGATCTACGTCTATTTAGAATATCCGCAAGGGACAGCTATTGAAAAAACGAATAGCATAACTAAGGATATTGAAAAACGGGTCTATGCCATAGCGAACGATTCTAAATACATGGTCAATGGAACCAATGCCCTGGTGGAATCTAGCGTTTCTCAGGTTGGTAAGGGAGCCGAAAACCCATTTACCGAAGGAGGTTCTGCGGCTGAAATGCCTCATAGAGGTAAAATTACCATCTCAATGAGAGAGTACAAATTCCGAGAAGGTAAAGACACAGAAGCCCTTAGAAAGGAAATTCAGGAAGGATTAAAAGGAATCTATCCCGGACTTGCCATTTCTGTTGAAAAAGATGCTCTGGGACCACCGGCCGGATATCCTATTAACATCGAAATAGAAGGAAATGATTACGACGAACTGATCAATGTTGCCGAAAGCATGAAGAACTACCTCAATACCAAAAATATTGCTGGAATAGAAGAATTAAAGATAGATGTCAATAAGGGTAAGCCAAGTATGGAAGTTGTGGTAGATAGGGAAAAAGCTGGTCAACTTGGCATTAGTGTAGGGCAAGTAGGACAACAACTAAGGAGATCCCTATTTGGCAATAAAGCAGGTATTTATAAATTGGATGGGGAAGATTATGACATCAATGTCCGGTTTAATGAGGATATAAGGTACAACAAAAGTGCTCTCTTTAATCAGAATATCATATTTCGGGATCCTTCTACCGGACAAATAAAAGAAGTTCCCGTTTCTGCAGTCGCTTCCCAACGGAACACCTCATCTTTTAGTGCAATAAAACACAAGGATACGAAGAGGGTTGTAACGGTCTATTCCGGTTTAAAACCCGGGTTCACAGATGCTGGAGCAATTGTTGCCGAAATTAGAAAGGAAATGGAAGAGTTTGCAACGCTCCCACAAGGTGTAAAAATTGACTATACCGGTCAAATTGAAGAGCAGAATAAACAAATGCAATTCTTAATGGGAGCCTTCTTTTCTGGATTAGGACTAATTATGTTAATTCTTATCTTCCAGTTTGGAGGTATCTCAAAACCGGCGATTATTATGACAGCCATTTTCCTAAGTTTTATTGGAGTTTTTGGTGGCCTGATGATAACAGGATGGCCTTTCGTCATAATGATGACCATGATGGGTATTATCTCCTTAGCGGGTATCGTTGTTAATAACGGAGTAGTTCTATTGGACTATACTCAAATACTAATTGACAGGAAAAAGTTGGAATTAGGGCTAAATGAGAAGGACCTCTTGAATCTAGAGCAGGTTACGGAGGTTATTGTTAGGAGTGGAAAGGCAAGGTTGCGTCCGGTTTTACTTACCGCAATTACAACAGTTTTAGGTCTTATTCCGCTTGCAATTGGTCTAAACATAGACTTTTTCTCTTTATTTTCCGAGTTTAACCCTAAATTATATATAGGAGGAGATAATGTAATTTTCTGGGGACCCTTGGCATGGACTGTGATTTTTGGACTTATTGTAGCCACCTTTCTTACTCTAATCATCGTCCCCGTAATGTTTAATATAGTCTATCGTATAAAAATTAGAATTAAGGGTAAGAAGAAAGTTAGGCTTCCAGAAAAGAAGAAACTGGATATTGCCGCCTAACTTTTAAAGAAAGATTGAAAACCTCCAGATAAAAAATGGAGGTTTTCTTTTTAGACTACACCCCTAACTTCCTCCCAGCCACATCAAAAAGTAGAAGGGATTCCTTAATATAATAGCATATCTTCTTACATTTGCGCCGATTAATTAAGGGAATAGAAAAATGTTTAGAAGTCATACTTGCGGTGAACTTAGAAGTTCGGATAGGAATAGTGAAGTAACCTTATCAGGATGGGTTCATAAGACCCGTGACAAAGGATTTGTTGTTTGGATAGATCTGAGGGATCGGTATGGGATAACCCAATTAGTTTTTGACGAAGAACGCACGGATAAATCGTTACTGGAAAGAGCAAGAAACCTGGGAAGAGAGTTTGTTATTCAGGTGAAAGGGACCGTTATTGAAAGATCTTCAAAAAACACCAATATACCTACTGGAGATATTGAAATTCTGGTACATAGTTTAGAGCTCCTAAACCCCTCTTTAGTGCCACCATTTACCTTGGAAGATAACACGGATGGAGGAGATGACCTTCGAATGAAATACCGATATCTGGATATAAGACGTACTCCTGTAAAAAACAATTTAATTTTTCGAAGTAAGGTTAGCATGGAGGTTCGTAAATACCTGAGCCAACAAGGGTTTATCGAAGTTGAGACTCCTTATCTTATAAAATCGACACCAGAAGGTGCCAGAGATTTTGTTGTTCCAAGTAGAATGAATGAGGGGCAATTTTATGCCTTACCACAATCTCCTCAGACGTTTAAGCAACTTCTAATGGTTGGAGGACTAGACAAGTACTTTCAAATTGTAAAGTGCTTTAGGGATGAAGACCTGAGAGCAGATAGACAGCCAGAATTCACGCAAATAGACTGTGAAATGGCATTTGTAGAACAGGAAGACATCCTCGATACTTTCGAAGGCCTTACCAGACACCTTTTAAAGGAAATAAATGGAAAGGACGTGGGAGTTTTTCCTCGCCTAACTTATGACGAAGCGATGAAGAGATATGGCAATGATAAACCAGACATCCGGTTTGGGATGGAATTCGCCGAATTAACCGACATTGCCAATCACCGCGATTTTGGTATCTTCAATTCTGCCGAAATTGTGGTTGGTATTGCAGTTCCTGGTGGCGCAAACTACACCCGTAAAGAAATTGACAAACTTGTAGATTGGGTTAGACGACCACAAGTTGGGGCAAAAGGAATGGTATATGTAAAATATAACGAAGATGGTTCCTTAAAATCATCCGTGGACAAATTTTATACCCAAGAAGACTTATCGGCCTGGGCACAAAGAGCTTCGGCGAAACCAGGTGATTTACTTTGCATCCTTTCTGGCAGCATAAAAGAAACAAGACCACAACTAAGTGCCTTGAGAATGGAAATGGCGGAAAGACTTAACCTCAGGAATCCAAATGAGTTTGCTCCTTTATGGGTTGTCGATTTTCCATTACTGGAATTAGATGAAGAATCCGGTAACTTCCATGCCATGCACCATCCCTTTACTTCGCCAAAACCAGGGCAACTAGACCTTTTGGAAACAGACCCTGCTGCTGTTCGAGCAAATGCTTACGACCTTGTTCTAAATGGAAACGAAATTGGCGGAGGTTCCATTAGAATTCACAATACGGAAATTCAAAAAACGATGTTCAAACATCTTGGTTTTACAGAAGAAGAAGCAAAGGCACAATTTGGATTTTTACTGGATGCATTTCAATACGGAGCCCCTCCCCACGGTGGGATTGCCTTTGGTTTAGATAGATTGGTGGCTATCCTTGGAGGCCAGGAGACCATTAGAGATTTTATTGCTTTTCCAAAAAACAATAGTGGTAGGGATGTCATGATAGATGCCCCTTCCCCTATAGATGAGGATCAACTAAAGGAACTAGGATTAAAATTGGAGTCATGAGAAGGTTAAACCTTAAGCGGTCATTACATATTTTTATATCTTTAAAAGCATAGTGTCCAAAATACCCAATAAAGCATCCGTACTTTTTACAAACTTTCTTAAGTGGAGGTATAAAAATATCTCTAATAAAACCTTCACCCAACTGATGAGTGTCATTGTGGGACTGCTTGCAGGTTTGGCTGCAGTTACCCTAAAAAACACCACCTATTTTATTGAGTCATTTCTGCAAAAAGGGATTGTTTTTTCGAATAATCAGTTATACTTTATTACTCCCATTATTGGATTAACCCTTGTTTATCTATATGTAAAATTTGTACATAAAGAAAAACTGGAACACGCCATATCCTCCATTTTATTTTCCCTATCAAAAAAAAAGGGTATTATCCGACCAAAAAAAATAATTTTACCCTTGGTTACAGCACCTTTGACCGTTGGATTTGGTGGTTCTGTAGGACTCTTGGGGCCTGCAGTGGCTTCAGGAGCGGCAATTAGTTCGAATGTTTCCAAAATATTACATATTAACGCCAAGACAAAATCGCTTTTGATCGCATGTGCTTCCGCAGGAGCAATTTCTTCTATTTTTCAATCGCCAATTGCTGCAATAATTTTTGCTGTGGAAGTCTTTAGCTTGGATTTAACCATGATATCCATGCTACCTTTACTACTTGCATCTATCTCAGGGGTATTGACCTCTTATTTTTTTCTAGGAGATGAAACCTTATTTAGCTTTACTATAACGGAGCGTTTTGAGATAAAAGATACTTTTTTTTATATAGTGTTAGGGGTTGGTACAGCAGTCGCGTCTATCTACTTTACAAAAATGTACTTTGGTATCTTACAATTCTTTGATCGATTCAAAAGTCCAAAATACAAATTATTAGTAGGTGGCCTTACTATTGGGATAATGCTGTATTTTATTCCACCTTTATACGGGGAAGGTTTTGGTTTTATTAATAATCTGTTAGACGGGGATCATTTGTCTGCCTTAGGAAAAACACCTTTTGATGCGTATACTAACAATATTTGGGTAGTAATCGCTCTTCTTTTTGGTATTACCATTTTTAAGGCGGTAGCCATGACAACAACATTTGCTGCCGGCGGTGCGGGAGGAATATTTATTCCTACTATGGTAATGGGAAGTGCATTAGGGAATGTGGTTGGCAAATTAATTAACAATCTTGGCTTAGGAGTAACCGTAAATGAAAGTAACTTTACCTTAATAGGTATGGCTGGTCTCATAGCTGGAGTATTGCACGCCCCGTTAACCGCTATTTTTTTAATTGCAGAAATTACTGGTGGCTATCACCTTTTTGTACCTTTAATGATAACCTGTGCTATTTCCTATCTGCTAACAAAAAATGTAATGGATTATACTATCTATACAAGAGAATTGGCAAAACAGGGAGCTTTACTTACCCACAATAAAGACGAGACTGTTTTAAGTCTTATGGAACTGGATAGTATAATTGAAAAAGATTTTAAACCCATTAAACAAAATATAAGTCTTGGTGACATGGTGCATATGGCAGTGTCAAAATCTACCAGAAATATCTTTCCTGTAGTAGACGATAACAACTATTTAGTTGGGTTAGTTACTTTGGATGATATCAGAGAGTTTATGTTCGATACTACTATGTACGACAAGATAAAGGTAGAATCCTTTATGCATAATGCTCCGGAACTAATTTTTCAGGATTCTGATACGATGCATGATGTTATGCTAAAATTTCAAAATAGCAGTGCCTGGAACCTCCCAGTTCTAAAGAATGGTAAGTACATCGGATTTATTTCGAAGTCTAAACTACTTACGGCATATAGAAGAAAGTTAATCAATTTCACCAAAGAAGATGCGAATTAGACTAAAACATATAGTAGTACTCATTACCATTCTTTCTTTCTGTGC
This sequence comes from uncultured Eudoraea sp., assembly GCA_964636005.1. Lineage (GTDB taxonomy): Bacteria > Bacteroidota > Bacteroidia > Flavobacteriales > Flavobacteriaceae > Eudoraea. The sequence goes on from CAZWPZ010000230.1 coordinate 17,062, forward strand.
TATTGGGTTGGGTTTCTACCTTATTGACTCGAATACCAATACTGCTCACAAACTAATTGGCTCTGGAACTGCAGGACTTTTCCTAATTGCTATGCCGATATTTCTTTACAAAGAAAGTAAAAGACGTAAGGTTCAGGATTATATGTTAACGGAAGAAAACATTAGAAAAATGCAAGAGAAAGGTCCTAAAAAGTCTGAAAATCAATAATTTTGCTCAAATTTTATCTATTCTTTTCAGCCATCTGATTAAAAAATCATACTTTCGTAGCATAATTTTTTTATTTAATATTTATTTTAATGACAGGAACTGTAAAATTTTTCAATGAATCCAAAGGATACGGATTTATTACAAACGACGACACCGGCAAGGATATCTTTGTTCATGCAACAGCATTGAACGGAGTAGAATTGAACGAAGGCGACAAAGTAGAATACCAAGAAGAAGAAGGAAGAAAGGGAATGGTTGCAGCACAAGTGCAAGTAATCGGATAATATATTTTATTTTGAATTTAAGAAATCCTCAATGTGTATTGAGGATTTTTTTTTAATAAGAACCTCGTTTTAATCTAAAGAATTCTTTAAGTAATTCCGCACATTCATCGGCCATTACGCCACTCCTCACTACTGTTTTTGGATGTAACTTGCCGTTTATAGAAGAATATCCCCTCTTGGGATCATAGGCTCCGAATACTACCTTACTTATTTGACTCCAATATAATGCCCCAGCACACATTTGGCAGGGTTCCAGGGTTACATATAGCGTACAATTGTTAAGGTATTTTCCTCCTAAAAAATTCGCTGCAGCAGTGATTGCCTGCATTTCAGCATGGGCAGTAACATCATTTAACTTTTCTGTGAGATTATGAGCTCGTGCAATTATTCGCTCTTTAACTACAATAACCACTCCCACAGGAACCTCACCTATCGACAAGCCATACTCGGCTTCCTGAATAGCTTTTTTCATAAAATACTGATCATCCAATTGCATATCCATAGGCATTATATAACAATAATAGTAATAGATGTAGTTATTACAAAAAATGAATTAATGTACATTTGCAACTTCTTATGAAACTTTTGAACAAAATAAACGCTCCGCATGATTTGCGCAGGCTAAAAGTAGATGAATTATCTATCTTGTCAGCTGATCTGCGACGGTTTATCATTGATATAGTATCGGTAAAGGAAGGCCATCTGGGTGCGAGTTTGGGTGTAGTAGAATTAACACTTGCCCTGCACTATGTTTTTAATACCCCTGAAGATATACTAATATGGGATGTCGGACATCAGGCCTATGGTCATAAAATTTTAACCGAGAGAAAAGCGACATTTGAAACGAATCGACAATTGGGTGGGATTAGTGGTTTTCCAAAAATGTCTGAAAGCATATACGATGCCTTTGGAACAGGTCATAGTTCGACCTCTATTTCTGCTGTTTTAGGTATGGCCATAGCATCCAGGCTTAAAGGCAATTATCAAAAACAACATATAGCTGTAATAGGCGATGCCTCCATAGCCAGTGGAATGGCTTTTGAAGGCTTAAATCATGCAGGAGTTAGCGACACCAACATCTTAATTGTTCTCAATGATAATGCTATTGGAATAGATCCAAGTGTAGGTGCTTTAAAAAAATACCTCACCACTGTTAAAAAAGAATCTTCGCAAAAAGAGAATATTTTTGAGTGCCTTAATTTTGATTATACCGGTCCCATTGATGGTCATAACATTGCTGATCTAATAAAGGAACTGGAACGACTTAAAAGAAAAGACGGCCCAAAACTGTTGCATATTCGTACAACCAAAGGAAAGGGTTTAAAAAAAGCAGAGGAAAATCAGGTGGTTTATCATGCCCCAGGGAAATTCAATAAGATTACAGGCGACTTGGTAAAAGAAGAACCTCATGCTCTCCCTCCTAAATATCAAGAGGTGTTTGGGGAAACACTAGTGCAATTAGCAGAAAAAAACCCAAATATTATTGGTATTACCCCTGCAATGCCATCAGGCAGTTCCTTGAACATAATGATGAATAAATTTCCAAAAAGGGCTTTTGATGTTGGAATCGCAGAACAACATGCGGTAACTATGGCCGCAGGAATGGCAACACAAGGGTATATCCCTTTTTGTGTGGTGTATTCTACTTTTCTTCAACGAGCCTATGACCAGGTAATACACGACGTTTGTCTCCAAAACCTTTCTGTTGTATTATTAATTGACAGAGCTGGTTTAGTCGGGCAGGACGGTCCTACACATCATGGCGTCTTCGACATTGCATTCCTCAGATGTATCCCTAATCTTATTTTATTTGCTCCTGCAAATGAAGAAGAACTCAGAAATATGATGTTTACTGCCCAAAAAAATTCCTTAGGTCCATTGGCAATCAGGTATCCCAGAGGCAGAGGAACTACTCTTGATTGGAAAAAGCCTCTAAAAGAGTTAACTATTGGTAAGGCAGCTAAGATAAAAAGTGGCACAACCATAGCCATTTTAGCATTGGGGCCCATTGGGTTTAAGCTAAAATCTTCAATAGAAAAAACGAAAAATGCGAAGAAAATTGCTATCTACAATATGCGTTTCGTAAAACCCTTGGACAAAGATCTATTAGATCAAATATTTGCAAATTACCAAGCTATTGTGACTATTGAAGACGGATGTAAAGCAGGTGGTTTTGGAAGTGCAATTCTTGAATATAGAAATTCAACATATTCCCAAATTCCTATTACAACTTTAGGAATAGAAGATGAATTTATTGAACATGGCCCCATAGATAGGTTACAAAAATCCATTCAATTAGACCCTGATTCCCTTGTACAATTAATAAATGAAAAATTATCGAAGATTTGATATGCTGAAAAATTTGTTTCTTTTTTTAATACTCTTTTTTTGTTGTCAACTTGCTTATTTGCAGGACAGTATTCCTGAAAATATCCCTGTGGACAGTGTACCACCCGGTGTCTCAATAGACAGTATCCCGGGAATTGTGCAAGTAGATACTACTCAAATAGACACCGTCGTTATTAGAGCTACACAGTATAAAATTACTTCAATACCAAGGGGAGTTAATCTGACCAACCCAGTAATTTCGTTTAATCAAACCAAGGTGTTAAGTGAACCACCAAAGAAATTTAAAGTTCCTTCCTTTTGGACCAAGATAAACAGGCTCGGTTTTAATATGAGTGAAGTTGCATTTGTCAATTGGAATGCGGGGGGTGACAATGCCATATCGGCTATAGGAAATATGAGATTTGAACGCAATTACAAGTTTCGTTTTCTTACCTGGGACAACCAATTGGCCTTGAGATATGGTGTCAATATTCAGGAGGGGCGTAAACCTAGAAAAACAGAAGATGCTGTTAGACTCACCTCTACTTTTGGATATCGAAGAGATACTCTAAGCAATTGGTATTATTCGGTAAATTTAAAGTTCAATACTCAATTAGCAGATGGTTTTAAATATCCAGATAGAGAAAGTCCTATCTCAACATTTATGGCACCAGGATACTTATTCTTCGGGGGTGGCCCTTCTTTTATTCCAGAAGGACAAAATTTCAATCTCTATCTATCACCAACTACGGTCAAGGCTACCTTTGTATTGGATCAAACCCTAGCCAACGCCGGTGCTTTTGGTGTAAAGAAAGCAGTTTTTGATTCTGAGGGGAATATTATTCAAAAAGGGGAAAATAGTTTTATTGAGTTTGGGATACTCGTAACAAATACCTGGGAGAAGGAAATTGCAAACAATATAATTATGGACCATCGAATTAGTCTTTTTACGGACTATATTCGGAAATTTGGAAATATCGATATCGACTGGGAATTGAATTTTAATTTTAAAGTAAACAACTTCATCGAAGCAAATCTTGGGACACAAATAATCTACGATGATGACATCCTATTTGATACTGAAATTGCGGATGACGGTACAGTAATTAATCCGGGAATCCCAAAAATCCAATTTAGACAAGCCCTTTCTATAGGAATTGTATATACTTTTTAAAGATTACGACCTGTTATCTTATTGTGTATATGTACCGCAGTACTGTCTGACAGGCTGGCTACAAAGCAACTGGCATTTAATAAAATCTGATAGTCCGGGACATCGGTGACTTTATATACGTCCGGTATAGTAGCCAACAATAACTTGTCATAACTACTCGCTCTATTTTCTTTATTGCGAATTAAGGCAGGAGTATAAGCATCTAACAAGTCACTAATTAAACGATATCCTGCAATCTCTTTGTCAATTACACCCTTAGACAAATAAATTTTATTCACACTTAGCTTAATAATATCCTCAATTTGCGCCTTATATTTAGAATTGTCTAACAGGGAATGTTGAAAATTACCATTCAAAATTTCCTCTTCGTTTTCTAAAAAAGTATTAGCAGCATCATTAATAAGGGTATTTATTGCAAGGGCTCTCAAATAACTCAGTCTATCTGCCATTGCTTGTAAAGAATAATACTTTTTTGTGTTGATAGTATCTTTTACAAGGTTAATTAAATACTCCAACGCAAATTCCTCGGAAACGAGACCCAAATTTATTCCATCTTCAAAGTCTATGATAGTATAACAAATATCGTCTGCGGCCTCAACCAAATAGGCCAAGGGATGCCTGGAAAACGATAAATTTTTTGCATCTCCTCGCTCCTTTAATCCCAATTCTACCGCAACATCCTTGAATACTTCTTTTTCTGCCTGAAAATATCCAAACTTCTTATCTCCAATATATTGGCTTGGTTTTTTCGGTAGTGATTCTTTCGGGTACTTTGTAAACGCCCCAAGTGTTGCATAGCTAAGTCGTAACCCCCCTTCTACCCCTTCCCTGGAAGCAGCAAGCAATTTAAACCCATTTGCATTGCCCTCAAAGTCTATTAAATCCTGATATTCCTTTGGCTGCAATAGGTTCTTGAATTGCTGGCCCTTTCCAAAACTAAAATATTCCCCTATTGCCTTTTCTCCGCTGTGTCCAAAGGGTGGATTGCCAATGTCATGGGCCAAGGCTGCTGCGGCTACAATGGCTCCAAAATCACCAAATTTATATCCTAAATCTTTTAAGTAGGGATGGCGTTGTAACAACTGATCCCCTACAATCCTGCCAAGGCTTCGTCCAACTACAGATACTTCCAAGCTGTGTGTCAACCTAGTGTGCACAAAATCGACCTTAGAGAGTGGAATTACCTGAGTCTTATCCTGAAGGCTTCTGAAAGCCGATGAAAAAATTATTCTGTCATAGTCTACTTCAAAACCCAGTCTTGTTTCTTTTTGCTCTAGTCTTGGTCTACTCGATTCGTCCCCGTATCGCTTTAAAGAAAGTAATTTCTCCCATTTCATTTTTAAAAATTTAGCACACAAGTTACTTCTTTTTCCTCCATTTCGGACCATGGTCTTTCTATTTCCAACTAACTAAAATGGTCTTAACCTTTTATTAACAACTTAACATTAACCTAACCATAAAACTATACAGGTTTAACCTACAACTAACATCCGTTTTACACCTGCCCCCGTTATTTGCAGCGGTATTAAACATAGTAAATGAAACATTTAATTTTAAGTCTGCTATTCGTAGCGACGTTCGCATTCAAAAGTAATGCACAGGAAACGGGAAGTATTTTAGGAAAGCTAACCGACACTGAAGCTAATAATGAACCACTAGCCTTCGCCAACGTGATTATAAAAGGAACTTCTAAGGGAACAACGTCGGATTTTGATGGTTTGTATGAACTAGCAAATATAGAGCCTGGTTCTTATACGGTTGTATTTAGTTTTTTAGGTTATGAAACCGTAGAAATCCCAGATGTAACCGTAGTAGCAGGTAACGTCACCACTTTGGATATTCCAATGTCCGCCTCACAAGGTGTCTCTTTGGACGAGGTTGTAGTTACCGTTCAGGCAAGAAAAGATTCTGAGGTAGCCTTGCTTTTAGATCAGAAAAAAGCAGTGGAGATTAAGGAAAGTATTGGGGCACAACAATTATCCAAAATTGGGGTGTCTGATGTGGCTATTGCAACGACAAAGATATCCGGAGTAACCAGTAGTGAAGCCTCTGGAGATATTTTTATTAGAGGTTTGGGAGACAGATACTTGTCCACTACTCTAAATGGTTTGGCAGTGCCTTCCGATGATGTAGAGCGTAAAAATATCGACCTAGGTTTGTTTACGACAAGGATGATTCAAAATGTAAGCGTTAGTAAAACCTACGATGTACGCAATACAGCAGACCAAGCGTCAGGGACCGTAAACGTAACATCCAGAGAATTAGCTGGCAACAGTGAACTCAATATAGGCTTTCAGACAGGATTTAACACCAATGTCGTAAGCAATGGTGTCTATAATAATTTTAAAGTTTCGCCTAATTCCTACAATACAGATTTTGGCTTTTACAAGCAAAATTTAACAACACAAGAATTAATTACGAGACAAGGTTGGAATACGGTAAAAAGAGATAATCCTATCAACTACAGATTTAATATTGCCGCCGGAAAGCGTATAGCAGATAAATTAGCGATTTTCTTTTCAGGTTCCCATTCCAGAAAGTTTGAATATGGTGAGGGAATATTTAGACAATTCAGATCAAACTTTATTGATGACACTATAACAGACGCTACCAACTGGAACGAAGAAATTGTTACCTCTGGTTTGCTTGATCTTACCTATTTTATCAATGATAAGAATAAAGTTAAATCGAATACCTTATTCATCAATACTTTAAATGAACAAGTATATGAAGGAGGTAGAAATGGAGAAGGGTTTATTTTTGAAGAAACAGATCCTGCTGAAGGATTAGGTCAGTTTATCCGAGATCAGAATACCAAGCAAACACGCTTAATTGTAACCCAACTACTAGGGACACATCAGCTAGGTGAAAAAAATACCTTGCATTGGGCCGGTGGATATAATCTAGTTAATGCCGATGAACCAAATAGAATTCGAAATGAGGTAAACTTTGATCCAGAAAGTGATTTTGTTCAATTGGGCCGAACAGGTGGTTTTCAACAAAGAAAATCCAGTCAGAAAATTGAAGATGTAGAATACAACGGTTTTATAAAAGACGAATTTCGAATAAAAGAAGACGGCCCTACTCCGATGAAGTTAGAGTTTGGGGTTAATTTCAGAACTAAAGAACGGGACTTCAGGTCCGAGTTTGTCGGAGTTGAAGAAAGGGCTACCAATACTATTAACCCACCCTCTATTGACAATCTTGGAGCTATATTTCAGCAAGAGAATTTTGACAACGGGGATCTGCAATTAAACATTTTACAACCCGATTTATATACAGGTAACCTCGACTCTCAGGCAGCCTTCGCAGATTTTAATATTGGTTTTGACAAGTTTAACGCAGACCTTGGCCTAAGGTACCAAAGAGATAAAATTGATGTTGCCTTTGATGTTGGAAACTTTCCAGGAAGAGTTGGGGAAAGTATTAAGGAATACGACAATCTTTATCCAAGTGTAAACCTAAAATATGATTTCAATGAAAAACAGGCAATTCGCTTTGCTTTTAGTAGAACGATTACGCTCCCTGAATTTAAAGAAATCGCTCCTTTCGAATATGTTTCTCAAGTAGGCCAAGTAACTCGTGGTAATCCTGATTTGGAAGCATCCACAGACCTGAATTTTGACCTGAAATGGGAGTTCTTTCCTTCGAACGATCAGCTTATCTCAGTTGCTGCTTTTTACAAAGATATTAGTGACCCCATTAACAGAGCTCAAGATCGCGGTTCTGCAGGTGTTTTCTCTTATTTCAATACTGGAAATAAGGCTGAAGTCTTTGGTTTAGAGGCGGAAACAAGACTTAACCTCCTGAAGGCCCAACTCAATGAAGATACTGGCGCACCAAGCACCAGTGCCTTGAATCTTGTTTTTAATGTGACAAGAATGTGGCATAGCCAAGATTTAAAGGAGGTTTTTGATGAAGATGGCAATTTTGTAAGAACCTTTAGATACAAGGGTTTAACAGAAGAAGGCCTACAAGGCGCTTCCGATTGGATATTAAATACAAGTCTCAATTTCACCTCTCCTGGAGAAAATCCGTTTAATGCCTCTTTAACCGCTAATTACGCCTCTGATAAAATATTTGCTATTGGAGCACCTGAAATTCAAAGTGCAAGTGATGTGTTTTACAATGATGCCATTGTAGAAAAAGGTTTTGTTGTCCTCGATGCGGTAGTGAGTAAGGAATTTAATAACCATTGGAGACTCCGATTTATAGGAAGAAATCTATTAAATCCCGTAATAAAAAGAACACAATTAGTAAAGCCCAGTACCACTGGAATAGAAACAGAAGAAGTAGTGCGTTCCTATACCAGAGGTGCACAAATAAATTTAGGCGTGAGTTATACTTTTTAAATGAAAAACAATATTAATTCTAACACCCTTAATTATGAAAACGAAGACACTAAAATTTTTAATTATGATTACGGCTGTTGCAACTCTCACACTTGTAGGTTGTAGTGGTGACGACAATAACCCCGATCCTCCTGGAAATGTTGGTGGCGCTCCCACCTGTACTGACGGGATACAAAACGGTGACGAAGAAGGAATCGATTGTGGAGGTTCTTGCCCAAACGAATGTACTCCAGTTGAAGGAACGGACCTTTCTGGTTCCATTACAGAAGACCGTACCCTAGATGCCAGTGTTTCGTATATTTTAACAGGGACGCTTAGTGTTGAGAGTGGTGTTACCTTAACCATTCCAGCAGGAACTACTATCACTTCGGAATCTGGAACGGACAAATATATTGTAGTTCAAAAAGGAGGTTCCATTGATATACAAGGAACCGCTGCACAACCTGTATTAATGACTTCTGCTGGAAAAAATCCCGGAGATTGGGGAGGCCTGGTTATAGCTGGGAATGCCACCACTACAGAGGGTACCGATGCTATTGCTGAAGTTGGTGGAATTATTTACGGTGGTACAGACGATGCAGACAGTTCTGGATCCATAAGTTACCTCATTATAGACTATGCCGGTGCACAAATTAATTCTGAATCTCAATATAACGGACTTTCGCTATACTCAGTTGGTTCCGGAACAACCATAGAAAACGTTGCTATTTTAAATGGTACAGACGACGGTGTAGAATTTTTTGGAGGAACCGTTAGTGTAATGAATTTATACTTAGAAAATAACGAGGACGATTCAGTAGATTGGACAGAAGGGTGGAACGGAGAGATTACCAATACCTATGTTCTTCATACAAATCCTGGTTTCTCTACCGCGGTAGAAGCAGATGGCGTTAACGGCAATCCAAGGCTAACAAATTTTACTGCTGTGTCTACCGAAGGAGGAACTGCACTTCAGTTTAAAAAGGAATCAGGAGCTACCATCACTGGTCTGTCTTTAACGGGATATGTTGTGTCTGTTGAAATGAGAGATGGTGGACCTTTGGCTAATGTCATAATCGATGGTGTTGCTGCAGACCCAAATCAGACATACTTGGCTCCTCCAACCGTTGATATCGCACTTTTTTCCTGGGTAGAAAATGCCTCAGAAGTAGAAACTATGCCTTTGTCTGGAACGATTACCTCTGATACTACTCTGGATGCCAACATCATCTATTTATTAGATGGTAACCTAAGTGTTGAAGCCCCTGCCAAACTAACTATTCCTGCTGGAACCGTTATCATAGCGGATGCTGCCGGAGGAGAAGCAACAGAAACTTATATTGTTGTTAAAAAAGGAGCACAAATTGATGTTCTTGGTACGGCTAACGATCCTGTAGTTATGACTTCTACCAATCAAAATCCTGGAGACTGGGGTGGCTTGGTAATCCTAGGGGATGCCACGACTACAGAGGGTATAGATGCCATTGCAGAAATTGGTGGCTTTGTTTATGGAGGAACTAATGATACAGATAGTTCCGGTTCCATAAACTATTTAATAATTAACTACGCAGGTGCGCAAATAAATGCTGAATCTCAATTTAACGGCTTATCGCTTTATGCTGTTGGTTCAGGAACAACTATTGAGAATATAGGAATATTAAATGGTACTGACGACGGTGTTGAATTCTTCGGTGGGACCGTAAATGCTTCTAATTTCTATCTAGAAAACAATGAGGATGATTCCGTAGACTGGACCGAAGGATGGAACGGTACCTTAGAGAACACTTATGTGACTCATACCAATCCTGGTTTCTCTACCGCGGTCGAAGCTGATGGAATTAATGGAAATCCTACTTTAAACAATTTCACGGCTATTTCTACTGCCAATCCAGGAGGAACTGCTCTTCAATTCAAGAAAGAATCTGGTGCCACAATGACCAACGTTCTTTTAACGGGTTATGTAGTAAATGTTGAAATGAGAGACGGAGGTCCTGTAGGAAATGTAATTGTAGATGGTACTCCATTAACTACTGTTGACGACGATGTCTTTAACGGTACTCCGGTTGATGTAACTATGTTTAGTTGGATAACTGGTGAATAACCGTTA
>CAZWPZ010000231.1:0-10104 GCA_964636005.1 uncultured Eudoraea sp.
CTAGACATTGGAACCATACAAGTATACGACAACTTTATAGTCGCTATCTTTGACGAAGGAGCAACACTGACCCTAGAAAGAGCCTATCAGATAATTGGAATTTCTGAAATCCATTTTAGAGACAAGAATTTTGGTATTATCAGCCTTAGAAAAAACTCGTACGCGGTAGATCCTACCATTTACAGTTACCTGCGCGAATTGAAAAACTTGAAAGCCTTTGCTATAGTTTCAGTGAAAGAAGTAGACATGCATAACTTTAAAATTGAAAAGCTCTTTTATAAAAAGCCCATGAAGTTCTACATAGACTACAACAATGCTTTAGCTTGGGTTATGAGAAGAGTAAAAGCAAAATAGAGATTTTGGGAAGGTATTCCTGAAGCTATCCCTTCGATTCTTTCGTTGGTTTCCTTATTAATTCCTGAAATGCTTTCCCCAGGTTATCACATATAGAAGAGGCCGTGAGTGCTTCGAATCCAATTTGATAAGCAGCTAAATCGCCTGCATTTCCATGTAAATAGACACCGAGGATGGCGGCATTTAAGGGTTGGTAACCTTGTGCTACAAGAGAAGTAATAATGCCCGTTAAAACATCGCCGCTTCCGGCGGTTGCCATGCCTGGATTCCCTGTAGTATTAATAAATGTCTTATCTCCGCGTACCACCATGGTATGTGCGTCTTTTAAAACTAGTATACAGGAATAGTCTTTTGAAAACTGCCGTGCCTTGTCTAATTTATCAAAATCGCTCTGCCAGTCCCCAATCAATCTTCTGAGTTCCCCTGGATGCGGTGTCAGTATAGTCTCAGGTGCTAATTTTTTTAATAAGTCTTTGTTCTCAGACAGAATATTTAAACCATCTGCATCGATAACCAAAGGGGTTTTGCTTTTATCCAGGAAAGCTGCAAACGCATGTACAGTAGTTACAGAAGTTCCTAAACCCATACCAATTCCGATAACCGTAGGGGTAATTTGGAAGTCTATGGCTTCTACCGTTTTATCTCCTTTATCTGTTAAAACCATTAATTCGGGTACCGCACTCTGTAGAGGGATATACCCACATTTAGGAGTATAAACTGTAACTAAACCACTCCCAGAACCAATGCAGGCTCTTCCTGCTAGTAGTACCGCTCCTATTTTCCCATAGCTCCCTCCTATTATTAAACTATGGCCATAGGAGCCTTTGTGCGAAAATTTACCCCGGTAGCGAAAGTTTTTTAATAGAGTGTTTTTATCTATCAATTGGATAGCCGCCTGGGTGTTCGCTATATACTGTGTGGACAATCCGATATCCAACACCTCCCATCTAGGGCAATATTGGTGGGTATCCGGGAGAAAAAATACAAGTTTTGGAAACTGAAAACTCAAAACCATACTGGCCTTTATTACTCTAGAGGTATCTGCCGTAGCCTCATCCATATATAATCCTGATGGTATATCGATAGAGAGGATAAAGGTATTTAGTCCATTAAGGTTTTGAATCAATTTGGAGACCCAGTCAGAAGGAGGTCGATTTAGACCAATTCCAAAAATAGCATCTATTATAACTTCTTCCGAATGAATTGCAGGCATTTGAAAGCTGGCATCTACCATTTTTGGCCAGACCTTCCGATCTTTAAGCCTGCTTAAATTCTCCAAAAAATCTTCTGATCTATACGTACTGTAATTTACAATATACACCTCCACTGAATAGCCGTGTTCTATCATGTGACGCGCCAATGCAAGTCCATCGCCCCCATTATTACCAATTCCACAAAATATGTGGAATACAACCGGAGAACCCTGCATCCGTTGATGCAACCAGTTAAACAGAGCCAATGCTGCTCGCTCCATTAAATCAATACTTTTAATACCCTGTTCGGTCAGCGTGTGTTTATCCGCAGCATAAATCTGCTTTTTTTCAAATACCTTCATGAGTTTAAAAACGGTTTATACTACCTCGCCTTAATTAGTTACAAAATGGCTGCTGCAAAGTTTTAGTGCCAGTTACCCTATAAAACTAAATAATAAAGACTATAAAGATGATTTAATGACTTATTTGCTAAAAAAAAATAGTGATTATTGTCGACTTGATAAAAATACAGGGATTTATTTGATAAGGAAACCAAAAAAACTACATTTGAAAGCTTATACGGGTAAAATGAAAAGTACCAAAAAACAAATTTCGTTACAAGTATTCATCCTAAACAGCTTACTGCATTTAGCTACTACAACTTGTTCTACAACCCCTTTGGGGTAAATCTATATATTTTCCTGCCTAGAACACGATTTAGTAAATATCTTACCGATTATAATTTTTTATCATGAAAGTCTTAAAATTTGGGGGTACTTCGGTAGCCAATGCAAAAAATATAAAACAAGTAAAACAAATAGTTCAATCCTTAAACAGTGAAAAATGCCTAGTGGTAGTTTCTGCCTTAGGAGGTGTCACAGATCTATTGGTTTCCGCAATTACGCTTGCTGCTAACCAAGACGAAACCTACAAGGAAAAACTTGCTGAAATTGAGAAGAGACATATTGAGACTATTAAAGACCTTATTCCAGTATTGGGACAGAGCCCTATATTAAGCAAGGTTAAAAGTGAATTGAACACCTTGGAGGCATTAGCTGAGGGTGCCTTTTTAATTGGCGAAAAAACACCAAAACTTAGCGATAAAGTTTTAGGCTTTGGAGAACTACTTTCTTCTTATATCATCAGCGAATACTTTAAGTCAACCGGTTTAGATACCAATTACAAAGATAGCAGAGAGCTTATCATTACAAATAACGCCTACGGTAAAGCCCTAATAGATTTTGAGAGGACCAATCAGAACCTTCAACTCTTCCATCGCGGCTTGTCTTCCAGAGTAACTGTATTACCTGGCTTCATTGCCTCTACATCAGAGGGGGACTCTACTACATTAGGAAGAGGTGGATCTGACTACACTGCCGCTGTGTTGGCAGGAGGTACAGATGCTGCAGAATTAGAAATTTGGACGGATGTTAGTGGTATGTATACGGCAAATCCGAGGATTGTTAAACAGGCTAAGGCCATTGCCGAAATCTCCTATCAGGAAGCCATGGAACTATCGCATTTTGGAGCAAAAGTTTTGTACCCCCCTACCATCCATCCTATCCTTTCGAAACAAATCCCTATACGAATCAAAAATACCTTTAAGCCTGAAGAAATTGGCACCACTATAACAACCCTAGATAAAACCAGTGAGAAGGCCGTAAGAGGTTTAAGCAATATTGATAATATCGCCTTATTATCCTTAGAGGGACCCGGCATGATTGGAATTCCTGGTATTTCCAAGAGATTTTTTGATGTGGTATCTCAGGCTGGTATTAGCGTAGTTCTCATTACTCAGGCATCGTCTGAACATTCTATCTGTGTTGGGATATCAGAAAAGGATAGTCTAATAGCAAAAACAGCTATCAACGAAGAGTTTGCGTTTGAGATTGCCAGCCAAAAAATAAATCCGGTACTAATTGAAGAAAACTTAGCTATAGTAGCTTTGGTAGGCGATCAAATGAAAAGCCACCAGGGATTAAGTGGTAAAATGTTCAGTACCCTAGGTAAGAATAATGTAAACATAAGAGCTATTGCGCAAGGTGCTTCCGAAAGAAATATTTCTGCGGTAATTAAAATGGAAGATGTTAAAAAAGCGCTGAATACTTTACATGAAGCTTTTTTTGAAAAGAATATCAGGCAGCTCAATCTTTTTGTCACCGGTGTGGGGAATGTTGGTTCGCGGTTTATAAAGCAAATAAAAACGCAGAAAAAATACTTGAAAAAGGAATTGAACATCAATCCTCGGATTGTTGGTATTTCAAATTCAAAGAAAATGTATTTTGATCCAGATGGAATTGATCTTGATAATTGGGAAAACCTTTTAGATCAAGGCGATAATGCGGATAGCACGGAGTTTTATAACAAAACAATTGCTCTTAACCTGCGTAACAGCATCTTTGTCGACAATACTGCAAGTGAAAAAATTGCCAACTTGTACAAGGACTATCTCAGAAAAAGTGTAGCCGTAGTATGCTGTAATAAAATTGCCTGTTCTTCCGAATATTCGCAGTACAAAGAACTCAAAGAACTCTCCAAAAAATATGAGGTTCCTTTTTTATTTGAAACCAATGTTGGGGCGGGTCTACCAATAATTGATACCCTTAAACACTTAATCGCATCAGGAGATAGAGTGCATAAAATAAGGGCGGTACTTTCTGGTAGCCTCAATTTTGTCTTTAACAACTTCAACAAGGACACATCGTTTAAGGCTGTAGTTAAACAGGCACAAGCGGAAGGATACACCGAACCAGATCCAAAAATCGATCTAAGTGGCGTAGACGTCATGAGAAAAATATTGATACTCGCCAGAGAAAGTGGGTATACTCTGGATATTTCGGACATTAAGAATGAGTCTTTCCTTTCAGAGGATAGTCTGAACACAGAAGATAACGAGGATTTTTACGCATCTTTGGAAAAAGAAGAAGGTGCTTATCAAGAATTATATGCTAAAACGGAGTCTACCGGAAGCAAACTAAAGTATGTTGCACAATTCGAAAATGGTAGTGCAAAAGTTGGCTTGGAATATATTCCAAAGGGACACGACTTTTACAATTTGGAAGGTAGTGACAATATTGTTTTGTTCTATACAGATCGGTATCCGGTGCAACCATTAATAATTAAAGGTGCTGGGGCTGGTGCGGATGTAACTGCTTCGGGTATATTTGCGGATATAATTAGAATTGGAAATTTCTAAATATGACTTCAATAAAAGTATTTTGCCCAGCTACCATAGCAAATATATCTTGTGGTTTTGATGTATTGGGATTAGCCCTGGATTCGGTAGGCGATGAAATGATCATAACGAAAGTAGAGGAACCCGGAATAAGAATAACTAAAATTACCGGACAAGAACTGCCTTTAGAAACCTCAAAGAATGTCGCTGGTGTTGCTGCTATGGCCTTGTTGGACAGCTATAAAGAAACCGTAGGTTTTGAAATCGAGATACTCAAAAATATTAAGGCTGGTAGTGGTATTGGAAGCAGTGCTGCCAGTGCTGCAGGTGCCGTTTGGGGAATTAATAAAATCTTAAACCAACCTTTTACAGATATAGAATTGGTGAAATTTGCCATGCAGGGTGAAGCTTTGGCCAGTGGTGTAGCGCATGCAGACAATGTAGCTCCTGCCCTTCTGGGAGGCTTTTCATTGGTACGAAGTTACGAACCTTTAGATGTTGTTAAAATAAACACCCCATCAGAATTATATGCTACTGTAATTCACCCACAAATCGAAATAAAAACTTCCGATTCAAGAAAAATACTAAAGACCTCTATCACCTTAAAAGACGGTGTCAAACAGTGGGGCAATGTTGGAGGATTAGTTGCCGGTCTTTTCTTAGAAGATTATGAACTCATAGGAAGATCGTTAGAAGATCATATCGTAGAACCCATCCGATCCATGTTAATTCCTGCCTATAATGAGGTCAAGGAAGAAACAAATAAGGCTGGAGCGCTAGGAACAGGCATATCCGGTTCGGGCCCATCTATTTTTTCATTAAGTCAGGGTGAGCATACAGCGAAGAAAGTTGCTGAAGCCATGGAAGGTGTTTACAAGACCATAGGTGTGGCTTACGATATATACGTTTCAAAAGTTAATGAAGAGGGAATGTATCGCCTTTAAAAAATTCGAATTAATACCACTCTATTAAAAAGAACCTTAGCATGAAATACTACAGTTTAAATAAGGGAGCAGCTGAAGTTGGTTTTAAAGAAGCGACAATCAATGGGATTGCCCCGGATAAGGGATTGTATTTTCCTCAGCATATACAACCTTTACCTGAAGAGTTCTGGAAGAATCTGGAGTATATGGAAGATCAGGAAATTGCACATAACGCCTTATTTCCGTTTGTAAAAAGTAGTTTAACTGTTAAGGAACTTGATACGATCTTAGAAAAGGTACTTGACTTTCCATTTCCTCTAATAGAACTAGATGAACAAACTTCTGTTCTAGAGTTATTTCATGGTCCCACCTTAGCTTTTAAAGATGTTGGAGCAAAATTTATGGCAAACTGCTTAGGCGTTTTCTCCGAAGACAGTCAAGAAGAGGTAACGGTACTAGTTGCCACTTCGGGAGATACTGGTGGCGCAGTTGCAAATGGATTTTTAAATGTTCCGGGGGTTAAGGTTGTAATTTTATATCCAAGTAATAAGGTCAGCGACATCCAAGAAAGACAATTGACAACTTTGGGTAATAATATTACTGCCCTGGAGGTCAATGGAACGTTTGATGACTGTCAGGCCATGGTAAAAAAAGCTTTTTTGGACTCAGACATTACCGAACGCAGAAAGTTAACCTCTGCTAATTCTATAAATGTAGCACGATGGCTACCTCAGATGCTTTACTATATCTTGTCCTATAAGACATTAAAAAAGGAAAGGAAGCCACTGGTGTTTTCTGTTCCCAGTGGGAACTTTGGAAATATTTGTGCGGGAATGGTTGCCTTTAAACTAGGGATGGAAGTACAGCAATTTGTTGCCGCTACCAATAGGAATAACACTGTACCCGTTTATCTCCATACGGAGAAATACCTTCCAAAAAAATCTGTCTCTACCATATCTAACGCTATGGACGTCGGGGACCCCAGTAACTTTATTAGAATAAAAAGGTTATTTGACAACGAATTTGCTGCTCTTAAAAACATTCTTAGTTCGTACTCCTATACCGATCAGGAAACTAAAATTGCTATAAAGGAAGTACATTCTAAGTACAACTACATTATGGATCCTCATGGTGCCGTTGGTTATTTAGGCTTGAAAGAGTACCAACAGCAATTTCCGGAAACTCTGGGTGTGTTTTTAGAAACAGCCCATCCGGTGAAGTTCCTCCAAGTAGTTGAAGAAACCTTAAAGACAAAACTTTCCTTACCAACAAACATTAGTTCTTTATTGGATAAAAAGAAATCCTCAGTAAAAGTAGAAGGGTATCCAGACTTAAAAAACTATCTTCTTGAAGCCAAATAGTCATTAAAAGTTCGCCAACCAAGGGAAGAGAATTTACTATTTTTCTCTAAATTTGGGGGCGTAAAAAGGAGACTATGAAAACTACCGCTTTAACCAAAGTCCATGAAGCTCTCGGAGCCAAAATGGTTCCATTTGCAGGATACCTCATGCCTGTTTCTTACGAGGGGGTTACTACAGAGCACGCCACCGTTCGAGAATCGGTAGGTGTTTTTGACGTAAGCCATATGGGTGAATTTTTAATTGAAGGACCCTCGGCCCTCGACCTAATTCAAAAGGTAAGTTCTAATGATGCCTCAAAATTGACTATTGGAAGAGCACAGTACAGTTGTCTTCCAAACGAAACAGGCGGTATTGTTGACGATTTAATAATTTATAAGATAAAAGAGGAGACCTATCTATTGGTTGTAAATGCCAGTAATATAGAGAAAGACTGGGAACATATTCAAAAATACAACGAACAGTATGGCGCCGTCATGAGAAATATATCGGATAGCTATTCCCTATTAGCTATTCAGGGCCCTAAAGCAGTGGCAGCCATGCAATCGTTAACCAGTGTGGCACTGGATGAAATAAAATTCTATCACTTTGTGGTAGGTGATTTTGCAGGATTTCCACATGTAATCATTTCAGCTACTGGATATACGGGCTCTGGCGGGTTTGAAATATATTGTAAAAATGAGGAAGTAAGTCAAATATGGGATAAGGTGCTAGAGGCAGGAGCAGCCTTTGGAATTAAACCTATTGGTTTGGCAGCCCGAGATACCCTGCGTTTGGAAATGGGATATTGTCTTTATGGAAATGACATCGATGACAACACCTCTCCCCTTGAAGCCGGACTTGGCTGGATAACCAAGTTTAACAAAGATTTTGTTAACGCTCAGGACTTAGCTAAAGAAAAAGAAGCACCACTTTCAAATAAATTAGTTGGATTTGAACTTAACGAAAGAGGTATCCCCAGACAAGACTATGAACTTTTCGATAAAGACGGGACCAAAATTGGACGGGTTACTTCAGGAACCATGTCGCCTTCCTTGAATAAGGGAATTGGTCTAGGCTATGTGTCGGCAGATATGGCCTCCCCTGGTACCATCATTTATATACAAATTCGAAAAAAACGAATTCCAGCTACCGTTGTAAAACTTCCATTTTATAAAAAGTAGCCACCAAACAAAACAACTGCGAGAGATAAGAAATGGTGAAAGGAGGGGATAAAAAAGTTCTTATATTGGGTGGTAGTGGTTTTATTGGTCAGGCTATTTACAAAGAGTTATGCAAATACTATGACACCTATGGAACCTACCATACTGCCCGTAGAAGTTTTGAAGATAACCAACAGTTTTATGAATATGACCTAAGAACGGACGACGTATTTGAAGTTCTTAATGCTGTAAAGCCGCAAATAATTATTTCTGCACTTCGCGGAGATTTTGGCTCCCAAATACTGGCGCATCAGCATATTATTGAATATGTTCAGCAGCATAAGTGTAAACTTATCTTCCTATCCTCTGCTAACGTCTTTGACGCCTACAGCAAGTTTCCTTCCTATGAGAACGACAAAACCCTGTCCTTGAGCGTATATGGGAGACTCAAAATAAAAATTGAAAATATGCTTTTAAGGCTCCCAAAAAGCAAAATGACTATCTTAAGAATTCCAATGGTATTTGGGAACTCTTCACCGAGAATCAAAGAAATCAAAAGAGCCATATGGAATGATGAAGCGGTAGAGGTGTTTCCTAATTTGATTATCAACGTGACGAATGACGACCGTTTGTCCCAACAAATCCATTATATAATAAATAGAAATTTAGGAGGAGTTTACCATTTGGGAAGCACCGATCTGGTCCATCACGAAGACTTTATAAAAGATATTGTTGAGAGAATTGGGGAATTTACGCCCATTTATAAACGAGTCTTCACAACCAATGAAGAACGTTATCTGGCAGTATTACCTAAAGAGAATAAGCTACCTAAGAGTTTAAATGTGGGCTACCAGGAAATTATTGATCATCATGTGATGCTATAGATACCTACTTTTTTTGTATACTTATTTCATTAATAGTTTTATGTAGAAATATGAAAAAATATACAGAATCAGAAATTAAAGAATCCCTCAACAATCTCCCTAACTGGAGCTATCAAAATGGTTTTCTTATCAGAGAGCATAGCTTTCAAAATTTTAAGGAAGCATTTGCGGCAATGACCAGAATTTCCTTTGAATGTGAATCCTTGAACCATCATCCTAATTGGACCAATGTATACAACAGGCTCACTATCCAACTACAGACGCATGATGCAGATGGTATTACCGAAAAGGATTTTAATCTGGCCGCTGCAATCGAAACTATTATTAATAACCCTATGGGGAGCATGTAGTTCGACTTGTGACAGGACTAAATTTTATTAATTTTGTGTTCATTAAAAAATAACAACGAATAATGGGAAGAGCTTTTGAATTCAGAAAGGCAAGGAAAATGAAAAGATGGTCTGCTATGTCCAAGGCTTTTACGAGAATTGGGAAAGACATTGTAATGGCTGTAAAAGAAGGCGGAGCCAACCCTGAAACCAATGCCAGGTTGCGAGCTGTAATGCAAAATGCAAAAGCAGCAAATATGCCAAAAGACAATGTTGAAAGAGCTATAAAAAAAGCATCGGACAAAGACACCGCTAACTATAAGGAAGTCTTATTTGAAGGGTATGCACCTCATGGAATCGCCATATTAGTGGAAACCGCCACTGACAATAATAATCGTACGGTAGCCAACGTAAGAGCCGCCTTTAACAAATGTGACGGGACTTTTGGCACTTCGGGCTCGGTTGTTTTTATGTTTGACCACACGTGTAATTTTAGGGTAGATGCTTCCGGACTAAAAATGGACCTGGAAGAGTTTGAACTTGAATTAATTGATTTTGATGTAGAAGAAGTATTTGAAGACGAAGATGGGATCCTGATCTATGCCCCTTTCGAGCAATTTGGTGCCATTCAGAGTTATCTTGAAGAAAATGAATTAGAAATTCTTTCCTCAGGATTCGAAAGAATACCAACAACCACAAAGAAGTTGAATGAAGAGGAACAAAGTGATGTTGAAAAATTACTGGAA
>CAZWPZ010000232.1:0-6800 GCA_964636005.1 uncultured Eudoraea sp.
AAGAGCCAAACCGCTATAGAGCATTTAGTGAAAAAATGAAATTAAGCTATATACTAGGAGCTATAATCTCCATACCCCTCCTTCCATTGATGTATTATCAGGGAAAGAAAATTAGGGCCAGTGTACCTAAACTGCCAGAAGCTGAGGGATTAGAAGGACAATGTCTTATTGCGGGAGAAAATAGTAAACCATTAAAAATCTTATCAATTGGAGAAAGTACAATTGCAGGAGTTGGCGTTAAGACCCATGAAGAAGGTTTCACAGGTACCCTTGCAAAAGAAGTTTCAGCTTTATTCAATAGTAATGTTGATTGGAGGGTTTATGCAAGAAGCGGTTATACGGCTAAAAATGTAGAGGCCAAACTAATTCCCAGAATAAATGAAAACACCGCTGATTTGATCCTTGTCGGATTAGGAGGGAATGATGCCTTTACATTGAATCGACCTTTAAAATGGAAAAATGAAATTCATTCATTGATAAGGTCCATTAAGGCAAAATTCCCTGAAGCTATTATTGTTTTCTGTAATATGCCTCCGATAAAGGAATTTCCAGCTTTCACATCTCTTATCAAATTTACGGTTGGAAATCTTGTTGAAATATTAGGAGATGAACTAAAAAAGGCCGTAGCTGAGCACGAAAATGTCTTTTACTTCGGTGAAAAAATCACCCTACAACAATGGATAGCAAAGTTTGAATTAAAGGAAACAAGGGATGACTTTTTTAGTGACGGGGTACATCCATCTAAGCTTACCTATCAGACATGGGCGAGAGACATAGCCAGAGAAATATACAAAAATGAAAAAATAAATAAAGCTCTGCAACGCCGCCGCCTGTGAAACACCTGAGCTGCTGTTCATATATAGTAATTGTCCTACTACGAGTTTAAAGGAAAATTAAGGTATTTTGACTTCTCACAAAAGGTCCGTTTTGAGCGAAGCGAAGAATGTCAACAAACCGTAGTCGAAACGGTTAGGAACATTAAGAATTCATATTCTCCCTTCGAGTAACATTGTTCTTCCCATGTTCTAAGCTTGCATAAACGCAGGTATAGGAATCAAGCAATGGTAAAAATTTGCATCAAGTAACTAAAAAGTCCCTATTCGTTTTAGATATTCCTATGTAGAGGATAGTTCCTTTATGAAAATTAAGGATTTACTATCTTAGGTGATAATAGATATAGGAGTAATTATCATATACTAGCGCTGAGCATAATTGATGAATCAAAATAGAGCTTATGAGCAGACCTGAATTTGAAAACATAAAATCTGGAGAAGAATTTAATCAATGGTATTGGCTTAAGGAAGAAATGGTAGAAATATGCAAACGCTCTAATTTGCCATATACAGGACGTAAATTTGATTTGAGGGACAGAATTATGTACGCTCTTGACAATAACGGCAAAATCCAACCAAAAATAGAAAAGCCAAAATCTAAATCTAAGTTTAATTGGGCAAAGGCAGAACTAACCTTAGAAACTGAAATTACAGATAACGTTTCTTTCGGTCCTAATTTTAGAAGATTTATGAAAAGTCAAGTGGGGAAAAGTTTTTCATGCAACAGTGATTTTATGGATTGGGTTAAAACGAATATAGGCAATACTCTTGGAGGTGCAGTAGAAGAATATTATCGGTTGGAAAAGAGAAAGGAAAATCCTGATTTTGAACGAAAAATCGCTGATAACAATATGTTTAATCAGTATACGAGGGATTTTATGAAAGATAATCCAAACTCGAATTTGAAAGAAGTTAGAAAGTTTTGGTCACTTAAAAAACAGATGCCCACAAAAGATGGATTTATAAGATATGCAAAGTCGGATTTAAAACTTGGAAAAGAATAGCTATGCACAACAGGAGGTATAAAAAATAGGCGAAATAGTTATTAAAAAAGAGCTTTTCGGCCCATTTCTTACTTTCATTATGGTAGGTGCCAAATCCAATGGTCAGGAGGTGAATGACTTTAAGTGGAAAGACTCTATTCGTATAAGATATACCTATGTAGGGGATTGTTCCTTTATGAAAATTAAAGATTTACTATCTTAGGTGATAATGGATATAGGATTTATGATCATATCCAAGTGTTGGTGACAATAATATGAGAAAAACACTATATATTTTATTATTCTTTATAGGGACAGGATTGTTACAAGCACAGTCAGATGATAAAGTCTTCTATTCTTCATTTCGCCCTGAAGGATGGGACATTTATCTATCAAATGACGATGGAAAATCGTTTACACCCTTCACCAGTCATGAAAGTCTCGACTATGATGCCAAAATAAGCCCAGATGGGCAATGGGTGGTTTTTACTTCTGAACGCCTTGGCCTACCAAATCTTTTTATAAAACATGTTCAAGGGGATACCCTGCCTAGACTTTTAGTAAAAAGTCAATCCATGCAAGATCAAATAGACTTTTCCCCTGATGGAAAGTGGATAGCATTTTTGTCTACACACGAAGGTAATGCCGATATTTATAAACTTCCTTTTAGCCCCACTGATACACTTGATATTGCACAGGCAAAGAACCTGACCAACAATGCAGGTGGAGATTTTCGCCCAAAATTTTCAAATGACGGCAATAAAATTGCTTTTTCAAGCGATAGAGAACACGATACCAAGCCACATAAGTTCTTTCCCTTCGCCATGCAACGTACAGGGGACATTTTCACGGTGGCTGCTGAAGGTGGAGAAGCCACACGCTTAACAAATTCAAATTACTGGGAAGGAAGTCCGGTTTGGTCATTAGACGACAGTGAGATTTTCTTTTACAGTGGAAAAGATGATATCCTGTCGCTGTACAAAATGTCTGCTAATGGAGAGAATGTAGAGTCTGTCATTGACTTTCCTTTTGATTGTGTATCACCTTCTTTTGGTAGTGACAATAAACTGCTCTTTACTGTCATTAACCCTAAAACTGAAGCCTTTTCCACTATGCGCCTGGATTTGGCAAGCTCGAAAATTGATTCGTCACTGGTCCAGGATTTTGATATGTTTAATGCCAGCTATCACCCAGATGGTTTAATGGTCATTCATGGTGGTAAGAAGCCGGAAGAAACCAAAGAAAACATGTCAGGATTTGAAGGCGATCTACTAGTAAAGAATGGTGCGGAAACTGTTACCCTCTTGGATAAATCTATTGAACTATACGGTGTGCGACGTGCTTTTGCTGCACCACCGGCTATGGATGGAATGTCAATTGTTTACGACCATCTTCCTGCCAGAGGGCCTCAAGATCTGATGACTCCATTTATATATCTATTAGCTCTTCTTCCTCTTTTTGCGCTGATTTGGTTTATTATCGGAATCGTAACAAGCATTAGAAAAAGAAAAACTATTTCCCCTTGGAAATACCTGGCTTTTTCAATTTTATCCCTTGTGATAGCGACAATTATTGGCGGATTGCTGTTTTATCAGTTTACGGTCCTAAATCTTCCCCTTAATCAAGTGAAGTGGTCCATGTTAATACTTTGCGCGTTCCTACTTCTCTTCGTTTTCGTTACAAGGTCCAAATACAAAAAACAGAAATCGCTTGGAAAAACCACGGCACCTCTGTTTAGGCATTACTTTATTATGCTGTCTATCAATGTTGCGATCGCGATCTATATTATAGCGTTCGTAAGTTCCTTCTTTTCGGTTTCACCCGATTTTTATGCGGTCGACTATCGTAGCAAAGAGGTTACCCATCTTTTTAAGTTTGAACCTGACCCAAATATGAACCCGCTCCTGGCGAGGATAATTGATACTAAATTCACACCAGACGGGGAATACCTTCAGTTCACTGTCGGTGGTTTCAGGGCAAATCCTTCAGCACAAGGGGCTATTTATAAGTTCCATATGAAGGAAAATACACTGGAACGAGTCACAGACTTTGACAGTAACAATGGCTTTGCGGATTTCTCAAAAGACAATTCTTCTATGGTTTACAGGAGTGGTATGTCTGGCGAAATGGACATTTACCTAAAGGAAAACGAAGATTTAATTAATCTTACCAATAGTGCGGATAGGGAGAACTTTCCAGTGATATCACATGATGGGTCCAAAATTGCCTTCTGCTCCGATGTTACCGGAACCGACAAGGGGGGAATCATTAAAACTGTGGATATTTTTCTCATGGAAAGACAGCCTGATAACAGTTGGAGTGAACCAAAACAGCTAACTAGTTATACAGGTCAGGAAGGACATCCTCATTTCTCTCCTGACGGAAAATGGTTGATTTTTACCTCTGAAGAATTTGGCATCAATGATGAACAGCCTTTGGTACAAACTTATATTTTCAGTCCTCAATTGTATGGTGAAATCACAGCAATTAGACTGGAAGATGGTCAGAAGTTCAGACTAACACACAATAAATGGGAGGATGGAGCTCCACTCTGGATAAATGGAAATTGACTACTACTAACAATGGTTAAAATGCGTTAGTTTCTATGGGCTTACGACTTCTTACCGGAGACCGTTGTACGCCATTACCCGCAATAAAGACGTATTAATTGAAAATAAACAGCTACACTATGAATTACATTAAACTATTTTCATTAATATCAGTACTATTTTTATCCTGCCAAAAGGTAACTCCCAATCTGCCCAGAGTTTTTGTTTTTACGGATATTAATATTGATAAGGGTGATCCCGATGATAGGCAATCGCTAATCCATTTACTTTGGTATGCCAATGAATTAAAAATTGAAGGAATTGTCCCCGACCGTAGAGATGCTATGGGTCTGGAAGCATGCCAGATGGTAGTAGATGCTTATAGTAAGGATTATGATAATTTCAACTTCAAAAAGAAAGGTTATCCTTCGCCCGCAGAGATACAGGAGACGTTGACCCTGAATACCGAGGATACGAGAAATCGGTTTGCCAAGGCTGCATCTGACCTCTCCAGCCCACTATGGGTGTTGATTTGGGGAAGTATGGAGAATTTTGGCAATACGCTTCGTCAATATCCTGAGTTGGCCAAAAACATAAAGGTGATTACCATAGCCTCCAATCTCATGAAGGAGGTCGACATCCCAGAGCTTCCGGAGAGTTGGGAAAAGACAGACCAGCCATGCACCCAGTACAATTGGAACGGCCACGGACGGAACCAAATTTTTGAAGACTCGAGATTTAATGATATGTGGTGGCTCGAAATCAACTGGACTTACGAAGGGATGCAAAGTGGTAAAGAACCTACAGAAATTTTTGAAAAACTGCTACATTATGGATCCTTGGGGGCTCATATGGGCGAAGTAGTTAAAAATGTGGAATGGGCACGCTATTTCAGAGTGGGCGATACCCCAACGGTGCTTTATGTCATTGACCCTCAAAACGACCTCAACAACCCTGAAAAAAGCAGTTGGGCTGGTAAGTTCATTAAACCTTTTCCTAACCTTAGACCGAATTATTATACCGATTTCAACGATACCGTGGAATGGGACTATCATAATCCATGTAATACGTGGCAAAACCATATGGCGGTTAGCAGCGTAGCAAGAGCCACATTGGAAGAAAGAAGGAGTGAAATGTATGAATCAATGCTTAACAAACTACAAGCTCTGTATAAGGATTAATACACAAGGGCTTTAGAACCGAAGCTACAAGTAATTTCTTGTTCTAACCTACTTTGGAAAATTGCTGACACTAGTTGGCGCTGCGAACTAATGTTTCGCCAATTTTGAGTTTGATGTGTACTGGCATCGTTTTGTGTTAACCCACGCCACATCTTATGGCCAAAAAATGTTATCGGGCAATTGCCTGTTTCTAACCTTTTATTTAAAGCAACTAAATAATTACAAATATGAAACGGATGAAGCACTTCAAATACCCCATTGTTATAATTTTTGATCAATTTCCAAGAAAGTCCCTTGTCGTATAAGATATACCTATGTAGGAGATTGTTCCTTCATGAAATTTAAAGATTTACTATCTTAGGTGATATTGGTTATAGGATCAATGAACCTATACAATTATGGTGCACAACAAAAACGACCAAAGGTGCTATCAAAAAGAAATAGTAGAATACTTTATCAAATACTTCCATTCGGAATAATTCCTGCGATTTTCAGCATGGTGCAGAGTATGCTTGAAAAAGGGATCCTGGGAAATCATCCTATATATCCATCCACTGGAAATCCCTACGAAGCCAACTTTCTAATTCCGATTCTAACTTCATTCACGATAGGCCTCATAATAGGATTATTTGAAGCTTTTTATGTCAATAAACGATTTCAAAGTAGAAGCTTTTTTGAAAAAGTATTATTTAAATCCGGGACATACATATTAGCCATAATAATTGCCACAATGATCATCATTGTAGCTGGGCATTCCATTAACCAGAGACTAAGTCCGTTTAGTGAGACCGTATGGAGTTTCGTCTGGTCCTTCTTTACCAATTTTGCTTTTTGGAGCATTATTGTTTTTTACTCCATAGCAATCATAAGTAGCATATTTTACGCAGAAGTCTCTGAAAACATGGGACAGTCCGTGTTTTTTAATTTTGTCACAGGAAAATACCATCAACCGAAAGTCGAGCAGAGAACATTCATGTTCCTGGATATGAAATCTTCTACAGCACACGCGGAAAAGCTGGGTCATATTAGATACTTTCAAATGCTAAAGGACTACTATGCTGATTTATCGAAACCAATTCTTAATTATGGAGGTGAAATTTATCAGTATGTTGGAGATGAAATTGTGATTACCTGGAAAGGCGAAAAAGAAATTGCAAAGCCTGTGTTAGACTGTTTTTTTGCTATGGAGAGACAAATTAAAAACCAGCACCAAAAGTATTTATCAAATTATGGAATTATCCCAACTTTCAAGGC
>CAZWPZ010000233.1:0-33938 GCA_964636005.1 uncultured Eudoraea sp.
GGAGGCAAAAAGGAATGAGAAATTCCTCTTTTTCGCTTTGCGAAACGCACTTCCACTTGCAGCACCGCTATTTCTGAAAATCCTTCAATTTTAATGATTATTAATATGGGAACCTCTCCACCAGTTAAAACAGCGGTAAAAGAGCTCGTACTAAAGTAGGGGTACAGTTTTTAAACAAAAAAGCCGACTTTTATGAGTCGGCTTTTTATTTGTACAGGCGGAGAGACTCGAACTCTCACACCTTTCGGCACTAGATCCTAAGTCTAGCGTGTCTACCAATTCCACCACGCCTGCAATTCGCAAACCGACCCTGGTCGGTTAACGGGATGCAAATATAAAGCAAATTTTCAATTTAAAAATAGTGGAAGTCGATTTTTATCAACCTTCTTTTTGTAAATTTAATGGCAAATCAAAACTAAATTAATGCAAAACATTAAGGCTTATTTGGAGGAACACAAAGATGAATTTATCAAGGAACTAATTGAACTATTAAAAATCCCCTCCGTAAGCGCAGATTCGGCCTACTCTCAGGATGTGCATAATATGGCCGATGCTATGGCCGAGGCACTACAAAATGCGGGTTGTGAAAGTGTGGAGATATGTGAAACACAGGGATATCCAATTGTTTATGGAGAAAAAATAATCGATCCGAACTTACCAACTGTTTTGGTTTATGGCCACTATGATGTACAACCACCAGACCCTGTTGATCTGTGGGATTCCCCTCCTTTTGAACCAGTAATAAAAACAACACCCTTACATCCAGATGGTGCCATCTATGCCAGGGGAGCCTCCGACGACAAGGGCCAATTATATATGCATGTCAAGGCACTGCAATTTATGATTGCAAATAAGACCCTCCCTCTGAACGTTAAATTTATGATTGAAGGAGAAGAGGAAGTGGGTAGTGAGAGTTTAGGGGAATTTGTAAAGGCAAATCGGGAAAGGCTAAAAAATGATATTATTCTTATTTCAGATACAGGAATGATTGCCAACGATATTCCGTCTATCACTACCGGGCTTCGAGGACTTAGTTATGTTGAAGTAGAGCTCACTGGTCCAAACAGAGATCTTCATTCTGGTCTCTATGGAGGTGCAATAGCAAATCCTATTAATATTCTGGCTAAAATGATTGCCTCTTTACATGATGAAAATAATCGGATTACCATCCCCGGTTTTTATGACAAAGTAGAAGAACTAGGTTCGGAGGAAAGAGAGGCCATGGGTAAGGCCCCATTTCATTTAGAGGCTTATAAATCGGCACTAGAAATACAGGATGTTTATGGTGAAAGAGGGTATACTACCAACGAAAGAAACTCCATTAGGCCAAGTTTGGACGTTAACGGAATATGGGGAGGATATACGGGTGAAGGTGCTAAAACTGTAATCCCTGAGAAGGCTTATGCCAAAGTGTCCATGCGTTTAGTTCCACACCAGAATTGGGAGGAAATCACAGATCTATTTACAACATATTTTAAGTCCATAGCTCCAAAAGGAGTAACCGTTAAGGTAATTCCCCATCATGGTGGTGAAAGTTATGTGACTCCTATAGACAGTATAGGTTACCAGGCAGCGAGCAAGGCATATCATACAACATTTGGTAAAACCCCCGTCCCAAAAAGAAATGGCGGCAGCATCCCAATCGTTCCTCTTTTTGAAAGAGAACTTAACTCCAAATCTATTTTGATGGGTTTTGGATTAGACAGTAATGCTATACATTCTCCTAACGAACACTTTGGAGTATGGAATTTTCTCAAAGGCATTGAAACCATTCCTTATTTCTATAAGTACTATGCCGAGTTAAAAAATTCAACTTCATGAGCATAAAGCCATTGCGTTTCTAAGGACAGATTTAAAACCCTTGGGATCAATACATAAAATTTTCAGCTTTGGGGCACCAAAGTTTTTAAAAACACGTTCATATATCATCAATCAAAACGAACATTATCATGATTCAAAAATTTTTTATTCTCTGCTCAGGAGCAGATACGGACATCCTAGAAAGTTGTTCTAAGGGCGAAAAAACAAAATATGCAGGAATTGGAGCTACGGTTTTTTTTACTGCTGTAATGGCTTTTATTGCGAGTAGCTATGCACTATTCACAGTTTTTGACACTATTTATACCGCATTGTTTTTTGGCTTCATTTGGGGATTGCTCATCTTTAATTTAGATCGCTTTATTGTATCTACTATCAAGAAAAGGAACAGCCGTTCTGCTGAGTTTTTACAAGCAGTACCTCGAATTATTTTAGCCGTTATAATTGCCGTTGTAATCTCGAAACCTTTAGAAATCAAAATTTTTGAAAAAGAGATCAACAGGGTTCTTTTAGAGGAAAAAAACGGCATGACCCTAGCAAATAAAGATCAAATAGCTCTACAATACAACCCTGTAATTGAAAATATTAAGGAAGAAGTTAATGCCTTAAAACAAGAAATAGGCACAAAAGAAATGGAAACTAATAGTCTATATGATACGTACATTTCAGAAGCCGAAGGAAGGGCAGGTACCATGCTGTTAGGAAAAGGACCAGTGTATAAAGAAAAAAGAGAAAAACACGATGCCAGTTTAGCCGAACTAAGTGCACTAAAGGAACTTAATCTTGCAAAAATCGCAGCAAAAGAAGACCAAATTAATGCGCTTAAGGCCGAGTACGAATTGGCTGTTAAAAATAGCCAGCCGATCATCGATGGTTTTGACGGACTGATGGCAAGGATAAATGCATTAGGAAAACTTCCATGGTTTCCTTCTTTTTTTATTTTTCTACTTTTTCTAGCTATAGAAACTTCTCCCATAATTGTAAAATTACTAGCACCAAAAGGACCATATGATTTTAAACTGGAGGAAGAAGAAAGTCTGGTTCACACCTGGGTAACACAGAAAGTTTCGCAACGACAAAAGGTAATGGACACCGATGCCCTTTTAAATGAAAAAGTGTATGCGGAGATCGCAGAGGAAGAAGCTCTGTTTGCCTACAAAAAGGAAAAAGCTGAAGAACTACTTCGCCTACAAGCAGATGCCTTTCAAGACCTTCAAATAAAAAGCTTATAGTACACTAGGGACTTCCCGTATACTATCTACCCCAAATACGGCTCCATAGTACGGATAAAAGCTCTTTTGCATCACCCCTATTTTTGGGAACTTCTTCAATCAGAAGGTGCTTGGTATCTGTGCTTAACATATAACTAAATGCATAGACCGGATCCGTGACATCTGCTTTGATAAGTCCAAATCTAAGGTCGTTGTAATAAAGATAGCTCTCCTTCTCTGTTATAGTGTACCAACCATTGGTAACCCGAATAAGGCGTTCAATCAATTGGTTAGACCTTAAACTTCCCAAAAGGTCATGGTTTTTTTGAAATCTTTTAAATTCTATTGGCTGTACATCAAAAAAGGAATACTCCCCAATCAGATAGGCATCCCCAATGTCAATATTGGCGGTCCACAGGATTGTATTAAATGGAGTTGGTCTAACTTCAATATTGGCGTATGCAATATTTTGATTCTGTAAGCTTCTTTTGAATGTATTCAAGGCTATATGCTTTAACCCTAAACCAATAAGTAAATACGAGCTGCTTATTATTAATCCCCATTGGTTCAACTTTCTTCTCTTTAGGCTGGTTTTTGGTAATCTCATTGCCATCAGCAGGAAAAGAAGAAGTGGTAGCGTATAGAGTGGATCTATCACAAAAACGCTTTGAAAGGCCAACCGCATATCAAAAGGCCAAAAGAGTTGTGTTCCCCATGTGGTAAAACTGTCCAACAAGGGATGTGTTACCAAGCCCCAAAACATTAACCAAGACCAATCGCGCCAAGTTACCCCCGGCTTACTTTCAATCTGTGCTATTAACCATCCTAGCAAAGGAGCCATAAGAACACTAAAAACTATGGAATGAGAAAATCCTCTGTGCCATTCTATAGCGGTTACCGTATCTGTAAAATATCTGGATATAACGTCCAGATCCGGAACAGTTCCAGCAATGGCCCCATAGAAAATTGCCTTATTCCCAGCCTTTTTGCCAATGGCAGCCTCTCCAACGGCGGCCCCTAAGACAATCTGTGTTAATGAATCCATATTATTGTCTATCTACTATCTTCATCTTCTCGAGTAAAAAAGAAGCATTCATATTAGAACATATCCCTTCTTTAAACCGATAGTCAAAATACAATTCGTCGTCTTGAATCTGCGCATCGAAATAATAATTTTTCACCCTCGGTTCCTCATCTGCTATAGTACATAGACTCAAATCGTGCGTGGCCGTAATGCCAACTACCCCAGAATTTACTAATTTCTTGACAAACTTCATGGAACCTGCAGCCTTATCCTTACTATTCGTGCCTTTTAAAATTTCGTCAAGCAGCACAAAGTATTGTTCTTCTGCAATATTTTCTACAATGAACTTTAAACGCTTTAGTTCTGCATAAAAGTAAGATTCTTTTGAGGATAGGGAATCTATCGTACGCATACTGGTTATTAGTTTAATTGGGTTGTACTCCGCATAATCCGCGTAAACCGGTAGGCCGATATTAGACATCACTATAAACAAGGAAATAGTTCTAAGAAAAGTACTCTTCCCTGCCATATTTGCGCCAGTAATAATGAAAAATTGCTGCTGCTTTATAACGAAATCGTTTACTACACTTTCTTTGGGATCTAACAACGGATGTCCCAAATTAGTCGCCTTTATTACTGTTTTTCCGGATGTTAAATGCGGATAGTGATAGCTGGGATGATTAAATGCAAAATTCCCCAAACTGTTGTATACATCAAAGAGAACCATGGTCTCCACCCATATTTCAAGATCTTTTTTATTTTCTTCAATCCAGGTTTCGATATTATATACTAGTCTCAGATCCCACAGCAGAAAACCATTTAAAGCAATCCCTACTATTAGGTTATTTCGTTGGTCCAGAGCATCAAGAAAACGATAAAACCTTAACAGGGCTTTTGAAGCATCTTTATTATTTCGAATTAATTCATCCCGTTTTGACTTAAGCAACTCCGATGTAAAAGACTTAGTTTGTATTTGTTTTAGCAACTGCTGATGTTGTTTTAAGGCATCCTGAACTTTAGTGATAGCTTGAGATAAGCTATTTATTTTTTGCAAGTATATCCCAGAGATGCCAAGGCCAACAATAAACCAGGTAAATAGGAAAAAGCCCGGGATAAGAGCTAAGGCAAATGAAATCCACAATAGTCCAGAAATAAGGGAAAAACCCAAAGGTATATACCGTAATTTTTTCGGTAAGAAAACACGGTAGTCTTCCATCCATCTTATTAAGCCGGATGCGGTATATTCACTCTTAATTAATTTGGCAGTCGCCATATATTCTTGCCTCCATTCTGGCAATGCCCCCAACTCCTTTATGGCTTCTTGCTTCTCTATTATTTGCCCAATACTATTTTCTTTTAGAAGATTTGCGTATGCTAACCTTCCTTCTTGCAAACAACATCTGTTACTGTATTGATAAAAAGAATTCTTTCCAAACAGGTCAATATCATTGCAATAAGCATGTTTTTCATCATTAAAGGAGCTCCCACTTGGTAACTGACTGTAATTTCGGTCTAATGTCTGTAATTCAATGGAATTGATATCCTTTTTTATTAGTGCTTTTTTTTTCTGGTATACTAGTTTTGTATGACGCAAAAGAACACCAATGAATATTGAACTGCCGACCAAAACCACAGCAACAATAGAATAAACGCTTTCTTTAACTAAATAGACTGCTCCGAGAGTGCTTACAAAAATGAGCAATCTTGCTAAACTTGATATTTGGAGTTTTTTCTGAAGTTGTTTTGCCTTAGAATCGAAAGTCTTAATACGATGTAAATAGAATTCCCTTGGGTTAGACATTATATAACATATATTTCATGATGGCCCAGTACTAGACTAATTAGGTGATGTTCTTCCGCAGGCATTAAGATATGGAAGTCAATTTTTCTTTATCAGTCTTGCTAAGTTTTGAGACAACTAAATCATAAGAATGCAAAACTAAATCTTCTATTATTCCTTTAGAAAGGGCTTCAATGCGAATGGTATTCCAATGTGTCTTATTCATGTGAAATCCTGGAGTAATTACACCATCATAGTCCTCCCGAAGCGTTATGGCCCGCTCTGGATCACATTTTAGATTTGCTCGATGAGGAATCCTTTCCAAAGAAATCAGCGCAAACATTTTACCCATTACCTTAAAGACAAGCGTACTTTCATCGAATGGAAACGCTTCTGTAGCACCCTTTAAACTCAAACAAAAAGTCCTGAATTCTTCAACATCCATAAAATAGGATTATTCTATAGTTTAATACCTTGAGAATCGTATACAATTACTTTATCCCACAGATCCTTGGCCTCTTCAATAAAGACCAAATGAGCCTTTTCTTTTTGATATTTTTCTTGTGATTTTGCGGATTTAAAACTAACGACCAAAGCATAGGTAAAAGAGTCATCTACAACATCTCTTGTTGCCTTAGGAGGCTTTCCCACGTATAAGGTCTTTGCATGTTTTGATTTTTTTAAAAACTTCTTTAAGGCCTTTTCAAATTTCTTTTGGTCATTTGAACTTTCTGGGTTTTTTAACCAAAAATATACGTTGTGTACAAAAGCAGGATCTAAATTTTTCATTTGATTATCGGATTGGCTAAATGTGACAATAGTAAAAAGTAAAAATACAAGGCTAAAAATAGTAGTTCTCATCGTTTATAGTTTAAATAAATTCTAATTTTTAAGGAAATTTTCGGTTTGATCCTGGAGTTCTAATGATGAATAATCTAACCTCCATCCTATGGTTTCAACAATCTTTTCAATAATTAAAACTGCTTCTAATGCTTCTTTTCTAGCGGTATCCATCAATCCGCTTTCGGGTATCTTTTCTTTTACATGTTTTATAGCTTCCTGATTTAAAACGGTTAAGTCCTTCGGGGTAAATGCATTGAAAAACCCATTCTTAATATCATAAAATTCCAACTCTGGTTGAATAGACATTACTTCGGGCTGAGGAAAGTTTGTAAGAATTATTTTTTTATTATCTGTATCTGCATGCATCTGAACCTTCTTCAAATTAAATCCAATTTGCGCCTTTGCATTAATTACAATCAACGCCTTTTTTCGACTAACCAAAATACTCAAAAAACGTTCCTTCGTATTTTCATATTTGTAGATTTCTGCGAAGTCCCCTTCGACCGTAATAAGCTTGCAAACACTTCTAATCTCCTTCAACAAGACTGTGGATTGATGCTGTGTTAGTTCTTTAGAACGCTTTGCCCGAAAAAATGAAAATACCCAGTACATCATTATTGCACCGAGAATTAGTCCTAAAAAAAGTTCCAAAATACTATCCATAAGCCAATTCTTCCCTTAAAGCGTCTATACTTGTTTCCACCTACCCTAAGTGACTTTTACCTCAGTAACGAAAATAAGCTAATTCTCCGAGCTCACATAATGGAGGGACCTAGCAAATTCTATCAGGATTGCTAGTTTAATGTAAAAGAATAAATCCCCTACTCGCGCAATGCATATAAAACAGGCCTACTTGGACTAGCATCATTCTCTATAGGAGCCATTTGAAGATTCAGCAAGAAACTTCCATCCACAATATTATTGGGTACAAAGACAAATTCGGTTATTGTCGCCTGAGGCCGAATTTGGGTGTTGAGCCCCCAAAAGGCGCGGTGGGCCAACAGTGCTCCATTATCCATTTCTTTATCGACCGATGGGAGATCTACTAATAAATGCTCTACTCCTATTTCATTGAGGTAAAAAGCAGCTTCCTCCAATAGATAAGGAGGATTTGTATTTGAATAGTTGCGAAACAATTTATCATCAAGGTTAGGCAATGTTCTAATTACCAGCGCAGTAGGCTTTTTATTCTTTAGGGCATACTGCAACTGTTTTCTTGAAATAACAAAGTCTTCTTTAATTTTTTCTGGTGCTATGGTGACTAATTCGGCTAAAAAAAAGTAGTGTTTCAATTCTGAATTGACAGAAAAAACCTTTTCAGTAATATGCCCAACGCACTCTGTATGCGTTATATGCGCATGAGGATTGAATTCTATATTATTAAAGTTTACAGCAGACCCCTGGGATACTTGCCCAATAAAACCATCTTTACTGTAGGCTTCAATTTTTGGCAAATCGAGATCCCAAGCTCGAATGTTCTGACTATTCCCGTAAAGAGGAATGGAAATATCAAAACCTTCTTTCAGATCTATTTTATACGACTTTCTTTCGAGCTCCAGCGATACGATCATTATCAGGATTACTAGCAGTTATAAAAGGGCAGCCTATTTTGGTTAGGCATTTATTTCAATTTAAGCATAAAAAGACCACTGGCAATACCATCAGATAAAAATTTTGCCGCTTTTGGTACAACTAAGGATTCATTTGTAACCGTGAGGAAGCCTTGTTCTATAGGATCTGAAGCCTGCTGCATCAGATAGGAAACAAAGTCTTCGCCAAAATTCGCAGATATTGTACTCAGAGAAATACCCCACATAGTCCTTAGAGAAGTCATAATATATTCATTATACCGGTCTATCTTCGTCAAAACTTCACTTTCAGATGGCAACTCGTTACGAGAGATGGCATTTATATACTTGATATTATTTCTCACGTTCCATTTACGGGTATTTCCATCGAAAGAATGCGCCGAAGGACCAATTCCCAGGTAGCTTTTCCCTGTCCAATAAGCCGTATTATTTTTTGAGAGGTAGCCTTCTTTGCCAAAATTTGAAATTTCGTAATGTAAAAATCCCTGTTGTTCTAAAATCTCAATTAGGGTAAAAAATTGTGCAGAGGCAACTTCTTCATCAATCTCAGGAATAAGTCCTTTTTTAATAAACTTTTTCAGGGCTGTCTTAGGCTCTACGGTTAGGGCATATGCCGAAACATGTGGCACTCCAAAGGCCAGAGTCTTTTCTATATTTGCTATCCATTGCTTGTCATCAGCATGGGGAATACCATATATTAAATCGATAGAAATGTTTTCAAATAACGATCGGGCAAGTCGTATCGAATTGCTGGCTTCTTTAGAATTATGAGCCCTGTTTAGGAGTCGTAAATCGGAATCAAAAAAAGACTGAACACCAATACTCAAACGGTTAATGGGTGACCTAGCCAGATCCGTTATTTTCTTTTTTGATAGGTCGTCCGGATTTGCTTCCAAGGTAATTTCTGGCTTCTGCACGACTTTATACGTACCTTGAATGACCGATATTAGACGTCTAATTTCTTCGGTGCTTAATATAGAGGGGGTCCCACCCCCGAAGTAAATTGTTTTAACTGCATTATCACCAAGTTCTTTTTTGCGCAGTATCAATTCTCTTTCCAAGGCAATAAGCATTTCCTCCTTCCTTTTTGTGGAAGTAGAAAAGTGAAAATCACAGTAATAACAGGCCTGTTTACAAAATGGAATATGGATATAAATTCCCGCCACAATTTAATTTTACGAACAAATAAGGATAGAACGATTACTTATTGACTTTGGCCTCATTGCTTTTTACATACGCAGCCCAACTACTATACGTTTTCCCAGTTGCTATTCTACCATTATTATAAAAGTGACAAACGGCTGCGGCCAATCCATCCGTACTATCTAAATTTTTAGGAAGGGATTCCAGACCTAAAATACTCTGCAGCATCCTTGCTACTTGTTCTTTACTAGCATTTCCATTTCCAGTAATCGCCATTTTAATCTTTTTGGGCATATATTCTGTTATAGGAACCTGTCTGCTTAAACCTGCTGCCATGGCAACTCCCTGTGCCCTTCCTAACTTCAACATAGACTGTACATTTTTTCCATAAAAAGGAGCCTCTATAGCTATCTCATCCGGGTGATAGGTGTCTATTAATTCTATCGTTCTCTCAAAAATTAACTTGAGCTTTGTAAAGGGGTCGTTGTACTTTTTTAAAATAAGTTCGTTCATCTGAACAAATTTCATCTTATTATTGGTCACTTGAATGATTCCAAAACCCATGATGGTAGTACCGGGATCAATCCCTAAAATAATTTTTTCTTTTATCACCGTATTTCTAGTGTTGCGATTTCATTTTAATTGGTATTCTAAACCTTGTATCGACAGGTATCCCTCTTTTTAAGGCAGGCTCCAATTTAGGTATGTTTTTAAGACTCCTGCTTATAATTCCATCAAATTCTGGGATTTGATCTTGAATTAATCCGTTTTTCTGAATATCCAAAACGCGAATCGATCCTTCTTTATTTATGATAAAATCTACATATACCGGTTCTTCTATTTCACTACTCAGTACAAATTCGAACTCTGCGAGCGTATTGGCAAAGTGTTTTAATAACGTATTTTGAAAACACGCCCTTTGCTTTGTTTTATCCGCCAGCTCATCGCAACTTTCAAATAATGGAAGCTGATCTACCTCGTTCCAATTTATGGTTTGCAATTCTCTTTCTGCCAATTGCATAGTTTTGTTTTCACTAGGAAGAAATAAATCACAAGAAGTTAACAGGAATATTAAACTTAAACCACCTATTCTTCGCATTCGTCAAGTGTTCTTTGTCGAAATTACGATTTTTTTATGCACTATAATCCCTTAAATTTTAATTCATGACAACAGAATAGGTTGAAGTATAGAGTAAAAACTACCTTATCTTCGTATAATCTTTTTAAACCATATGGACACTTTATTCGTTGTTTTCGGATTATTTCTTATGATAGCTGGGATAATTGGGAGTTTTATGCCAGTTATTCCGGGACCTCCCTTAAGTTGGCTCGGCTTTTTAATATTAAGTTTTACAACAGTCCCTATAAGTTGGTGGTTTTTAGGAGGCACCTTAGTCATTGCACTAGGTGTGGTTGGGCTAGATTATCTAATCCCGGCAATTGGAACAAAAAAGTTTGGCGGTAGCAGAGCCGGAATGATAGGAAGCGTTATAGGATTATTAGTGGCTTTTATCTTTCCAGTACTCGGGTTCTTGGGTATAATACTATGGCCATTCGTCGGTGCTTTGGTAGGAGAATTGATAAATAAAGCAGACAAAAAAGCCGCAGCCAAAGCTGCTTTCGGTTCTTTTGTTGGCTTTTTAACCGGAACCTTTCTCAAATTTATGATAACCATTATCTACTTAGGGCTTTACATTGCCAAGGTCTGGGAATTTAGAGGCGCCCTATTCTCTTACTAACAGTGCAATGGATCTACAACCAAACGGTTTTACTTTCTATAGACGCTCTTTCGATCTTCGGAGGTATAGTGTCGTAGTTCCCCAAATAAAAGAACCCTAAACATCGCTCTCCTTCGGCCATATCAAAAAATTCATCCATGTAGGAAATAAGACCTGGCGAACTCCAATAGGCCCCAATACCCAGTTCGGTGCAAGTCAACCACATGTTTTGAACGGCCATGGCTGTAGCAGCTATCTCTTCCCATTCTGGCAGTTGCGCCTTAAGGTCTCGTTGCATACATATTGCTATTATAGCTTGGGCCTTTTTTGGGTTCTCTCTTAGTTTTTTTATTTTGATTTTTTTTGGTCTCTTTTCTGTCTCCACGTATTTTTCGGAGAGAAACTGACCAAGCTGTTCTAAAGATTCTCCTCGAAGCACTTTAAATCGCCATGGTTCTGTCCTCTTATGGGTTGGGGCCCAATTGGCTGCTTCCAGTAGGAGATTTATCTGTTCCTTTGAAATTTCTTCTCTATTGAAACTAACCGGAAAAACGGACCTTCTGTTCTTAATAATTTCTTGGATCATCTTGTTTTTTTCACAAAGGTACTACTTAAGATACTCTGTTTTTCCTTTTGGGATTAATTAAAGTGTTCCCCAGAATTAAGAATTATAAAACTTTATGAATACATTTATCCTACTAACTTTTTAGCCATGGATTCAGAATTACAGCATTTTCATTACGGAGAAAATACGCTAACTGGTGAAATCGCATTGGGTATTTCGAGAGGTACAATTCGTGGCGTATTGTCGGATACGGTACGAGATAAAGTTCGCAAAAGCGAAAAAGTTGTGGAATCTATTGTTGCGCAAGGCGAGCCTGTGTATGGCATAAACACGGGTTTTGGTCCCTTGTGTACCACCCACATATCCAAAGAAGAAACAAGAATTCTACAAATAAATATCTTAAAAAGCCACAGTGTTGGAGTTGGTAAACCAATAAGTAAAGAATTATCCAAACTAATGCTAATTCTAAAGATTCACTCTTTGGCTAAAGGGTATTCTGGTATCTCGGAGAATACCTTGGACAGGATTTTATGGCACATAGAAAACGATTATATTCCTGTAGTACCATCACAGGGTTCTGTGGGTGCCTCAGGCGATTTGGCTCCACTATCACATTTGTTCTTACCACTAATTGGCTTGGGAAAAATTCATCTCAATAAAGAAGTAGTAGCAACCGAAGAACTATTTCGAAAAAGCAATATTTCGAGTCTGGAATTAGGTCCCAAAGAAGGTTTGGCTTTAATAAACGGTACACAATTTATCACGGCACATGCCATCCTTGTACTTGAAAAAATGCACAATTGTCTTTCTCATGCAGATCTTATTGGTGCAATGATGATAGAGGGCTTGCAAGGTTCTATTAAACCCTTTTACAAAGAATTACATCAATTAAGACCCTTTAAGGGAAACCTTCATGTAGCCGAACGTGTAAATCTATTGCTAAGAGAGTCTGAAATAATGGAGAACCATATCGACTGTGAACGTGTACAGGACCCATATTCGCTACGATGTATTCCACAGGTTCATGGTGCTTCCCGAAATGCATGGCTCCATTTAAAAGAGTTGGTCCTAACAGAACTTAACTCGGTTACGGATAATCCCATTATTATTGATGAACATTTAACTATTAGTGGTGGTAATTTTCACGGGCAACCATTGGCAATGGCGTTGGATTATGTTTGTCTGGCGGCATCAGAATTAGGCAACATATCCGATCGTAGGATATATTTAGCCTTAGAAGGCAATAGTCCCGGAGTGCCAAAGCTTCTTATGAAAGATACAGGTATTAACTCAGGCTATATGATATTGCAATACACTACAGCAGCTCTGGCAAGTGAAAATAAGACTATGTGCTTTCCAGCAAGTGCCGATAGCATTCCTACGTCAATGGGACAAGAAGATCATGTTAGTATGGGATCTATTGCTGGTAGAAAGGCACTCAAGGTATTGAACAATTTAGAAAAAATACTGGCAATTGAACTACTTACGGCCACTCAGGCCTTTGAATATAGAAAACCTCTTAAATCTGGTATCATTTTAGACGAGGTACATAATGAGATACGCAAGTCGGTTTCTTTTGCAGACAAAGACAGAGTGTTCGCAATCGATATTGAAACAGGAGTGAACCTGCTTAAAGACAAAGCAATAATTCGCACCGTCGAATCGGTCTGTTTAGAGCAGGGTATTAGTTTGGAGACCAGTTACAGCGATTTATTTGAAACATTTTGATTATGGAAAAATCGATCCTACTTGGCCCAATTAAACAACTGCTCCCGATGAGCGGACTTCCGATTAAAGGTGCCCTCAAAACACACCAATTACCTATTATTCAGGATGCTGGTATTCTCATAAAAAATGGGTTGATAGCAGAATTAGGCGATTACAAACAAATCCATAAAAATTGTTCGCCAACCGTTGAAAAAATTGTTTTAGACGAAGAATTGGTATGTCTTCCCGGTTTTATTGATGCACATACCCACATCTGTTTTGCGGGTTCCAGGGCAGACGATTACGCAAAAAGGAATGCCGGAAAAACCTACCTGGAAATAGCAGAAGAAGGGGGAGGAATATGGGATACGGTATCAAAAACCAGAAAAGCCTCTAAATCTGAACTTATTCAAGGAATAAAACACAGAGCCAATAAACATCTGTCGTCTGGAGTAACTACCATTGAAGTTAAGAGCGGCTATGGTTTAAAGGTAGAAGAAGAAGTGAAAATGTTGGAAGCCATTTCGGAGGCCAATAAAGAACTACCCGCAGACTTAATTCCAACCTGTTTGGCAGCCCATATGATTCCAAAAGACTTTAAAGGCACAGCTGAAGATTATCTCAGAACAATTAGTAATAACTTATTTCCTGTGTTACAATCCCGTAATCTTTCCAATCGGATAGATGCCTTTATTGAAAAAGGAGCTTTTAGTTCGGAACAAATTATTCCTTACCTTAAAAAAGCCAAAAAATATGGGTTTCAAATAACTATACATGCCGACCAGTTTACGACTGGTGGCAGTAAAATAGCTGTGGAATTCGATGCCTTAAGTGCAGATCATTTGGAAGTAAGCACGGATAAGGAGATAGGGTATTTAGCAAAAAGTGAAGTCATAGCCATAGCTCTGCCAGGAGCATCTTTGGGACTTGGATGTAGTTTTACTCCCGCCAGAAAAATCTTAGATGCTGGTGGAAGTTTGGCAATAGCCAGTGATCACAATCCTGGGTCGGCACCTATGGGAGAATTACTAACGCAAGCTTCGATTCTTGGTACTATGGAAAAATTATCTAATATAGAAGTACTTGCCGGAATCACATATAGAGCAGCGGCGGCACTAGATCTTTTTGATAGGGGTTTTATCGCCGAAGGCTGTCTTGCCGATTTGAGTTTATTCCGGACTTCGAACTACAATGAAATCTTATACCATCAGGGCGGTCTTAAACCCAAAATGGTCTTTAAAAATGGTAGAATGGTCTATTGTGAGAATTCATAATTATGAGTAAAGAAAATTCAGAAAAGTCGTTTAAAGATTTGATTCAGCAAGGTATCCCATCAACCTTACCTCCTAAAAGAAAACGGTCGGATGAAGTAAGTCATGCTCCTAAAAGAAAGGACATCTTGTCTAAAGAAGAGAAATCTCTGGCCTTGAGAAATGCACTTCGCTATTTTCCTGAAAAGTGGCATAAAGAATTAGCTGCCGAATTTGCAGATGAATTAAAGGAATACGGTAGAATTTACATGTATCGATTTAAACCAACTTATCCAATATATGCCAGACCATTGGAGGAGTATCCGCATCAAATTAAAGAAGCTGCTGCTATAATGCTTATGATTCAGAATAATCTGGACCCGGCAGTAGCGCAACATCCGGAAGAACTTATAACCTATGGAGGAAATGGGGCGGTATTCCAAAACTGGGCACAATACCTCCTCACGATGAAGTATTTGTCTGCCATGACAAATAAACAAACCCTCCATGTTTATTCTGGACATCCAATGGGACTTTTTCCTTCTCCTGCCGACGGACCGAGGGTAGTGGTGACGAATGGAATGATGATTCCAAACTATTCTCAACCGGAACATTGGGAGCGTTTTAATGCTTTAGGAGTTACACAATATGGTCAAATGACCGCGGGCTCTTACATGTATATTGGACCCCAGGGAATAGTGCACGGTACAGCAATAACCATAATGAATGCTTTTCGTAAAATTTTAGATAAAAACGAGTCACCAAAGGGAAAGATATTCCTGACTGCAGGCTTGGGAGGAATGAGTGGTGCTCAGCCTAAAGCAGGAAACATTGCGGACTGTATTACGATTTGTGCCGAAGTCAATAAAGATGCGGCGAACAAGAGATTTGCACAAGGATGGGTTGATGAACTATATGCTTCTTTGGACGACTTAGTTCTTCGCACCAAAAAAGCAATCAAAAACAAGGAAGTAGTATCACTTGCCTTCCTCGGTAATGTTGTAGATGTTTGGGACAGATTTTTAAAAGAAGACATCTTTATTCATATAGGATCAGATCAGACTTCGTTACACAATCCGTGGGCTGGCGGATATTACCCGGTAGGCTTGGACTTTGAAGAAGCAAATGAAATGATGGCTAAGAACCCCGATCTGTTTAAAGAAAAAGTACAGGCCTCCTTAAGAAAACAGGTAGATCTTATTAATCTACATGCCGGGAAGGGAACCTATTTTTTTGATTATGGAAATGCCTTTTTACTGGAAGCATCAAGGGCAGGTGCCAATATCACTTACGCCGACGATAGTTTTAAATACCCCTCCTATGTACAAGACATCCTAGGCCCAATGTGTTTCGATTATGGGTTTGGACCCTTTAGATGGGTATGTACCTCTGGAGATCCAAAAGACTTAGAAACAACCGATCGGATTGCGCTTCAAATAATGGAAAAACAATACCAAGAATCTCCGACAGAGATAAGACAACAAATGTCGGATAATATGAAGTGGATAAAGGATGCGAATGCCAATAATTTAGTCGTTGGCTCGCAGGCAAGAATACTGTATGCCAACTCTCAGGGAAGAATTGCCATCGCAGAAGCTTTTAATAAAGCCATAAACGAAGGAATTATTAGCTCCGCTGTGGTTCTAGGCAGGGATCATCACGATGTAAGTGGTACCGATTCTCCATATCGAGAAACGAGTAATATTTATGATGGCAGCCAATTTACTGCAGACATGGCTATTCACAATGTAATTGGTGATGGTTTTAGGGGAGCGAGTTGGGTATCCATACACAACGGCGGTGGCGTAGGCTGGGGCGAAGTAATAAATGGAGGATTTGGATTAGTTCTTGACGGTTCTTCTGATGCCACCAAGCGCTTAAAGAGCATGCTATTTTTTGATGTAAATAATGGAATAGCCCGAAGAAGTTGGGCAAGAAATAAGGAAGCTTTATCTGCAATTAAATATGAAATGAAACGAACTCCGGATTTAATGGTTACGCTGCCCAACCTTGTTAATGATGCGCTATTGAAAAATATTTTTGAAAAACTATGAATTTTTATAAACCAATAGACACAGATATATGGAATGGAAGAGAGTCAGATAGGGAATTGTATTTATATCAAAAAGTGCAAACTATTGATCTTGAAAAAAGACAATATTGGAATAAGACGCAATTTCCGTTTGTTCTATTAGGGTTTGGTTCTGACGAAGGAGTAAGGCGAAATTTGGGTCGTGTAGGAGCGAGCACAGGGCCCTCCGAAATTAGAAAGCAACTGGGAAGGCTTCCACACCATCTGTATCGAGATGTAGCCATCTATGACGCAGGAGATATTTTATGTCCGAATCAAGACCTAGAAAAATCACAGCGTATTTTAGAAGAAAAAATCCTGTCCATTCTAAGAAAAAAGGCTTTCCCAATAGTTATGGGTGGAAGTCATGATCTGGCCTACGGTCATTTCAATGGGATACGAAGCTTTTTAAACAAAGAAGAAAGCATTGGAATAATCAATATGGATGCACATTTTGATCTTCGTAAAAATAAGTCGGGGATAAATAGTGGAACTCCATTCTTTCAAATTGCCGAAGAGTCTAAAAAAAATAACCGCCAATTTAAATATTTGTGTTTGGGGATTCGTGAAGACGCTAACGATACGGCATTAT
The DNA here is from genome assembly GCA_964636005.1 of uncultured Eudoraea sp. Taxonomy (GTDB): domain Bacteria; phylum Bacteroidota; class Bacteroidia; order Flavobacteriales; family Flavobacteriaceae; genus Eudoraea. The sequence goes on from CAZWPZ010000233.1 coordinate 17,312, forward strand.
ATGAAACTGCTCAAAACCATCAGGTAGTCTTTATTGAAAAGGAACGTTTTAGCCTATGGCACAAAGACTATGTTCTGGACGAAATAGAAGAATTTATGCGTAGTGTAGATCACATCTATTTAACTATCGATCTTGATGGTTTCTCATCGGCATATGCCCCTGGAGTCAGTTCACCATCTCCTTTAGGATATTCTCCTGAAATAGTACTAGAGTGTCTAAAAAGTATTATCAAATCAAAAAAGCTGGTGAGTTTGGATGTGGTAGAATTAAATCCACTTTTCGATTTAGATAACAGAACTGCAAAGCTTGCTGCCAGCTTGATCTATTTTTGTATTCACAAACTAGCCCTACTCTAACCAGGATTTGTAGTATTTGCCGTCGTCGATGGCAAGGGCTTCTTCTGTTACTTTTAGAGGTTTAAAAGTATCTACCATTACTGCAAGCTCTTCCGTTTTGCTTTTACCAATACTCGCTTCATAGGTCCCCGGATGAGGGCCATGTGGTATCCCTGCAGGATGCAATGAAATATATCCTTGATCTATATTTTTTCTACTCATAAAATCTCCGTCTACATAATACAATACCTCATCAGAATCTATATTAGAATGATTATAAGGCGCTGGTATGGCCTCCGGATGATAATCGTATAATCGTGGACAAAACGAGCAAACTACAAAGGCACTTGTTTCAAAGGTTTGGTGCACTGGAGGAGGCTGATGAACTCTTCCTGTAATGGGTTCAAAATTATGTATAGAGAAGGCATATGGATAATTATACCCATCCCACCCAACAATATCGAAGGGATGGGAAGCGTAAATAAGTTCATGTAGTTGCCCTTGCTTTTTAATTTTTATCGGGAATTCGCCTTTTTGATCTATCGGATTCAGGTTTTCCGGAAGCTTAAAATCCCGCTCGCAAAATGGGGAATGTTCTAAATGCTGTCCAAACCAGTTTCTATAGCGCTTTGGAGTATAAATTGGGTGATAGGATTCCGTGATAAAAAGTCGGTTATTATCAGAATCAAAATGCATTTGATATATCATCCCTCTGGGAATCATTAGGTAATCCCCCTCTACAAAAGAAATATCGCCTAACATTGTTTTTAATACCCCGGATCCTTTATGAACAAAAATAAGTTCGTCTGCGTCCGCATTTTTATAGAAATAATCTGTCATAGATACCTTCGGTGCAGCTAATGCGATATGCACATCCGAATTAAATAGCACTACTACCCTGCTTTCTAAATAATCCTCTTTAGGTAGAACATCAAATCCTTTGAATAATCTTGATTTGATATTATACTCCACTGCTGCCTTTGGAGAAACATCTATACTACTACCCACTTTACGTACCATAGTGGGCCTGTATAAATGATACATTAAGGACGACATCCCATCGAAACCAATGGTTCCAAAAAGTTGTTCGTAATGTAAACTGCCATCCTCCTTCCTAAAAATAGTATGACGCTTTGAGGGAATTCTACCAAGTTTATGATATATAGGCATATTTTTCGGGCATTAAAATATTCTACTAAAATTACAATAATTACTAGGTTTAGTGAAATATTGGCTGGCAATAATCCTGAGGTAGCTTCTTTCTATACCAATCAAAAACAAAAAAAGCCTTCCATATTGGAAAGCCTTTCATTGGACGTATCAATTTTATTGATACAATTAACATACATCACAATTAAGGATGTACAACACAACGAGGCAAAGATAAAAAAGCTTTCCTAATAAAAATTATAAATTCCTTCTTTTATAATGTTCTCTTAAATGGCCGTACTATTAATCTTGCTGCCTTGTCGTAATTGATGTAGTTATAAACCCAATTAAAAAATACAATCACCCTATTTCTAAACCCTACCAGGGCCATTAGATGAACAAACATCCAGACGAACCAGGCAAAAAACCCACCGAATTCAATCCGCGGTAGATCCACAACTGCTTTATTTCTTCCTACGGTTGCCATATTTCCTTTGTTATTGTACTCGAAAGCTACCATCGGCTTTCCTAACTCCAGGCGTTTAAGATTCTTAGCGAGCAACTCTCCCTGCTGTATAGCAGGTTGCGCCATTTGGGGATGTCCGTGAGGATACAATGATGTTGCCATTTGCGCAATGTCTCCTATGGCAAAGATAGATGGATATCCTTCTATTTGGTTATAGGTATTTACCTTATATCGGGAACCGTTAGTGCTCATAGCAGAAGCTCCAATACCCTTAATTGGCGAGCCAACAACTCCTGCGGTCCAGATAAAATTTTTTGTTTTGGTTAATTTTTTGTCCTTTGTGATAAGCGTTTCGCCATCGTAACTTTTTACTATGGTATTTAAATGAATTTTCACGCCAAATTCCTCTAAAAACTTGTGGGCTTTTCTGGAAGCCTTCTCGCTCATTGGTGGTAAAACACGGGTAGAACCTTCGAAAAGATGAATTTCCATTTCTTCTATATTCAGATGCCTATAGTCTTTAGGAAAGACATGTCTTTTTAGTTCTGCAAAAGCGCCGGCTAGTTCCACACCCGTTGGTCCTGCACCTATTATGCTAAAATTGAGAAGAGCCTTCCTTTGTTCTAAACTTGAGCAATTATCCGCTTTTTCAAAATTCTGAAGCACCAAACTTCGAATATTCAATGCCTGCGGAACACTTTTCATGGACATTGCAAATTTTTCTATTTCAGAATTTCCAAAGAAATTTGTTTTGGTCCCCGTAGCAATAACCAAATAATCGTACTCTATAGTACCGATAGAGGTATACAGCATTTTTTTAGCCGTATCCACCTGCTGCACCTCTGCCAATCTAAAATAAAAATTACGTAATCTTTTTAAGATTTTTCGAACTGGATATGCAATAGAATCTGGCTCCAATCCCCCCGTAGATACCTGATATAATAATGGCTGAAACGTGTGATAATTGTGTTTATCTATTACAACTACTTGTAAAGAATGATCCTTTAATTTCTTAGCGAGAGATATGCCGGCAAATCCGGCTCCGACGATAACAATTCTAGGATTATTTGGCTTGGGTAGGTTCATCATTTAGTTTATACAAAAGTAATCAAACTAATACCGTTCATCGATAATTAGTTGCAGAAGAGATTTTTCTTACAATCTGACTAATAACCAATCTTTTGGATGAACGGAATTCTATATGTACTTGGTCTGCAATATCCTGCTTTAGACGTATTCACACGGGCTTTCTGTGTGTCTGATCTAATTTTATTCCAGCGACTGTAACCCCAAATACAACCAATCATGAAAAGTTCAATCCCAGTCCTTGTGCTGCTTATTTTGTTCTCTTATGGCTGCACCTTAGATCAAATCAATGATCCTACATTAGATACGATCCAAGCTACCACCTTAAATCCAGAAATATCAAAAAATAGTCCCATACTGTCGTCAAACGAAGCCGAAGTTTTAAATTGGCTACTTTCTATTCAACAAGAAAATGGTCTGCTTACAAGTACGGAAGGATCTAATTTTGTATCCCTCTATGATAATTCGTTAGCAGCTCTAGCTTTCGTTTCTACAGGAGAAATAAAAAAGGCTGAAAAGATTTTCGACTTTTACACTAATAGAATAGATTCAGAATTTCTTCCAAATAAGGGAGGCTTTTTTCAATTTCGAGATAAGGAAGGGAATAATGGGAGTACTATATGGCTTGGAGACAACGCATGGCTTCTGATCGCCTTGAACTACCACTATGAAATTACAAGAGTCACCAAGTATGATCGTATGCGACAATTACTAGACAGTTGGATTAGAGGTCAACAGGATGTTGATGGTGGATTATGGGGCGGATACAGGGAAGACGGCAGACAAATTCATAAAATAACAGAAGGTATCATAACCGCCTATAACGCGGTTCAGGGGTACGATCAATTTCACAAAGATTTATTATCCTATTTAGAAAAAGAGCGTTGGGACAAAGACGAAGCATTACTTGTAGCATGGCCAGATAATCCACTCCACTATTACGCCATGGATTTACATTCTCTGGGATTTCTAATATTTGAGGATTTTTCAGAAGAAGTGCTGTATAAGGCAAATCGTTATAAAAACACCCAAATTTCATCTCATAATGGCAATTCAATTTCGGGATATTGTTTTGATGTAGATAAGGATGTTGTTTGGCTCGAAGGGACTGCTCAGATTGCCTTGGCTTTCCGAAAAGCCAATAAATTGAATGAAGCGAATACGCTTATGAATGAAATACGAAAAACACAAATACAAGGAACTGCTGAACAAACATCGAAAGGTGTACCTTATGCTACCAATCCAGGTTCTAGCTACGGAACCTCCATGTTATGGGATCATGCAGATAAAAAACCTGCACTTTCCTCAAGCATCTGGTATCTATTTAGCTCCATGAATTTTAACCCTCTAGAATTAGAACTGCAAAAGGACGTACCGGAAGAAGATAAATTCTGGAATTTATAGAAATTGAAAATCTTATAATTGCTTTAACTAGATTCTGTTGTATCATTAGCTATCTTTAAAACAAAAATGCAAACTTCAGCTATGTTTTGGGTAGCAAGCACTACCCTTGTTCTATTTACGGTTACGCTAATGGCCGCTGTAAATGCTCCGTTTAATTGGGTTTTTTATATAACAGTAATCGGTCAAATGATGATAGTGTATATGGTCCTAAAAGTTTTAAAAGATAATTACACTACGGAAAAAACATTTAAAGATTTCTACGAAGACAAACCTTACAGGTAGACATGACTTGAATAGTTATTCAGGGAGAACAAGAATCGGTACTTCCGAATGAAAAGCCATTCTTTTAACAACAGGTTCGCGCACTAGCTCTTCCAAGTATCCATGCCGGTAATAAATCATGGCCAAAACGTCTATTTTAGAATCCTCAACAAAGAGGCGAATGACATCTGTTTTACTGGCAAAATACGGCATTTGTTTTATTGAACATGGAATTCCCTGAAGGTATTCCAGCAAAATATCCTTATTCGATTCCTGATACTTGCTTAGTTGCTCTTCCTCATTGATGTGCATAATTTCTATGGATGCCTTTTTCTGATTTGCAAGTCGAACTAAAGGCGCAACCACTTCTGCACTAAAATTTCTTTTAAAATCAGTAGCAAATCCTATTTTCTTGGTTTGGTTCAAAGTATAATGCTCTGGAACAGCTAAGATTGGACAGTCTCGAATAGCCTTTATCATCCTGACTGTATTACTCCCTAAAAACACTTCCTCAAATCCCGATGCTCCTTTGGTTCCGGTAACAATGAGGTCTATCTTTTTACTTTCTACTAGTTCTTTTAATTCTTCTGTAAGTAGATTGAAAGAAGATATCGCCTCCAAGTGGTGTTCTGGGTATTTTAGATTTGCAGCTATATATTCCGTCATTCTGTCCAGACCTTCTTGGGATTCTAATTGAACACTATCTTCAACCAGACCACCATGAACGGCACTAGCCATAAATCTACTGTGTACAAAAGAAGGGGTATAGGTATTTACTAAATAAAAGGTACAGGCCTCTTCTTTAAACATATCTAACGCATACTTAGCTGCGTTCAATGAATTTTGGGAGAAATCAGTGGGCAAAAGGATACGTCTCATACACCAAAAAGTTAAAACAACGGTGTAAAAATATTAGTATCTCTTTGGGCAAACAATGATAATTGTCAGGTTTTACTACAACTCCCACAAGATTTAATCTGAAATAGGTGGTATCAAAAAATTAAAATCCCTCAGCCAGGTCACTTAATTTTTTGCTATCCAATATCCCGAGTCTTTTTCCGGAACTTTTTAAAAGACCCTTCTTTTTAAATTCAGAAATAACACGAATACAGGATTCAGTCGCCGTTCCAACCACATTTGCAATTTCTTCCCTGGACAGGGTAAGCAGTAAGAAGCCATCCTTGTCTACACCATAATTCCGTTCCAGATACAAAAAGGCCTCTGCGATTCTTTGCTTTACGGTTTTTTGTGAAATATTGACAATCACATCGTCTGCTTCGCGCAAATCGTTTGCCATGTGTCTCAAAACTTCTAAAGTAAAATCCGGGTTTTTGTGAAGACTGTCCACAATTACTTCTTTAGGGATGTAACACAGTTGCATATCGTTTACAGCAACAGCACTTAAATTAGAACTCTCCTCTGCAATAACAGATCGTTGCCCCATTACTTCTCCTTTGCTAGCCAATTTAACTATCTGGTCTTTACCATTAGAACTTAACTTGGAAAGCTTGGATACACCGTCCCTAACACAATATACTCCATTGAGCTTATCGCCCTCTTCAAAAATGGGATCTCCTTTTTTAACTTTCTTGACCACCTTGGAATCAGACACACGCTTTAATTCTTCTTTGCTCATTGCACGTAACGAATTAAACTGTCTTATAATACAATTTTCACATCTACTTTCTGACCCCATGGCTACTCTTTTTTAGGAGATTAAAATTATTGAAAAGCTGACAAATATCATATATATTTTTTTTAATTTACTACAAATTCGCAGATTAGGCCAAGGTAGATATTCATGGGATATACAAAATGCTTCCATTGTGGTGATGAGTGCAAAACCTCATCCATACAGTACGATGATAAAGACTTCTGTTGTACAGGATGCAAATTTGTATACGAGCTTTTTCAAAGCAATGACCTAGGCTATTACTATGAACTTGATGAAGGAGTTGGCACTACACCAAATATAACCAAAGGGAAATACGACTTCCTGGATAATGCAGAAATTGTACAGTCTATTTTAGATTTTGATGATGGTATTATACAAATTGTGTCTCTGCTGATTCCATCTATTCACTGCAGCTCTTGTATTTGGGTATTAGAAAATTTAAACAAACTAATACCTGGTGTAACTGAATCACAGGTAGATTTTCCTAAAAAAAAGATTCAAATTACGTATAACAGCACAAAGACTTCAATTAAAGAATTGGTTCTCATGCTCACTAAAATAGGCTATGAACCTTACATTTCTTTACAAGACTTCAATTCGGACAACGCGAAGTCTAATAGAAGTATTTATTATAAACTGGGTATTGCAGGATTTGCATTTGGCAATATTATGTTTTTGTCTTTTCCCGAGTATTTTGAGGTACAGGAATATTGGCTAGAACAGTACAAGGTACTTTTTAGATGGCTCATGTTCGCTTTTTCTATTCCTGTTGTATTCTATGCGGGTAGTGAATATATAACATCTGCCTACAAAGGACTGAAGTCTGGTATGCTCAATATAGACGTTCCAATTGCCCTGGGTATTTTAGTGATTTTTTTGCGTTCAACGTTTGATATTATTACCGACCAGGGTTCTGGTTTTTTCGACAGCCTTTCAGGATTAGTATTCTTTTTACTTGTTGGGAAATATTTTCAGCAGAAGACCTACTCCTTTTTATCTTTTGAACGAGACTATAAATCGTATTTTCCTATTGCGGTTACCAAACTCAATAAAGAAGGCAGTGAAGAAACAGTGCAGGTATACGATATAAAAGCCGGGGACCATCTGCTTATAAGAAACGAAGAATTAATTCCTGTAGATGGCTTGTTGCATAAGGGAAATGGACTAATCGACTACAGTTTCGTTACAGGTGAATCGCAACCCAGAAGTAAAGAGGTTGGAGAAAAACTATACGCCGGGGGAAGACAATGTCATGGTGCCATTGAAGTAAAAGTATTAAAAAGTGTTTCCCAAAGTTACCTAACGCAATTGTGGAGCAATGCGGTATTTAAGGAAAATAAGAAGTTACAATTTCAGACATTAACCGATAGCATAAGCAAACGTTTTACCATAGTTGTCCTAGCAATAGCAATTATAGCTACTTCGGCTTGGCTCTTTATCGATAGTTCAAAGGCGATGAATGTTTTTACAGCTGTTCTCATCATAGCATGCCCATGCGCCATTGCCTTGGCGGCACCGTTTACCTTAGGAAACATCCTTCGGATATTTGGTAAAAAGAAGCTTTTTTTAAAGGACACCTCTGTCATTGAACAGTTAGCACAAATAAATACCGTTATTTTTGATAAAACTGGTACCATTACCCATACCGGAATGGATACCATAACGTATCATGGCCACACACTTAATAAGGCAGAAGAATCCTTGCTAAAGAATACCTTGCGAGCAACAAACCATCCACTTGGTCGCTCCCTATACGAACTCCTCAAAGAGAATAATATATACACACTAGACGATTTTGAAGAACAGGTGGGAAAAGGAATAAAAGGACAAAAGGATGGTGCGTTTGTCAAAGTGGGTTCCGCAGACTACGTTGGCCACAACGACAGCTCAAATGCCGAAAATACCGTAGTACATATAAGTTCGAACAATGATTATAAAGGTTGTTTTGTCTTTACAAATACCTACAGAAAAGGAATCTCGACCATGTTCGAAAAATTAATAGAAGAAATGGACATTGCAATTCTGTCTGGCGATAATTCTTCTGAAAAAACACGACTTCGAAAAATCTTACCCAAATTAGTACCGCTTTATTTCAATCAGAAACCAACAGATAAACTAAATTTTATAAAAGAACTTCAGCAAAAAGATAAACGTGTTTTAATGCTGGGAGACGGACTCAATGATGCTGGGGCCCTCGCTCAAAGTAATGTGGGCATCGCAATTTCTGAAAACACTAATGTGTTTACACCAGCTTGCGATGGTATTATGGATGCGACCAAATTAATAGAGTTGAAGGATTTTATTAAGGCGAGTAAAAAAGCAATACAAATTATAAAGATTTGTTTTGTTTTTTCCTTGATGTACAATGCCATTGGACTTTACTTCGCTGTTACTGCTCAATTAGAGCCTGTAGTTGCTGCTATTTTGATGCCCTTAAGTTCCATTAGTATTGTTTCTTTTGCTACCTTAGCAAGTAACCATATCGGAAAGAAAATAAAATAAAAAGCTGACTTATGTCATTTTATGAAGTAGTTGTTCAATGTAGTTTTACGCCAGATTTTACCAAAGTATGAGTGTTATTTATTTATTGCTTGCCATAAGTATTCTTGTTGCTCTATTTTTTCTCGCAGCCTTTATATTTTCTGTAAACAAGGGACAGTACGACGATTCGTACACCCCCTCTGTTCGAATGCTGTTTGAAGATGAAATAGTTAAAAAAAAGAGTTCTTACCGATCTGAGAAAAGTGAATCAATCCAACTAAATAAAAGTGAAAAATTGTAATTATGGAAGTACAACAATTCTATTACGATAATAAAATCGTAAAAAAATTCCTCTACGCCACACTATTCTGGGGTCTAATAGGCATGTTGGTAGGGTTATTACTGGCATTTATGTTTCTATTCCCTGGGATTACAGATGGTATCTCCTGGTTGAGTTTTGGCCGCTTAAGGCCCCTACACACCAATGCGGTAATTTTTGCATTTGTAGGTAACGCCCTTTACGCAGGAATCTACTATTCTACCCAAAGGCTACTAAAGGCACGGATGTTCAATGACTTTTTGAGTAATTTTAATTTCTGGGGTTGGCAGGCCATTATTGTTGCTGCTGCAATAACACTTCCTCTTGGTTATACTACTTCCAAGGAATATGCAGAATTAGAGTGGCCAATCGATATTGCGATAGCACTTGTTTGGGTTGCATTTGGGGTAAACTTAATAGGAACCATGATAAAAAGAAGGCAACGACACTTATACGTTGCAATATGGTTCTATCTGGCAACTTTTGTAACCGTTGCAGTACTTCATATATTCAATAGTTTGGAGCTTCCCGTAAGTGCACTTAAAAGTTATTCTGTATATGCTGGTGTACAAGATGCTCTTGTTCAATGGTGGTATGGTCACAACGCTGTTGCATTCTTCCTAACAACACCTTTCTTAGGTTTGATGTATTATTTTGTGCCAAAGGCGGCAAACAGACCGGTCTATTCCTATAGGCTTTCTATCGTACACTTTTGGTCCTTGATATTTATCTATATATGGGCAGGACCTCATCATCTTCTTTATTCCTCTTTACCAGATTGGGCACAGAATTTAGGAGTTGCCTTCTCCGTTATGCTTATCGCTCCATCTTGGGGTGGGATGATAAATGGTCTGCTGACCCTTCGAGGAGCCTGGGATAAAGTACGTACCGATCCTACCTTGAAATTTATGGTTGTTGCGATTACCGGATATGGTATGGCGACCTTTGAAGGTCCTATGCTTTCCTTAAAGAACGTCAATGCTATTGCACACTTTAGCGATTGGATCATCGCGCATGTTCATGTCGGCGCCCTCGCTTGGAATGGCTTCCTAACCTTCGGTATGGTATATTGGCTGGTTCCCAAAATGTTTAAAACCCGATTGCATTCTGTACCAATGGCCAATCTGCATTTCTGGATGGGTACCCTAGGGATAATTTTATACGCGCTACCTATGTATGTTGCCGGATTTACTCAGGCGTTGATGTGGAAGGAATTTAATCCGGACGGCTCACTTGTTTATGGAAACTTTTTAGAAACAGTAAACGAGATTATTCCAATGTATTGGATGAGAGCTATTGGAGGAAGCTTATACATTTTAGGTTTTGTTGTAATGCTTTATAATATTGCTGTAACAGTAAAATCTGGAAGTAAGGTAGAAGATGAATTAGCAGAAGCTCCAGCTTTAACACGAGTTTCAAAAAGGAGAATTGCTGGGGAAACCTACCATACATGGCTAGAGCGAAAGCCTATTCAGTTAACCATTTTTGCCACTATCGCCATTCTCATAGGTGGGATTGTTCAAATTGTTCCAACGATTTTAGTTAAATCTAATATCCCTACCATAACCAGTGTTAAACCCTATACCCCTCTTGAACTGGAAGGAAGGGATCTTTATATACGCGAAGGTTGTGTTGGTTGTCATTCACAAATGATACGCCCTTTCAGAAGTGAGGTAGAGCGCTATGGCGAATATGCCAAAGCCGGAGAATTTGTGTACGACCATCCATTTCTATGGGGTAGTAAACGAACTGGACCAGATTTATTAAGAGTTGGAGGAAAGTATTCTGATAGCTGGCATTTAAATCATATGTACGACCCGCAGAGCACTTCTTCCGGTTCCATAATGCCAGCATACCAATGGTTGGTGCGGGATAAACACGACAGAAGCGGTGTGGAAGATAAGATGCAGGCAATGGTAAGTCTTGGAGTCCCTTATACCGAGGAAGACATTCAAAACGCGCAAGAGTCTATGGCAAAACAGGCCATACAAATAGAAGAAAACTTGTATGCAGACCCAGACTTTGTCAAGTCCTATGAGGCTGATAAAAAATATGCCCAAGAAAACGGTCTTGATTTCGTGGAAATGCGAGATAGAGAAATTGTATCCCTTATCGCATACCTGCAACGTCTTGGTACAGACATAAAAGTTGAAACGAATTCTGAATTACTATCTGAAAATAAATAGGCTATGCTAAAATTTATAAAAAATCATATGGAAAGCATGGAGGGTATAGCTACTTATCCCATGATTTCCCTGCTAATATTCTTTGTCTTTTTTACGGTTCTTTTCTGGTGGGTGTTTACCGCTTCAAAAGAGCACATAAAAGAAGTAAGTGAAATTCCATTAGAAGATAACCAACCAAAAAATACGAACACATGAGAAATATGTCCCCTTGGTGGATTAGAATCCCCGTTATATTCTTTATAATATTCGGCCTTATGGAATATTTTATCGATTCTGGTGAAAAACCAGCATTTATAGAATATCCTATCACGCAATTTTTTCTCCTTTTAGTACTGCTAATTTTGATAGCAATAGAACTTGTACTCAAGTCCATAGAGAATGTGATGTTTCAAACCTTATCGGAAGAAGCAAAAGCAAAGTATCTCGAGACCAAGTCAAAGTCAAATGAATGGGTATGGGGCAAAAAGATGTATGCAAAATTATTAGGATCCAAGCCTATCGAAGCTGAAGGTGAAATAATATTAGATCACAATTATGATGGTATTAAGGAATTGGACAATGATCTACCTCCATGGTGGGTATATTTGTTTTATGCTACCATGATATTTGGTGTTATCTACTTAGTAAGATTCCATGTTTACAATGATTACGATCAGGACTTGGAATACGAACAGGAAGTTGCTGCTGCTCAAATAGCTATCGAGGAATACAAAAAAACTGCTAAGGATCTGGTAGACGTAAATACCGTGGAAGTTCTTACAGATGCATCCGATCTTAGTGCAGGAAAGGCCATTTTTGAAACAAGTTGTGTAGCTTGTCATATGGCAGATGGTGGCGGTGGAATTGGTCCTAACTTAACCGATGAGTACTGGATTCTAGGAGGCGGGATAAAAAATGTCTTTAATACAATTGCAGAAGGCGGTAGAGCTGGAAAAGGTATGGTTGCATGGAAGCAAACATTGAAGCCAGCGGAAATGGCTCAGGTTGCAAGTTATGTGCTTACCTTTCAAGGTACTACACCAGCAAATCCTAAAGCTGCAGAAGGCGACATTTGGGAAGAAGAGTAAACCCCTGTGACCAGTTGAATTAGATTTCAAAGAAAACCTGAAAGGATTTCTTAAATCGATTCACTTTTGATGAAACCATGTGTTTCTGCAAAAGAAACTCAAAAAAGTATTGTCAAAAATGGAGGAAAATTTTAGGGATAGTATCGCTACCATTACCGAAGAAGGTAAAAGAGCATGGATCTTTCCAAAAAAGCCGAGTGGCAAATTTTACGAGTATAGAAAGTGGGTAAGCTATATTCTTCTTGTATTCTTATTCTCCTCCCCTTTCATAAAGGTTAATGGAAACCAATTTTTAATGTTCAATGTCCTTGAAAGGAGGTTTAATATTTTTGGTTTTCCTTTTTGGCCACAAGACTTCCATCTATTCGTAATTTCGATGATAATTGGGGTAATCTTTATCGCCCTTTTTACTGTTGCTTTTGGGAGAATTTTTTGTGGTTGGATGTGCCCACAGACCATTTTTATGGAAATGGTATTTAGACGAATAGAGTACTGGATAGACGGCGACAGGGGTGCGCAAATAAGATTAGATAAACAGCCTTGGAACGGCCAAAAGATTAGGAAGAGATTACTCAAATGGACTATCTTTTTTATCATTTCTTTTTTGATTGCCAATGTTTTTCTAGCCTATTTAATTGGTAGCGATAGACTTATACAATACATAACCGATGGTCCACTGCTCCATTTAAGCACCCTCATTTCTTTGTTGATTTTTACTTCTGTTTTTTATTTTGTTTTTGCCTGGTTCAGAGAACAGGTATGCATTATCGCTTGCCCCTACGGAAGAATGCAAGGTGTATTATTAGATAACAAATCAATTGTGGTTGCCTATGATCACAAAAGAGGAGAAAGCACAAATGGCCGTAAAAAGTTCAGAAAAAAGGAAGATCGGAAGGCGCTGGGGCATGGTGATTGTATTGATTGTTTCCAATGTGTCAATGTTTGCCCAACTGGTATAGATATCAGAAATGGGACGCAATTAGAGTGTGTCAATTGCACAGCTTGTATCGATGCCTGTGATGCCATTATGGAAAAAGTAGATCTTCCCAAAGGTCTTATACGGTATGCCAGTGAGGATAATATTGAAAAAAAGGCAAAGTTTACTTTTACACCTCGTTTAAAGGGGTACGCTGCAGTATTAGGAATCCTCATCTTTGTTCTAATTGGCATGTTATTCCTTCGGAATGACGTAGAAGCAAACATCCTTAGATTACCAGGTCAATTATACGAGCACAAAGAAGGCAATATTATTAGTAATGTTTATACGTATAAATTAGTCAATAAGACCTCAAGAGACATAAACAATGTTAGCTTTAAGTTACTATCACACCAAGGTGACATTAAACTTGTATCCTATACTACCTTTACCGTTCCAGCACAGGAATTAGCTGAAGGAACCTTGTTTATTGAGATTAATAATTCTGCCTTAAGTGGCGATAAAGACAAGTTAAAAATTGGGGTGTATAGTGGAGACGAATTAATTGAAACAACAACGGCTCGTTTTCTTGCACCTAGAAGCTATAATTAGAGAAGAAAAAAGGTAGGCTATGAAATTAAACTGGGGAACAAGTATTGTAATTGCTTTTATTGCTTTTATTTCCTTTATCCTGTATTTCGTCATCATTGCGAGCTCTGACGATAGAGCAAACCACGATCTAGTAACGGAAGAATACTACAAGGAAGAGCTCGAATACCAGAAGGAAATAGACGCCCTGGCTAATGCTAAATCTTTGGCAAAGGACTTTAAATATACCCCTGCTGCGAATGGGTTACAAATTGAATTCCCTATTGGGATGGACTGCAATTCTATAGAGGGTAAAGTATTCTTATATAGACCTTCTAACAAGAATCTGGATTTTGAAATTACATTTAGCACCACCGATAGGCAACTGCTACTGCCTGATTCTAAATTATTGGAAGGACGTTGGGACATCAAGGTTTATTGGCAATGCGAAGGAAAGGAATATTTAATTAAAAGAAGTATCAATTATTAGAGACATTGATGGTGCTATCTGCTCTCATTCTGGGCCTTTTGGGAAGTCTGCACTGCATTGGCATGTGCGGCCCTATTGCTTTTATGCTTCCAGTAAATCGAGAAAATGAATTCAAAAAAGCACTACAAGTGTCCGTATACCATTTGGGCAGATTGCTTGCCTATGGGATAATTGGTCTGGTATTTGGCATAATAGGCAAAGGACTATATATTTTTGGAATGCAGCAAAAGTTGTCTATTGTAATTGGAATTACTATGATAATTATAGTGCTTGTTCCTGTCCTAGCCAGACAAAAATATAGAATTTCTAAACCTATCTTCAACTTGATTTCTAAGCTAAAACAGAAACTTGGTCTGGCGCTTAATAAAAAAACTAACGACACTTTTTTAACAATTGGGTTTTTAAACGGATTTTTGCCTTGTGGCCTGGTGTATATGGCTTTACTAGGTGCCATGGCCATGGCACATCCATTAGAGGGATCGTTGTACATGATACTGTTTGGATTAGGAACCGTACCCCTTATGACGATGGCAGTATACTTTAGTACTTTATTAAAAAATACGGCAAAAAATAAGATTAGAAAGTTAATTCCAGTATTTGTGGTAATAATAGGTATTCTCTTTATTTTAAGAGGCTTAGGGCTAGATATCCCTTATATGTCTCCGAAGCCAGTTAAGAACCTGGTCACAACCGAACAAGAATGCCACTAAACACCACATCTTTTTTTGTGCGCTGAAAACAAACTCATTATGAAAATAGTATCTGCAGCAGAAGCTGCTGCCTCCGTTAGGTCCGGTAATCGCGTATTTTTACAAGGAGCAGCAATGACTCCTAATACGTTAATAAACACTATTTGTGAAAGGTATAGAGAATTAGATGATGTAGAAATAATTTCTATTCACACCGAAGGAGAAGTAAAATACGCCCTAGCTCCATACAATAAGTCCTTTAAAATTAATAGTTGTTTTGTTGGCGGAAACGTACGAAATGCAGTCAATACCAATAAAGGAGATTATATTCCGATTTTTCTAAGTGAAATCCACTATTTATTCAGACGTAACATCTTACCATTGGATATTGCCATTATTCAAGTTTCTCCTCCGGATAGGCATGGATACTGTTCCCTCGGAGTCTCTGTTGATGTGGCGCTACCAGCAGTCGAAACTGCCAAAAAAGTAATTGCACAAATAAATCCTCAGGTACCCCGAACGCATGGTGATGGAATAATTCATCAGAGTAAAATAGACTTGGCAATTGAGGTAGATGAACCCATTCACACCGCACCAATTAATGAAATTTCTGAAATAGAATTTGAAATAGGCAAACATGTGGCAGGCCTAATTGAGGACGGAGCCACTTTACAATTAGGTATTGGAAATATTCCTAATGCCGTATTAAACAATCTGGATACGCATCAACGCTTAGGGATTCACACAGAAATGTTCTCAGACGGACTTCTTCCGTTGGTTGAAAAAGGAGTTGTTACCGGGGAAGAAAAAAAAATAAAAACAGGTAAAATAGTAACCTGTTTTGCCGCTGGCACGGAGAATCTGTACCATTTTGTAAACGACAATCCTCTTGTGCATTTTAAAGAGGCTGCCTATACTAACAACACCGCCTTGATTGCCAGTAACCCAAAAGTTACCGCCATTAATAGCGCCATAGAAATTGATTTGACGGGCCAGATTTGTGCTGATAGCATTGGATTAAGACATTTTTCGGGAGTAGGTGGTCAGATGGACTTTATTCGAGGCGCAGCAATTTCCAAAGGCGGTAAGCCAATATTTGCCATTTCCTCCACTACGGCAAAAGGAGTATCTAAAATAACACCCACTCTTAAAACAGGTGCTGGAGTTACCTCAACAAGGGCTCATGTACATTACGTTGTAACAGAATATGGCGTGGTAAATTTATTTGGCAAGAATTTATATCAAAGGGCCCAGGCACTAATTTCAATTGCTCATCCGGAGCATAGAGAAGATTTAGATAGAGCGGCATTTGATAGGTTCCGAAGAGAATAACAAATCTTGTATACGCTTAATAAAGCGTCTTAAAAATAAGGTGATGATAAAAAAAGAACTTGAGAATAGAGAAGATATCAAGAGATTGGTTATTGCCTTCTACGAAAAAGTACAAAAAGACTTAATTCTCGGGCCTTTTTTTAATAGTACCATTAAGAACTGGGAGAAGCATTACGAAATACT
>CAZWPZ010000234.1:0-5221 GCA_964636005.1 uncultured Eudoraea sp.
GAATTGGCCGCCAACACGAAGGAAATAAAAATTAGGGTCCGCCAAAAAGTTGTTTCGGCGTATATGAATATCATTCAATATGGCCCAGCGATCGGCTACTCTGAATAGATTATTGGTAGATATCCAGAATTGCGCATTTTCATTTACAATACGTTCGGGCAGCTCTTGAGCTTTTGTGGAGTAACTTACCAAAAACAACGTTACTAGTAAGCCAATAATGAAAGATCTCAACCGATTTAATTTAGAGCCCAAAAGTAGGTAGTTTCCAATAGAATTTTTAACAATCCAAGGTGATATTTAGCAATGCACCTGTTGCTGTGAACTGCTATTTCTCTTTTTACCTAAAATCTAACTCTTCCTATCCCTGGTGGAGATAAAAGTGAATTTAACCCAAGCCAGCCCAAAAGAATTACTACCATTTTGGTGAATAGCTCGGCAGGTCGCTAATTTTCTGACCATTTTGTGGGTACGAGGTAATTTATGATGACTTACGACTTATCGTTTATATAACCTATTAGACGTAATTTCAGTACTAATCCCAACCCGGTTGCTAAAAACCGCTACTTTTCCTTTTGGTTTATAAATCTATTCTAGGTAGACATCTTTAATAATTCCTTACCACCTTTCTGAACACGATGCAACACAATTCCAATTAGAAGAACTTGAATGACTATTGCTAATATGGAGCCTTCAAAACCAAACTCCCCACCATTGTATACATTATTCTCAGGTGTGTACCAATGGATAAGAGAATAGCTTTTATTGCCACTAACATGGAACCCAAAAATGGATTGAAAAAAGTTCCAGCTAAAATGAAATGCAATGGGCAACCAGAGTCTCCTATTTCGATAATAAAAAAGTCCCATTAAAAGCCCGGAAAGAATAATATTAATAAATCCTACCCAAGAAATATTTGCGTTAAATCCATGCACCATTCCAAAAAGAACAGATGATACGAGTATGGCCAAAATAGGTGAATATACCTTCAAAAGATTACGGAGAATATAGCCTCGAAAAACGGTTTCTTCGAGTATTGCCACCATTAAATAAAGTATTCCTGTATAGACTAATTCCTGTATATCTATTGTGGTTTCAACAAATTGAATCTGTCCCAGCAACATGAGGACTATAGATCCTGCCAGCATAATAAAAAAGCCCAAAAGAGTTCCCTTAACCAAATCATACCTAATTCCTGTACCACGGAATCCGAGATTGAAAAAAGGTTCTTTATCTACCTTCTTCATAAACAATCCCAGTACCAGAAATGAACCTAGTAGACCAAAGCCAGTCAAAACCATTATTTCAAAGGAGTTCGCTTTATGGCTATCCGGATAAAACGAGTAGCCTGAAAAAGATTCCCCTAGTAAAACAAATAATCCAAAAACAAAGGAATACGAGATAAAGAAACCAATAACAGATTTCCAAACATATTGTCTGCGATACTCTTTCTTTTCAGTTTTGTTCTTTGGCAACATCTATTTTTATTCTAGAAATTTGTTCAAAAGCCTGTTCCAATCCGGTCTCGTGGTTAATTATCCTAAATGGGTTGAAGTGCAATAAATCTAAAGGGTACATAAGTACCCCTTAGATTGGTCTAAGAAAACTCAGATTTTACTATCAAAAGAATCCTCTGGTAAAACCTCTGGCAAAGCCACTAGCAAAATCACCTTCTTCTGCTACATAAATTCTATAGAGGTCATAAATATAACCTCCTCCGTCTATTGCTTTTAAATCACTACTTTTTAATTCAGTCCACGAATTTTTCATATGTTTTATTTTTTTATCGTTCTACAATACCATTAATTACACTTATTGCATCGCCCTATATCTGGCATAATCTGTTACAAAATTTACACCACCAATATAGCCACCGCCATACCTGAGAATAGCTCCTACCATTCTTCCAGCAAAGCGACCTGCACCGGAACCTCCATGTACCTGTTTCAAGGACGATTTACTCATTTTGTTTAAACTACTTTTTTTCATTTGTACCTATTTAAATTAGACAACTACTTAATGGTAATCAAAGCTTTAAATTTTATGTGCACCACTTTGCATTACACTACAAATATGCATGCCAACACTCTCACTAGCTGATAGCAAACCAACTAAAATGTTAAAATTCCACCCATTTGAGTTAAGCTACTAATAGAACGACCCCCGAAGGTTCTTTTTTGATCTTGTTTGCTGAGTTCCTGCCTAAAAAACCCAAACCTAAAAAAAGTTAGTTCGCTATAAACATAGCTTTGTCTTATTGGATCATAGGTCACCGGTGCCTCCAATTCTTTCATGGTATCAATAATCCTAAAAACGGTAGCTACAGAAACCTCTAATTTACTAGCCAACTGTTGAGGCCGGCCTGTGGCCTTTAAACGGATTAACTGATCTACTCTCTCCAGAATAGCGATATGCCTGAGAATCTGTCGCATTGGTTCTTAATCAGATTGGACTTTTACCCAATTACAAAGAAGGCAATATGAAATTCTATACTGTATATAAAAAGCAGCTTTACTTTGAAAAGCTCAGCTTCGATGTATCAGTTCACATTTCTCGAAGCTAGCGTTCGGCAAGAAAATTCCATTGGACTGCCCTGATACAGCTACAGGAATCGAATAACACCTACTATCAGAACACCTTTGGCTTATTCTGAAGTAGTGCTCTAAATCCCAATTATGGCAGCCTGGGCGCAAACGGTTCTAACTCGGGTAATGGAGTGTTCTTCCAGAAGTCGTTTTTTACTTTTTCTCTAAATATTGGCTGCATCTTACTATTCAACGGTAGGTTTTTTAATAAAAGCTTGGTTGTATCCGGTTCTACTCTATCGGCCTGAACTTCCTGACTAAAAAACTCGCGGTATTGGTGTATATATTCTAATTGCCTTGTATCGAGCTTATTCCCCTGAAGGTCCTTTATCCCGGTGAAAGAATAGGCCACGTCTGAAGCCTTAATAGCATCCATATTCTTAAATATATAATCCTTCCCGGCCTTCTCTTCATCCGCTATAATATAAGGACAAACGATAAACGTTCTTTCGTCCTCTAAAAAGTAAAAATCCTCAATAGGCACATACTTCCCCTTATAGGTAATATTGAAATCCGTGTTTTTTATTCTGTGCGGCTTGGCAGGAAGTTTATTTAGTCGGATTCGGAACGACTTGTCCGCTAAATCGACAACAAATTTAGAGCGAAACGGACCTGGGCGTTGTAGTAAAACTTTGTTGTAAAATGAGATATAATTCAGATACATTTTATCGCGTGCTCCTCTGCTGTATTCCGTCTGAATGTGGTAAAGAATTTCACTATTGGTTTTTTTAAACCCATCACTAAACCTTTCTTCTTCATTTATTGCATTGGTATCGTCCCCGGGTTTTATTCTTTTATATAGGGTATAGTCGAGCTGATGAATAGCAAAATCGTAAATATTAATAAATATCTTGCCGTCTACGCGGTAGTTATCGTCTATAAAATTAAAATCGATCCGATAAACACTCTCCTGATTGACACTGGTTTTACCTATTAGTTTAAACCGATGATTATCAAGAAAGTCGGTAGTAATATCATCAATAAAAGAAAAAGATTCAAGACCATAATTCCGTATAGCATCATGCATTCTCAGTGTCAGGAACTCGTTCCCACCGTCATTTTCTAGTTTGGCATATGGTATGATTTTACGAAAACGCGCATAATCATAAGGTTGTCTCGCAAAAGAATCTACTTCAAAATTGGTATTCTGATTATAGGAATACAGATGATAGCTATTGTCCAGAATGTTTGTTTTTTTAAAACCCAGGTCGGCAATTTCTATGATTGCTTCACTAAGGTTGGTATAGGCTCCATTCTTAACCTGATAATCTCTGTAATATCCTGTCACACTAAAAGGGTCCAATGGGTAGTTACTCGCAATTCTATTGACAGCTATTCGTACTATTTGTTTCGCTGTTAGTTTCTTAAAATTGGCAAAAACCATCGTGCCGCTAAGTTCAAATGCTCCTGGTTGAATTAAGATAATATTGCTTTGATCATCGTATAGGTCCTCTAATTGAACTTCTATCGTCTTATATCCCATACAGGAGATCACTAGGGATTCTCCTAACTCCCGAAATCGGACCGGTATCTTAAAAGTGCCGTCTATATTAGTAATTACACCAAGGGCCTTGTCTTTTACCCGTATAGTTGCGAAGGGTACTGGTTCCTTCTCCTCGAAATCTACCAATTGTCCTATAATATATTCCCCTTCCTGTGAAAAACAAAAGCTTGCTACCGAGAAAAATAATATGAATATTGTGTTTTTAAACATTGCCATTCTGTTAGTTGATGTTATCATCTAAGGGTGTATTCATCCAATACTCCTTATAGTCCTTTGGTTTAATCATAGGCTGGTCTGCAAAAATAGGTTTTGCTTTGTCCATAAAACCATCCTCAAAAGGGGCCCTAGAATCAGGTTTAATTCGTTGAACAAAATATTCGCGGAATTGAAAATACTCCTCCGAGGTCCATTTATTAATTAAATTACCCAATGTATCTCTTACATTTTCAATTTGGACCTCTACTAGCTCATTCAGGTCCACTCCTTGCTCTCCTTGATCTACTAATTCTTCGTACATCTCAAAAAACTCTTCATTTGGCATGGTCGGATATAAAAAGACTCGGTTTTTCAGTCTTTCTGCTCCTTTAATTTTCACACGTTTACTTTTAAATTTTACATCATAATTAGAGATGTCCAGGGCGGTCTCGGATATTGGAAGATTGTTATACTCAATTAGAAAGCACAAACATTCCGAATCGACCGTAATTTCATTGGTGGTAAAGGCAGGAGGAATATAGATAATAAAACTATTGTTAAAAGATATGTAGTTTAAATACATCTTGTCGTATACTCTTCTATAGTCTGTTGTAATATCAAATATTACTTTCTGCCGATGCCCGTGTTTGTTTTTTTTCCTACTCTTATTCCATTTTTTCTCATCGTACATAGTATACTCTAATTTGTGTATAGCATAGTCCCATTTCGATATATATATGGTACCATTTACCCTGTAATTTGGATAAAACACCTTAAAGTTTATGGCGTAAAGTTCTTCATCTTCTACACTGGTATCACTACTTCTTTGAAAAAAATGATTTTTAACAAAATCGGTTTTCATCGTTCCTATGAAATCATAGGATTCTACATCAAAATTTCTAATGGCATCGTGAACTCTTAATATTCGAAATTCATTCCC
>CAZWPZ010000235.1:0-4023 GCA_964636005.1 uncultured Eudoraea sp.
ACAAAAAAGAACGTGCTAAAATTTTTGGACAATACGATCATGTTAGAATATATGGCCGGGACTATTTTGATCGTTTACGGGAAATAGGCTTTACCGTACATGAGGTAGACTATACTAAGAAGTTATCTTCGGCCGAAGTTGACCGATACCGATTAGCTAAAGGAGAAATAATCCCAATGATTCAAAAATAACTATAGTATAATGCGCTTTTTAAAACCTTCCGTCATATATTCAGAGATCGTATTTTCTTCTGTAAGATAGATAATATAGACGTCCAGGTCTTTTCTAGAATTTATTAGCTCTTTAGACTTTTCCAGACTCATGGCCATAAATGCGGTAGCAAAAGCATCCGCTTCGGCACAGGTAGATGCAATTACACTAGTCGCCAGTATATTCCCATTTCTTGTATACCCTGTCTTTGGATCAATAGTATGAACATATTTTTTTCCAGTTATGGAATCTACTCTAAATTTCCTGTAATTCCCTGAAGAGGCCATTGCTTTATCCTCGAGGGTCAGCGTGCGTTTCAACCTTCTCCCCTCTTCCATTAATGGGTCATCTATTCCAACCACCCACGGCTTTTGTTTTATTTTATGCGTACCCTTGGCTACAATTTCACCTCCAACTTCTATCAAATAGTTCTCTATACGCTGAGAATCCATTAAGTTAGCCAATTGATCTATAGCATATCCCTTAGCCACAGCATTAAAATCTAAATATACTCGGGCATCATTTTTACTAATTCTGTTATCAGCATTAAGGTCTACCTTATCGAGACCAACAAATTTCATCAAACTATCTATTCTAATACTATCCATGACAATTGCCTTACCCGGGCCAAAACCCCAAGCATTTACCAAGGCTCCGACCGTAGGGTCAAAATACCCATTTGTCTCCTCGTATACTTGTTTGGAAATGGTAAAGACGTCCCGAAATAAGGCATCTACCTCAACAAGTGTATCTCCTCTATTTATCCTGGAAATATCCGAAGTGGGGATATAGGTAGACAAGGATCTATTTATAACCTCAAAGACAGAGTCTATCTCCATTTTTAAATTTGTCTGAGTAGTACTAAAAAAGATAATACTGTAAGACGTTCCAAGAGCTCCTCCAGTCTCCACATTCTTGACAAAATTTGAGGATGAGGTTTCACAACTTATTGCGAGTATAGCAATCAAAGTAACAAAGAGTAGATTTTTATTAGATTTCAATAAGGCCTTCATAATCGACAATATAGGGTTGGTTAAGTACTACAGGTAAACTCTGGTCTTCGGCATTGGATAAACCTACACCCGCATAGTAAGTTTTCGCCTCGAATTTGGCCGCTTGCTTTTTCACCTTAAGCATTAATTCCAAATTATACTCCTTGGGGTTTAAGGGATACTTAATATTCCTGACTACTATAAAATGTAAGGTCTTTTCCTTTAAGCACACAAATTGAGGATTTTTTTTGAGTTTGCTGTTTACCCCCATAAACTCGAAGCCTTGCGCTTCTAATTCTTTACCCACGATATTCATGGCCAAATTGTGCAGTTCTTGTTCTGATAAGGTCTTCATAAGTTCTTAAAGATAAAAAAAACCGATATATACATATCGGTCTTTAAAAGGTCTTTAACATGTGATAAGGAAACTATCCACCAAAATCATCAAAGCGAATATTCTCGTCGGGTATTCCAAAATCCTCACCCATTTTTTGAACCGCTTTATTCATTAGCGGAGGGCCACAAAAATACAATTCAATATCTTCTGGAGAATCGTGTTTACTTAAATAATTATCGATAACACAATTGTGAATAAACCCTACAAAACCATCCCCGGGAGCATCAAGATCTTCCTTAACCTTCCAATTATCTTCTTCTAAAGGTTCTGAAAGTGCCATATAGAATTTGAAATTCGGGAATTCCTTTTCTAATTGCACAAAGTGATCAATGTAAAACAGTTCTCTTTTTGATCTACCCCCATACCAATAGGTAACTTTTCTATTGGTTTTCAATGTCTTGAATAGATGGTATAAATGTGAGCGCATAGGGGCCATTCCTGCACCTCCTCCAACATAAAGCATTTCTGCTTCAGACTCATTGATAAAGAACTCTCCGTAAGGTCCGGAAATCGTAACTTTATCTCCTGGCTTTTGAGCAAAAATATAGGAAGAAGCAACACCAGGATTCACGTCCATCCAGCCGTTCTTAGATCTATCCCATGGTGGTGTAGCAATACGAACGTTCAACATGATTTCTCTTCCTTCTGCTGGATAAGATGCCATAGAATAAGCACGCTCTACTGTTTCAGAATTTTTCATTACTAATGGCCATAAGTTAAACTTATCCCACTCGTTCTGAAACTTGTCTGGTGTTTCGTGCTCTTCTGGATGTGCTGTAATGTCTATGTCTGAATATTTGATTTCACAGGGAGGAATTTCTATTTGGATATATCCCCCTGCTTTATAGCCCATGTCTTCTGGAATTTCAACAACAAACTCTTTGATAAAGGAGGCTACATTATAATTTCTTACTACAGTTCCTTCCCACTTCTTAATACCAAAAACCTCCTCTGGGATGGTAATGTCCATGTCTTGTTTTACTTTGACCTGACAAGCCAATCGTGCCCCCTCATTTAATTCTCTTTTAGAGAAGTGAGGTGTTTCCGTAGGAAGTGCCTCTCCACCTCCTGCTAGTACATGGCATTCACATTGAATACAAGTACCTCCACCTCCACAAGCAGATGGAAGAAATACCTTCTGATTTCCAAGAGTGGTAAGTAATGAATTTCCAGAAGCAACCTCAATTTTTCTCTCCCCATTAATGGTAATGGTAACAGGACCAGAAGGTGATAATTTTTCTTTGGTAAATAGCAATAAAGCTACCAGAAGTAAGAGTAATAACATAAAAGCAACTACTGTAATTGTAATTGTTCCAAGAGTACTTGTAGCTAAAATCATTATTTTTCGTTTAATAGATTATTATATGACACCTCTTTTGTATCTGGCTCCTCTGCAGTGTCTTTTTCTTTTTCTTCTAATTTTATAGCTGTACTTTGAGGTTCCTCAACTGCTTCTTCTCCTCCACCAGTCAGCATACCACCAAAACTTTGAAAACCGATACCCATAAGGCCTGTTATGATAAAGGTTATACCCAAACCTCTCAGTGGTGCAGGTACATTAGAGTACCGTATTTTTTCACGAATTGCAGCTATTGCCAATATTGCGAGGAACCAGCCAATCCCTGAACTAATCCCATAATTCAATGCAAGGCCGAGTGTTTCAATCTCCCTGGACTGCATAAATAAAGATCCTCCTAAAATTGCACAGTTCACAGCTATCAAAGGCAGAAAAATTCCCAGAGAATTATAAAGAGATGGGGAAAACTTCTCTACAACAATTTCCACTAATTGGACCATGGTTGCTATAGTTGCGATAAATAGAATAAAGGAAAGAAATCCTAGATTGTAATCTGCGTATTCTGGTCCTAACCATACTAAGGCTCCATCTTGCAATAAATATTGGTCTAATAACCAATTCAATGGAACGGTAACCGCGAGTACAAAGATAACTGCCGCCCCTAAACCAACAGCGGTGGCTACTTTTTTAGAAACTGCTAGATAAGAGCACATTCCCAAAAAAACGGCAAATACCATGTTGTCTATAAAAATCGACTTAAAAAATAATTCTATATGTTCTAACATAATTCGACGTGAATTGACTATTAATTTTCTTCTATTAGGGCTGTATTCTTAGAGCGTTGCACCCATATAATGATGCCTACTACAATTAAAGCAGCAGGTGGTATGATCATAAATCCATTGTTTTCGTATCCTGTAGCGTACAAACCTGTTTTGGTAACAGGATCTCCCAGAACCTTGTATCCAAACAGTGTTCCAGACCCAAACAACTCCCTGAAGAACCCTACAATTATTAAGATAACGCCATAGCCTAGTGAATTGCCTATCCCATCGAGGAAGGAACGCCAAGGACCGTTACCTAGAGCGAAGGCTTCAAATCTACCCATGATAATACAATTCGTAATT
>CAZWPZ010000236.1:0-9858 GCA_964636005.1 uncultured Eudoraea sp.
TATGTTTTTGGGGGTGAGTTATATAAAGACGAATATAATTGGAAAACCTTTGAAAACCTCTATAGAGATAACAATGGTAATGGAAGTCTCCAAGGGGAACAACTAAGTGATAATAAAGAATTTAGAAGGCAATTTAACGCCTTTGGTACTCTTATGATTCCACTTACTAATCGATTTAATGCGCAACTAGGAATCAATATAAACAAAACCTTTTATGATTTCAGAGACAACTTTAATCTGGGAAGTGAAAATAAATCGGCCACTCGAAGCTTTAAAGTTATTGTATTGCCTAGTCTAGATCTGACCTACAATTTGGGTGGCGGAAGTTCGCTTTATGGCAATATAAGTAGGGGTTTTTCTAATCCCAGTTTGGAGGAAACGCTAACTCCAGACGGACTAATTAATCCTGATATAGAACAAGAAAAAGGGTTTAATTATGAAATAGGCTCTAAATTGTTTCTGTTTGATGCCAAACTGTGGCTAAATATTGCGGTTTTTAGAATGAATATTCAGGATCTACTTGTTGCAAAACGAGTCGGTGAGGATCAGTTTATTGGCCAAAATGCCGGAAAAACAAAGCATCAGGGTTTAGAAATAGATGCTAATTATACCTTACAAATCTCACAGAGTTTTAGGCTTACACCTTTCCTTAGTTATACTTTTTCTGATCACAGCTTTGTCGAATTTATAGATGGAGATAATGATTATTCAGGTAACCCTCTTACCGGTGTTCCCCGAAATAGAGTAAATGCCGGTCTTAGAGTAGAATTAACGGAAAAATTTTACTGGAATACTACCTATCAATACGTAGATGGAATACCATTGACAGATGCGAATACCTTATATAGCGAACCCTACAACTTAGTAAATACACGCCTTGGTTATAAAAATTTCCTGACGGATAAACTATCGTATTCTGTAGACTTCGGTGTAAATAATATTTTTAATATCAATTATGCCCAATCCGTGCTAATTAATGCCAACTCATTTGGCGGCGCGGAGCCGAGATATTACTATCCGGGTAATGGAAGAAATTTTTATGCAAGTTTAGGGCTTGCTTACAGTTTTTAAACCGGCCCTTAGGATTCTATTTTTTTAAGCCAGTGTTTAACCCCAACCTCTGCCTCAATTGTTTCGTTAACTTTATCTATTGGGACTCTCTTTTGTTCCATAGAATCCCTATGCCTTATAGTGACAGAATTATCCTTTAGCGTATCATGATCTACCGTGATGCAAAAAGGCGTACCCAAAGCATCTTGCCTTCTATATCGCCTCCCAATTGCATCTTTCTCATCATAGACCACATTGTAATCCCATTTGAGCGAACTGAGTAATTTCTGTGCTAACTCTGGCAATCCATCTTTTTTAACAAGTGGCAATACTGCAGCCTTATAAGGTGCCAAAACAGCTGGTATCTTCAGGTATGTCCTGGAAGTACCGTTCTCCAATTCTTCTTCTCGGTAAGCATTGGAAAGTACAGCCAAAAACATTCTATCTACCCCTATAGAAGTTTCCACAACATAGGGTACATAATTCTTATTTAGTGCAGGATCAAAATATTGTAGTTTCTTTCCTGAATATTCTTCATGGCTACTAAGATCGTAATCTGTTCGGGAATGGATGCCTTCCAGTTCTTTAAAACCAAAAGGAAATTTAAACTCAATATCTGAGGCAGCATCGGCATAGTGTGCTAACTTTTCATGATCGTGAAATCTATAATTCTCTTCTCCCATCCCTAAAGACAGATGCCATTTCATCCTCATTGCTTTCCATTCCTCGTACCACTTTAGTTGTGTTCCCGGAGCAATAAAATATTGCATCTCCATTTGTTCGAATTCCCGCATTCTAAAGATAAACTGTCTGGCAACAATTTCATTGCGAAAAGCTTTTCCTATTTGGGCTATACCAAATGGTATTTTCATTCTTCCCGACTTCTGAACATTTAGAAAGTTTACGAATATTCCCTGAGCTGTTTCCGGTCTGAGGTATAAGTCTGTAGAATGTTCAGCGGAGGCACCCAGTTTAGTCCCAAACATTAAATTAAACTGTTTTACATCGGTCCAGTTTTTTGACCCAGACAAAGGGCATGCAATTTCTAATTCTTCTATAAGACTCTTTACGTCTGCTAGGTCTTCTGCCTCAAGAGATTTTCCAAGCCTTTTTAAGATGCTTTTAGATTTTTCCTGATAGTCCAGCACTCTTTTGTTGGTAGACAAGAATTGCTTTTCATCAAAAGAATCACCAAATCGCTTTTTTGCCTTGGTAACTTCCTTTTCAATTTTTGCCTCAATTTTGGCTACGTAATCTTCTACAAGAACGTCTGCGCGATATCTCTTCTTAGAATCTTTATTATCAATTAATGGGTCATTAAAAGCATCTACATGGCCAGATGCTTTCCAGGTAGTAGGATGCATAAAAATTGCAGCATCTATCCCGACAATATTCTCGTGTAGCTGAACCATTGCCTTCCACCAATAGTCCTTTATATTTTTCTTTAATTCTGAACCGTTCTGAGTGTAATCATAAACTGCTCCTAATCCGTCATATATTTCACTC
The DNA here is from genome assembly GCA_964636005.1 of uncultured Eudoraea sp. GTDB lineage: Bacteria > Bacteroidota > Bacteroidia > Flavobacteriales > Flavobacteriaceae > Eudoraea. The sequence goes on from CAZWPZ010000236.1 coordinate 2,557, forward strand.
GATTGCACCACATAACCATATTCCTTGGCATGGGAGATCACTTTCTTAAAGATATCTTCCTTATTTGTCATTTGGCAAAAATAGGATTTTATGCCATTTAACAATTAATGAAGTTAAAATATTAGCAATTTGCCAAGAAATTATTTTAAGTTGAAATCGGCAGAAGATAAAAGTTTCTCATCTTCGAATACATTTAGGGTGTATCTACCTGGAACAAGAGAGCCTTTAGGTACAGTAATAAAATCACAAACACTAAATTCTTCTCCGGTACAAATCAGTTCCACTCGCTTACTGTAGGTGTTACCATTTACAGATACTACGGAGGCATTGTCTTCGATAATAGCCATATTGGGATCTAAAAATTGAAGATATAATACTTTCTCTTTATCCTTGCAACTGGGGTCCGCTAGCACAGTAACACAGCCTCTTAATTTTTCAATAACAGAGCCTTTAGTTGTTTTTATTGGTTTTGTATTTCGTATCCTAAAACCACTGCCTTCTGAATGTTGTAATTTGAGGTAACTTTTAATCCTTAACTCCATTTGTAATTCCTTGTTCTTCGCGCGGAGTAATGCCTCTGCTTCTTCCAATGAATTACTCTTACCTCTCAAATCTTCTATCATCTGCCTGGTATCTTCGTACTTGTCAGATAATAACATATTATTATACCTTAGATAGTTGTTGTTTAAAATTAGACTGTCATTTTTAACTTCCAGTATTTTCAACTCCCTTTTGTACTCTTTTAATTTTGCTACAGTAAAATTGAGACGCCCAACAGAATCTAAAAGCTCTTGAATTCGATACCGTGAATCTTGAAGATCTATTTCATTGACTTCATTAAGTGCAGATAATCTGTCTACTTCGGCTTTTAGAATGGTTAGGTCCTTAACTAGCAAGCCTTTTTCCTCTTCCAAGTAAGTAATTTGTGATTGTGACTGAACATGGCTGTAATAAAAAGCAATAAGAATACCAAAAATGACGGCAACTAGCGCCGCAAGTATTATTTTATTGTTGAATTTATTATCTTGAATAGTCATTCAAAAATCGCTAAGTAATTACTCTTAAGTATGTATAAGATTTGACTTTCTCTAAGCTATCAAATATAACAAATGATATTAACGCCGTACTGCTGCCACGGCTGTGTTTTGGATGTAATGTTCGATTATATCGAGGAGAGCAGCATCTTTGTGCAGTTTGTCGAAACCAAATACCACTTACCGACTACGATTATCGGATGGAGAATGCAGTTGATCGGATATTTTATGGAAGGGTAGACATACAAAAGTCATCTTCCTTTTTGTACTATTTAGAACCTGGAATCACCAAAAATTTAATTCACCATTTAAAATATAAAAATCAACCAATAATCGGGGACTTTTTGGGGTTATGGTGTGGACAGAAATTATCAAGTGAAGGCCAATTACAAGATATAGACTTCGTTATTCCTGTACCATTACACAGAAAAAAAGAAAAGAAAAGAGGTTACAATCAGGTAGACTCTTTTGGCAAAAGAGTAGCAAGTTCTATCAACGCTACCTATTTAAAAAATGTCTTAGTCAAAACTGCAGACACAAAATCCCAGACTAAAAAGAGCAGGATTATTCGATGGTGGGGCAATCCTAATCTTTATGTAGTAAAAAACGCTCCGTATCTGGCAAACAAAAATATCTTGTTAATTGACGATGTTATTACGACTGGTGCAACTATTGAGGCATGTGCAAACGCTTTACACAGGTTAGAAAACGTCAGGATTTATGTATTAACCATCGCGGTAGTTCCATAATTTTACAATTCTTGAAATTAGTTGTTTCTTTACCAAATAATAAGAAGTAATGATACTATTAAGGCGCGCCTTATCTTTTCTCTTTCTTGTATTATCTGTTTTCGTTATCCTTCAATGTGCAAGGCGCGGTTCGCCTTCCGGGGGGCCAAAAGATACAACCCCTCCTGTTTTGATTAATGCTGAACCGGCAAACCTATCTACGGAGTTTAATGAAAAAAAAATTCGGTTGTATTTTGACGAATATGTCCGCCTAGAAGATGTTCAAAATCAACTTATCATATCCCCCCCCTTAAAATACCAACCACAAATATCCCCTCAGGGAGTACCTAGTAAAGTAATTGAGTTAGAGATAAAGGATACCCTGAAAGATAATACTACCTATACCATCAATTTTGGACAAAGTATAGTGGATAATAATGAAGGCAATCCAAATAGTTTTCTAAGTTACGTTTTTTCTACAGGAAGTTATATAGACTCTCTTGATGTTACAGGTATAGTGAAGGACGCTTTCAATAGAAAGGCTGATGAATTCATAAGTGTGCTCTTATACGAAATTGATTCAAGCTATACAGATTCAACAGTATTTAATAAACGTCCTAATTATATCACCACTACCCTAGACACCACCAACATATTTACTCTGCGATATTTAAAGGAAGGGCGGTATGCCATTTTAGCTATTAAGGACAAGGGGAAGAATAATGTATTTGACCAAAAAGAAGATAAAATAGGTTTTATAAAAGATACGGTTACACTTCCAACCGATACGGTTTACCTCCTAAACCTCTTCAAGGAAATTCCCAATTTCAGCCTAACCCCGCCTTCCTATGCCGCAGCCAATAAAATATTATTTGGATACTATGGAGAAGGAGAGGATATGATCATCAATCCTCTTAGTATTATCCCTGATACTATACAAACCTTGGTTCAAAAAGTCCCCGAAAAAGATACCATACATTACTGGTTTACTCCTTTTGAAGTAGATTCTCTAATTTTTGAAGTACAGAACAACAAGGAACAAGTTAGAGATACCTTTACCGTAAAAACCAGAAAACTTCTATCGGACTCCCTGATGCTTTATCCGAGTCATAGAAGAAAGATAAACTTTCAGGATACGTTCTTTATTTCTGCCAATATTCCTCTTAAAGGTATAGACACGACACAGTTTACCCTGATTAATAAGGATACGATAGAAATTCCAACAACAATTCTTTTCGACAGTATACAAAACAAGTTGAATTTTAGTTTTGAAAAAGATCCCAACGAAAACTATTCGCTTTTTCTATATCCCAGTTTTGTGAACGATTTTTTTGACAATACCAACGACACTATTGTCTATCGATTAAGTACCGCAGGACTGGCAGATTACGGGAATCTTCGTATAAATTTAGAAGGTGATGTGCGTTATCCCATGATTATTCAACTTACGGATAAGGAAGGGAAGTTATACCGCGAATTATATCAACGAGAAGGAAATGTTGTTGAATTTAATACTATTGACCCAGATCAGTATTATGTAAGAGTGATTTTTGATGATAATGCCAATAAAAAATGGGATACTGGAAATTATCTTCAAAGAAAGCAACCTGAAACAGTAAAATACTACCCTTTATTGATTGAAGTTAGAGCTAATTGGGAATTAGAACAAACCTTTTTTATTACCTCAGACTAAACGAATCACGGTCCTCCAAAAATCGGAAATTCCCTCTGATTTCTTTCAGATGTTCCAACTTGAGGGTTGTTTCGATAATCTCAGGAGATTCCGAGTAGGCCAGTCGATCACCAAGGGGATCAAATACCGCAGTGTGACCCGTGTATTGATGTCCGTTCGGATCTTCACCTACTCTATTTAATCCTATGGTAAAAGACATGTTTTCTATTGCTCTTGCCTTTAGTAAGGTATCCCATGCCTCCATTCGAGGTTTTGGCCAATTGGCTACGTACAACAAAACATCATAATCACCTTTATATCTCGACCAAACAGGGAACCGTAAGTCATAGCAAATTAATGGGTAAATTCTAAAATTTTTGTAGGTTATAATTACTCTTTCATTTCCTGATGAATATCTCTTATTCTCACCTGCATAAGTAAAGGTGTGCTTCTTGTCATAACTATAAAAAGTTTGGTCCGGAAGCACAAAAAACAATCGGTTATAATAAGTAGTTCCCTCAGGGTAAAGTATGCTACCAGTGATAGCCGCATTGAAAGTTTTGGCCTGCTCTTTCATCCACTCCAAGGTTGCATTTCCCTGTTTTTCATCTATTCGTTCTGGGTGCATGGTAAAGCCAGTAGTAAACATCTCCGGTAATACGATTACATCTGTTTTATCGCCAATTTTTCTGAAAAGTTTTCCAAATTTTTGTCTATTCTTTTCAGGATTTTCCCAAATCAAATCTGATTGTACGAGGGCAATATGAAGCGACTGTTGCGTCATTTTCAGATTACTTGTTCTTTAAAATGTTTATCATATCTGGCATCCCCTTAAGCTTAGCATTTTCATAGGCCGTATATCCTTTTGCATCTCTGATGGAAGTGTTTGCTCCAGCAGCAAGTAACAGTTTCGCAATATTTATATGACCATATACTGCAGCATATATTAATGCCGTGGCTCCTGTATTATTCTGACAATTTAAGTCGGCTCCCTTTTCAATTAAAAATTTTACAATAGTATCATAGCCTTTAAAACTACTTCCCATAATCGCCGTATTACCTGATCCATCTTTTGCATTTAAATCTGCCTTGTATTGAACCAAAATTTCTACAATCTCTTTCTGGTTGAAATACGCCGCAAAAATCAAAGGTGTAAATCCACGACTATCTGCGCCATTTGCACATTCCGGATTACTTGCTACTATCTTTTTAACCTCTTCTGAATTTTCTGATTTTATTGCTGCAAACAATTTGTCTATCATATGGTTTTATCCTTTTACTTATACTTACAAAGATGATAAAAATTAATGCTTTTTTAAATTCTGGGTAAAACAATAACGCCCTGTTAGCCGTAGACTTCTTCTTAATCCCTTAAAAAAATCCCTTGTTATAACTACTTACAAAAGACTACAATCGATTCCCGGGGTTATAGTCCATAGGAGAATATAGTCTTCCATCAATAGTTCCGGGAACATTATTACTGTTATAAATTTCCCATTCATCAAAGAAATAAGTTGGATTGGAGTTTGTGATTTCTTGCTTTCTTACTGCTTTGCCATTTTCAAAATCATGATTGGTATCGGTTCCATCCTCACCAATAATTCCAAATGCGTCTTTTACTACCCCAAAAGGATCAACTAATTCAAAGTTATCATCCCCATTAGAATCTGCAACACTATTTGATTTAACTTCTAAATCTGCTTCAAGGCCATATTCCATGTTAAAGACTTCCTTATTTGATGTAATAACCAATGAAGCATTTGGTAGGATTACAAATTCGTCTAATGCTACTGTGGCACTCTCTGTGAGATTAGAGTTTGTATAACGCTTTAGTACCCATCCATTCATATTTACAGCTAAGCTATCATGATTATATAGTTCAATGAATCTCGCAGAAGTATTGTTGTATGGATCTGCAATTTCAGATATCAGTACGTTATTTGAAGTTTGATACTCTGTCCCTTTCAAGCAACTTTCTTCCCTTAATTCGAGATCATTGGTGTCTCGTAAAATCAGTCTGTATTCCTTTCCCTTTTTGGTTAAAACTCCGGTAACCCGACCTTTTTGTTCCGATAAGAACGAATCGTAAAAAGTGGAATAACCACTATTAAGCAGTACTAAGGTATTGCCATCGCAGTCTGTTAAAAGTCTTTTGGTCTCTTCTTGGTAGCTGGCATAAGGGAGGCCTTTTTCATCTTCCACAACTTCCACATCACGAATATTTATGAGCGTTCCTACCATATCTTCTTGTAAGTCGACTATCGCTGTTTCCGACGGAATAAGAGAAATAGATTCTCTACAATCAAAATAAAGATGTTGAAAAATCACAGAAGATGGCAATCTCCCAACACTAATGTTTCCAAAAGAATTAAGAGCTCCACCTAACTTGTATAAATCATTTTGTTTCCCAATGTACAGCCCTTGCAGCCTGATTAGGATCTTTTGTCCCAAAGGAAAAAACAAATAGGAGTCCTGTAAATCTATTTCTATTTTTATCCCCAAATTGGGTCTGGAGGGATGATCTTGAATATAAAGGGATCCAAATATATTTCCATATTGGTCAGTAGAAATGACATAACCCTCCATTATTAGGTCTTCAGTTATTTGTCTTGTTTTCTCAGCAAAGAGACCAGATATTTCTTCCATGCTAATATTTGCCGTAAACTCTGGTTTGCATAAGTCAGTTGCAATTAAATCCTTACCTTCATTTACACAGGATAGTAATAGAGTCAAAATCAAAAAAGTAGTGCACATATTATCCCTTAGATTCTGCATATTATATTGGGTGAATTAAGTTCAATCTATTATATCGCATTTACAGACTGATAGAAAAATTCAGAAAATAAGTCCGTCCGAACCCATACCAGTACTTGGGGCCAAAAGAAGGGTTCCCACTAATAGAATCATCTAAATTCCTTTGATAATTCCCAACTCTACTTTGCTCATATCCCCCGCTTCTAAAAGTTCTATCAAAAAGGTTGTTTATACTTAAAAAAACACTCAGGTATTTCCCATCCAATAACCAAGATTTCCCTCCAATCAGGTTTAAGGTGTATACGTCTTCCAAAGCCTCTTGTCTTAGCAGTTGATCGGCAACATCGTTGTTTATATTTTCAAAAACTTTGCCTGTATTAGGGTCTAAGAAGTAACTATCTGTGCGCTTTATTGCCGATACACCAATGTAATTCTCTGTGAAATAGTTGGCTTTTAAAGCAAGCCACCAGTATTTAGGATTTCGATATTCCAGGCCGTAGGAGAGGGCAAATTGTGGCCCTGTCGGGAGGATATAGCCCTTTAGTGCAGTTTTACCTAAGTCTTTAAAGCCTGTGGATGAAATCGTATTCTCATCCTCCCCACTTGTATCAAAATTAATAGATATATTGGGATTATTACTGTAAACATGTTTCCCATATGCCAGAGAAAATAAAGAAGAGACTTCTGATGAAAAAGTATACTTAAGTCCAACTTCCAATCCCATATGAAGCCTATCTTGATTTGTTAATACCTCTTGAACAAAGTCGGATCCTAATCCACTTTCCACGTAGTAAAAATTAACATCTGTAATATTTTGAAATTGGGTGTAATAAGCGGTAATTCGACCCATCAATGAAGGAAGGCGTATATGGTAATTCATATCAAAACCCATAACTTTTTCTGGATCCAATGACTTTACCATGGAATTATTCTCACGAGGGTTAATGAATATACTATTTAGAAGTGGGGCTCTGGAGAAGAATATTGCATTAGCGTTTAACCAGTGTCTTCCATCTAAAGCGTACGTAATGCCCATCTTTACTGAAGGAGCTTGGACTTGATATTTCTTACTAGGTCCTTTGGAGGAATCGAGGTATCGTTCATTCCGATAAAT
>CAZWPZ010000237.1:0-15091 GCA_964636005.1 uncultured Eudoraea sp.
GCGCTGGAGGGTATTGCGTTCTCCTTTGTATATGGAATGGAGATTTTAAAATCTGATGGTGTAACTCCAAATGTAATCCGGGCTGGCAATGATAATTTGTTTCAATCCTCAATTTTCTCCGAAACTATTGCTACCTTAATTAACTTTGAAATTGAAATATACAACACAACAGGTGCGATAGGAGCGGCAAGAGCCTGTGACCTGATAAATGGAGACTTTGACAGTTTCGGCAAACAAATTATGGACAATGACTATGTGATGAGCTATCACCCTGTCGACAATAAATTGGCTTACAAAGAAGCGTACAACACTTGGAAAAACGAACTTGAAACAACCTTAAAATATAAATAATATGGCACTTATCGGTAATAGAGAATACTACAAAGGAATAGATCAAATAAAATACGAAGGAAAAGAATCCGACAACCCTCTGGCATTTAAATACTACAATCCAGACCAGATAGTCGCCGGCAAGACCATGCGAGAGCATCTGAAATTTGCAGTTGCCTACTGGCATACGTTTTGTGGCGTTGGAGCTGATCCTTTCGGACCTGGCACACAAAATTTCCCATGGGATCAGCATTCAGATCCTATTGACGCTGCCAAGGCCAAGGCAGATGCTGCCTTTGAATTTATTACCAAAATGGGGTTCGATTATTATTGTTTTCACGACTTTGATTTGGTGCGAGAAGCACACAGTTTTCACGAATCTGAAAGCAGACTACAAACCATTGTAGAATACCTGCAAGATAAGATGAAAGCTTCCAAAGTGAAACTACTGTGGGGTACTGCCAACTGTTTTTCTAACCCTCGCTATATGAATGGTGCTTCCACAAATCCAGATTTTAATATACTTGCCAGAGCTGGTGGACAGATCAAATTAGCCTTAGATGCCACTATTGCGTTGAATGGGGAAAACTACGTTTTTTGGGGCGGTAGAGAAGGATATATGTCGCTCTTAAACACAGATGTAAAGAGAGAACTAGATCATATGGGTCGTTTTCTGGGAACTGCACGTGATTATGCCCGAAAGAATGGTTTTAAAGGAACCTTTTTTATCGAACCTAAACCAATGGAGCCTATGAAGCATCAATACGATTTTGATGCTGCAACCGTTGTTGGCTTCCTTCATCAATATGGCTTACAGGACGATTTTAAATTAAATCTGGAAGTAAATCATGCGACCCTAGCCAACCATACAATGCAGCACGAAATGGAAATTGCAGCTGCTCACGGAATGCTCGGAAGTATCGATGCAAATAGAGGGGATTATCAGAATGGATGGGATACAGATCAGTTCCCTAACAATATTACTGAAGTAACGGAGGCAATGATAACATTTTTACAGGCCGGAGGTTTACAAGGCGGAGGTATTAATTTTGATGCCAAGATTCGTAGAAATTCCACAGATATTGCGGATGTCTTCTATGCGCATATAGGAGGTGCAGATACATTTGCCCGTGGTCTTATAATTGCAGATAAAATTCTTACCTCATCTCCTTACACAGAATTGAGAAAGAAACGCTACGCTTCTTTTGATTCAGGTAAAGGCCTGGATTTTGAAGAAGGGAGATTAGACCTGAACGATCTATATGAGATTGCAAAAGCAAATGGAGAAATTGCTCTTCAAAGTGGCAAACAAGAACTCTTTGAAAATATTATAAACCAGTATATTTAATTATATTGGTACTAATATCTAGTACAAGATGGAGTGTCCTTCAGGATGTTTCCGTATCTTGTTGATGAACCAATACTAAATAACCAACTAAACTAACTATGACTTCATCATTTGATTTTTGGGATTATTTTATCTTTATTGCCTATGCCTTCCTAATTCTGGGAGTAGGACTATATGTTTCAAGAGATAAAAAGGGACATCAGAAGAATGCTGAGGACTATTTTTTAGCCAGTAAATCACTCCCATGGTGGGCCATTGGTGCCTCCCTTATAGCTGCTAATATTTCGGCTGAGCAGTTTATTGGCATGTCAGGTTCAGGTTTTGCAGTCGGGCTGGCTATTGCCTCCTATGAGTGGATGGCAGCGATAACACTTATCATTGTCGGTAAATATTTTCTACCCATTTTTATTGAGAAAGGGCTATATACCATCCCAGAATTTGTGGAAAAAAGATATTCCACAAATTTAAAAACCATATTGGCGGTATTTTGGATCGCCCTATACGTATTTGTAAATCTTGCTTCTGTATTGTATTTGGGGTCTTTGGCCTTAGAAACGATTATGGGAATTCCCATGATTTATGGGGTTATTGGCTTGTCGCTTTTTGCGGCGGCGTATTCCTTGTATGGAGGTCTCTCTGCTGTAGCTTGGACCGACGTAATCCAGGTAGTGTTTCTGGTACTAGGTGGGTTGGTTACTACCTATCTCGCCCTTAATACGGTATCAGGAGGAGAAGGAGTCTTGGCGGGTATGCAAACGGTGTTCGACGCAGTACCGGAAAAATTCGTGATGATATTAGATGAGTCCAATCCCGAGTATAAAAACCTCCCGGGAATTGGCGTATTGGTTGGAGGTCTATGGGTTGCAAATCTCTACTATTGGGGTTTTAATCAGTATATTATTCAGCGAACTTTAGCTGCCAAATCCCTTCAGGAATCTCAAAAAGGTATTCTTCTTGCAGCAGTTCTGAAGCTCATTATTCCAATCATTGTTGTGGTTCCTGGAATCGCTGCTTATGTTATGATTAATGATCCTGAAATATTGGGAAGTCTTGGAGAAGCAGGTACCATGAATTTACCTTCCTTAGATCAAGCTGATAAAGCCTATCCTTGGCTATTACAATTTTTACCAACCGGTCTTAAAGGGGTTGCTTTTGCTGCTTTAGCGGCGGCGATTGTTTCATCACTTGCGTCCATGTTAAATTCTACTTCCACTATTTTTACCATGGATATTTACCGGCAGTATATCAATAAAAATGCATCGGACAAGGCGACTGTGAATGTTGGAAGACTATCGGCTGCAGTAGCTCTGGTCATTGCATGTATTATGGCTCCACTTTTAGGTGGAATAGACCAGGCGTTTCAGTTTATTCAGGAGTATACAGGCTTAGTGAGTCCAGGTATTTTGGCTGTATTTATGCTTGGTTTATTTTGGAAGAAAACTACCAATAAAGCCGCAATTATCGGGGCTTTGATTTCTATTCCAATAGCACTGTATTTTAAGGTGGCACCTAATGGCTGGGTAGACAGTGCCTTTTTTGTAGATGTTCCGTTTTTAGATCAAATGGGCTACACTACCCTATTAACCATGTTGGTAATTGTAATCGTTAGTTTAACGCAGAATAAAGGTGAGGATGACCCCAAAGGAATCCCTATTACCAAAGGGCTCTTCAAAACAAGTCCGCAATTCAATATTGGGGCCTTTGCAGTCATGATTATAATAGCTATGTTATACGCACTTTTTTGGGGTTAATTTGTTAACCTTAAGTTGAAACGGTAAAAACTCCTGCAATTTCGAATATATCACCAGATATTTGAACTTCAATAAACAATCGGAAAATTAACCGTAGCCTTAACTATCCTTTGTCTTGGGTATATTTTATTTGGCTATCTCTCTTTCAATAGACTAATAGTCATATGCTGCCTTGAATTTGAGGTAAATTGGATAGGATGGATGCACAACATAGCGTATTTTTGCAACGGGAAATATTAAGCGTCAAGTTTGCAACAAAACGGAAGTTTTTACAAAATTGGGACCGCTACAAATAGGAATCTTAAAATGCAAATTAACCATTATAAAGTTTGCTTTTAGAACCTCCTTCCCAAGTATCTTAGAATTATTAAAGATTAATTACTATGGCAATTGTTGAGATAAGAAAACTATTATTTTCTGCTCTTATTCTTTTTGTTTTTTGGTCTTGTAATCAGAGTGAGAAAAAAGATGTTCAAGAGAAAACAACGAACAAAACCCTGTTTACACTTCTCCCTTCCAATAGAACTAATATAGACTTTATCAACAAGGTTGAGAACCAGAAGAACTTTAACATATTTAAATATAGGAACTTTTACAATGGTGGTGGTGTAGCGATAGGCGATATAAACAATGATGGCCTGGCCGACATTTACTTTACTGGAAATATGGTAGAAAACCGCCTCTATCTTAACAAAGGTGATTTTGTATTTGAAGATATTTCAGAAAAAGCTGGTGTTTCAGGGTCTAAACCTTGGTCTACTGGGGTAGTTATGGTGGATGTTAATGCTGATGGATATCTCGACATCTATGTAAGCAATGCAGGAAATATGGAAGGAAATAACCATGACAATGATCTTTACATTAACAATGGAGATCTCACCTTTACGGAAAAAGCTGCAGAATACAATCTAGCAAAGACAGGATTTACCACACATGCTTCTTTTTTCGATTACGATAAAGATGGCGATTTGGATGCCTATATTTTAAATAACAGCAATATACCTGTAAGCAGTTTGGGATATGAAGAACAGCGGGAACTAAGGGCTCAAGATTGGGAAAATGTTCCCGATATCTTTCGTGGAGTAGGTGATATGTTATTGAGAAATGACAATGGGAAGTTTGTAGATGTTAGTGAAGAAGCTGGTATTTATGGAAGTCTGATTGGTTTTGGCCTAGGGGTAATGGTAACAGATATAAACAAAGATTTGTATCCTGATATTTATGTGTCTAATGATTTCTTTGAAAGAGATTATCTCTATATAAACGATAAAAACGGGACCTTTAGTGAAGAGATAAAAAGTTGGACCTCCCACCTATCCCTATCGGCAATGGGCATAGACATGGCAGACATAAATAACGATGGAAATGCCGAAATCTTTATTACAGACATGCTTCCGGAACCAGATGAGCGAGTTAAATCTGTAATGGAATTTGAAGGTTACAACGTATTTAAGCTGAAACAAAGTAAGGACTTCTATCAACAGTATATTCAAAATACCTTACAGCTAAACAATGGAAATGAGACCTTTTCCGAAATCGCCTATTTTAGTGGTGTTGATGCTACCGATTGGAGTTGGGCTGGTTTACTTTTTGATATGGACAATGACGGCCTCCGGGATATTTTCATTACCAACGGTGTAAACCATGACCTAACCGACTTAGACTTCGTAGATTTCTTTGCAAACGAAATCATCCAAAAAATGGCTCTAACTGGCAAAAAAGAATCCATAGATTCCATAATAAATAAGATGCCTGTAAAACCTCAGCCCAATTATGCCTATAGAAATAATGGAGACTTAACCTTTGAAAAAGTTAATAAGCAATGGGGATTTGAACTCCCAAGTCTATCGAATGGCGCGGCCTACGGAGATCTGGACAATGATGGGGATTTAGACATCGTCGTTAACAACGTAAACATGGAATCCTTTGTCTACGAAAATCTCAGTACCTCCTCAAATGATCACCATTATATCCAATTGAAACTACAAGGTGTTGGCGAAAACAAATTTGGAGTAGGCGCATCAATAAGCCTTTATTACGACAAAAATGAGGTCTTGCAAGAGTTGATTCCGTCTAGAGGCTTTCAATCTTCCATGGATTATAAAATGACTATCGGGCTAGGAACTCAAACAAGTATTGATTCTTTAAGGGTGCTATGGCCCGATGACAGAACTCAATTGTTGAAGAACGTAAAATCGAACCAACTTTTGGTGTTAAAACAAGAAGATGCAAAAGAAATCTATAAACCTATAAAGAAAAAAACAATAGAACCATTATTAAAAGAGGTTCAAAACAATGCCCTTATATCGCACAAAGAAAATGCTTATAATGACTTTGATTATGAGGGTTTAATTTACCGACAACTCTCGCAAGAAGGCCCTGCCCTGGCAATTGGTGATATAGACGGAGACGGAAACCAAGATGTATTCATAGGGGGTGCTAAGAATTTTCCAGGTACCATCTATAAACATCAAGGTAAAGGAAAGTTAAAACCCACCGTCCAAAAAATTTTAGAAACAGATGCACGGCATGAAGATACTGCCGCCGCATTTTTAGATGTTGACGGTGATGGAGACCTAGACTTAATGGTAGGCACAGGAGGTAATGAGGCTGGAAATGAAAGCGGCTATAAAACCAGGCTCTATATAAATGATGGTTCTGGCCGTTTTACACAGTCCGACATAAAAATCCCTTCTGTATATACTAACATATCAGTCATTGCCCCTTCTGACTTTGACAAGGATGGAGATATCGATGTCTTTATTGGTTCCAGGAGCATAGTTGGCACTTATGGAATAGACCCTGAACATCTTTTTCTTATAAATAACGGAGATGGTACATTCGAAAACGGTACAGAAAGATTTGCTTATGACCTGCGAAAGGCTGGGATGATTACCAATGCAAAGTGGAGGGATATTGACGGAGATGGAAAAGAGGACCTAATTACAACTACGGATTGGGGAAGTCCAAAAATCTATAAAAATTCAGGACGAAGATTAGAAGCTTTTGCCACTTCCCTGGATACGCTGAGTGGGTGGTGGAATGTCGTTGAGGCCGTAGATTTGGATAAAGACGGAGACCAGGATTTAGTATTGGGCAACCAAGGTGGGAATCTACATTACAAGCCTTCCCTCACCAATCCTATGAAAATCTGGATTAATGACTTTGATAATAATGGTACCATTGAGCAAATTGTTACGCAAAATCGAGATGGTAAAGACTATCCACACCATCAAAAAAAGGATCTCACCAATCAAATGGTCGCTTTAAAAAAGCAGAATTTAAAAGCATCTGAATATTCCAAAAGAACCATTGAAGAACTGTTTCCTAAGGAAGTAATCGAAAATTCTATTGTGAAGGAAGCCAGAATTTCCGAATCTATAGTAGCCATTAATGATGGAAATGGAAATTTTATACCAAAAGTACTCCCCTCCCGTAGTCAGCTTTCTTGTATTTGTGGTATTAGTTGTAAAGACGTAAATAAGGATGGTAATATCGACTTAATTATGGGAGGTAATAATTTCGAATTCAAACCACAGTATTCAAGACTAGACGCTGCATATGGCATGGTTTTATTGGGTAATGGCGCTAACGAATTTGAATGGCAAGATTATAACAGTAGTGGATTTTTTATTCGCGAAGAGATAAAACACATCGAACTGTTTAAAGATAAAAGCGGAAAGCAATTTCTAATTTCAGCAATTAATGAAAAAGAACCGAAGATATTCGAGTTTAAGGATTAACTATATAATTGTACTCTTAGGTGTCTTTTTACTATTTGGATGTACCTCCAGGGAAGGACAGCTTTTTACCATGGTTTCAGCCGATAAAACTGGAATTACCTTTGAGAACACCTTAACAGAGACGGATGATCTAAATATTTTAGATTATTTATACTTCTACAATGGTGGCGGAGTTTCCATTGGGGATGTGAATAATGATAGCCTCCCAGATATTTTTTTCTCAGGAAATATGGTAAAAAACAGACTTTACCTTAACAAAGGGGGTTTGGTTTTTGAAGATATTACAGACAAAGCAGGAGTCGAAGGAAAGAGTAGCTGGAATACGGGAGCAGTCATGGGAGATGTAAATGGAGATGGTCTTTTAGACATTTACGTCTGCGCCGTTGTAGGAATAAAGGGTTTCCGTGGTTCCAATGAATTGTTTATAAACAATGGAGATTCTAGTTTTACCGAACGTGCAGCAGAGTTTGGACTCGATTTTGACACCTACAGTTCTTCGGCTGCTTTTATTGACTACGACTTAGATGGAGATTTGGATATTTACTTATTAAATCATGCAGTCCATACCCAGGAATCTTTCGGCAAAGCCAATCTAAGAGATGAAAGAAATTATGAAACTGGGGATAGACTACTGCGAAATGACGGGAATTCTTTTGCAGATGTAAGTGAACAGGCAGGTATCTATGGAGGTATTAACGGCTATGGATTAGGGATCGCTGTTGCCGATTTCAATCAGGATGGGTATCCTGATATATATGTAGGAAATGATTTCCATGAGGACGATTATTATTATATAAATAATGGAGATGGTACGTTTAAAGAACGTACTAAAGAGGTTTTTGGTCTTACAACAAGATTCTCTATGGGTAATGACGTTGCCGATATAAATCATGATGGATTTCCAGATATTCTGTCCTTAGACATGCTTCCTGAAGATGAAGTGGTGCTGAAATCCTCCGAGGGTGATGACAATATTCAAATCCAAAAATTACGAATTGAACAGTACGGATATCACTATCAGTTTACCCGCAACATGCTCCACTTAAATAGACCTGGGAGTAGTTTTGCCGAAATCGCGCTCTATGGTGGAATTGCAGCTACCGATTGGAGTTGGAGTGGTCTTTTTGGAGATTACAATCAGGATGGCGAACAAGACCTATTTATTGCCAATGGAATCCCGAAGAGACCTAACGATCTAGACTTTATCAATTTTGTTTCAAATGATCAAATAAAAAAGAAAATCAACAGTACCAAGTTGGTAGATCAGGAAGCGCTGAATAAAATGCCAAGCGGCAAATCACACAACTATATTTTCAAGGGAACGGAACAATTACAATTCCAGAATATGTCCGGAAAATGGATCCATACGGATACCTTAATTTCCGGGGCCTCGGCAATTGGAGATTTAGACAACGATGGTGATTTAGATTTGGTTACCAGCAATATTAACAGTCCGGCCAGTATTTATATCAACAAAACAAACCAGAATGGGAATTATTTAAAAATTCGGTTTAAATACGACGCCCCAAACACCTTCGGAATTGGGACAAAAGTCTTTTCTTATCACAACGGGAAGCTTCAATATAAAGAACTATATACTGTCAGAGGATTTCAGGCTTCTTCTGAACCCTTTTTGCATTTTGGCTATGGTTCTCATGAAGTGGTTGATTCCTTAAAAATTATATGGCCAAATGGCAGCTACCAAGTAGACAGAAATATCGCAACCAACCAAACCATTTATTTGTCCCCACAGAACACAGAGTCCTTCCAATACAATCGATTACAGCCGAAGTTAAAAAATATCTTTAGAAAAGTGGAAGGCAACTTGGGAATCGACTTTAGTCATAAAGAAGACAATTATGTCGATTTTAATAGGCAAAAGTTAATGCCTTATAAGATCTCAGATAGAGGTCCGGCTGTAGCTGTTGGAGATTTGAATGGGGATGGTAAAAAGGACATCTTTTTTGGCAGTTCTAAATTTTCACCATCAAAAGTATATTTTCAACAGGATAGCGTCTATGTTTCGGGAGTGGTAGAACCAATTGTCAATGACTCTGTAAATGAGGATGTCACTGCCCTAATTGCCGATATTAGTGGAAATGGAGAAAAAGACCTTTTTGTCGGTACGGGTGGGGCCGATTTTTACGACAAAATGAAACCATTATTAGATAGTTATTATGTGCAGAAAAATGCCGTTTTTAACAAATCCACCTTGCCTGAATATTTCGATAATGCAGCTATAGTAAAAGCAGCCGACTATGACCAAGACGGCGACCTCGATCTTTTTGTTGGGAACCAAGCAACTTCTAACGATTTTGGCAGAATTCCAAGCTCTTATTTACTCAAGAATAACAGTGGTGTTTTAGAAATAGACCCTCAGGAAGAACTTAAAAACGCAGGAATGGTCACAGACGCCATTTGGGACGATTTTAACCAGGACGGTAGTGTAGATCTAATATTGGTAGGGGAATGGATGTCTCCAAAGTTTTTTATAAATACCAATGGATCTTTTCGTGAGTCCTTTCCTATTAAAGAAAAAGTTAATGGTCTTTGGCAATGCATTATTCCTTTTGATATCGATCAGGATGGAGATACCGACTACTTATTAGGAAACTGGGGCCTCAACAGTAAATTTAAGGCTAGTAAGGATTGGCCAATTAAAATGTATTATGCCGATTTTGATCAAAATGGTAATACTGAAACGGTAATAGCACTTCCCAAACAAGAAAAATACTACCCCTTAGAAAGCCTGGACGGCCTTGGTAGTCAATTAGTAGAATTACGAAAAAAATATACCAATTATAGAGCCTTTGCGGGCAAAACCATTGAGGAGATATTTGGCGATAAGAATCTGGAACAGGCCGATCTTTTTGAAATAACAGAACTGAGATCTGGATTTTTAGAAAACACAGATGGTGCTATGAGGTTTCAACCCTTTAATAAAGAACTTCAATATGCTCCCATTATGACATTCTTAAAACACGATTTTGACTTTGATGGAACTAACGAAGTTATTGCTGCTGGGAATTATTTCGGTGTTAAACCTTACCATGGGAGATTTAGTTCTTTTTCTGGCGCTATGATAAAAAGTAAAAATAATGTAATTTTGGGCCATGAAATGGGACTCGATCTTTCACTAAAGTCGGCTCGACATCTCAACATTATTACACTAAACAACCAACCATATTTACTAGTAACCTTCAATAATGAGAAGGCAAGCGTATACGAATTAATAAATAAGAAAAGATGAAGAAGATTTATGGGGTTTTGATTGGACTACTAGTTTTAGGTTCTTGCCAGAAAAAAGTGGAACCTATTGAAGTCAATCCCGACGAATTACACAAGGCAATTGATAAGGTTGTAGAGATAATGATTCACGATATTTTCTCTCCGCCAGTAGCCAGTAGAATTTTTGCATATCCAAACATAGCGGCTTATGAAATAATTTCTATTGAGGACGACAACTACCTTTCATTGGCAGGGCAGGCTCATGATTTAACATCTATTCCTCAACCGCCAAAAGGCGAAAATATTAACTACCAACTTGCGGCCATAATTGCTCATATGGACGTAAGCAAAAGGCTGATTTTTTCAGAAGAGAAACTGGAAAGTTTCAGAGACAGTCTTTATACAAAATGGGAAAGTATTAATCCAGAAGAATTTCAATCCTCCAAAGAGTACGGATTAAAAGTTGCGGAGCATGTTGTAGAATGGATGAACAAGGACAACTACAAACAAACGAGAACCATGCCGAAGTTCACCGTAAATACTGATGATCCTTCTCGATGGCAACCAACACCTCCCGCCTATATGGACGGTATTGAACCACATTGGAACAAGATACGTCCCTTTGTTATTGATTCTTCGAACCAATTTAAACCCATTCCTCCTCCTAGCTATTCCCTGGAGAAAGATTCTGAATTTTATAAAGAGTTAAAAGAAGTATACGACATCAGTAAAGAAATTACTGCCAAAGGAGATACCTCAGAGGAAATTGCCATAGCTAAATTTTGGGATTGCAATCCGTATGTTTCCGTTACAAGAGGACATCTAATGTTTGCAACGAAAAAGATTACTCCTGGAGCGCATTGGATAGGTATCGTTAAAATTGCAACTAAGAAAACCAACTCGGATTTTAATAAAACCGTCTACGCCTATACCAAAACATCCATGGCTATCGCAGATGCATTTATTAGCTGTTGGGATGAAAAGTACAGAAGTAACTTAATTAGACCGGAAACTTTGATTAATGCCCATATAGACGATAGTTGGAAACCCGTTTTACAAACCCCGCCATTTCCTGAATATACCAGTGGCCACAGTGTGGTTTCGGGAGCTGCCGCAACTGCATTAACCGATATTTTCGGGGACAATTTTGCATTCGATGACGATACGGAAATACCATATGGCTTACCCGTAAGAAGTTTTAAGTCGTTTAACGAAGCAGCTGATGAAGCCGCAATAAGCAGGATGTATGGTGGAATCCACTACAGAAAAGCTGTGAACGTAGGCGTAAAACAAGGAAGGGATCTGGGTAATTATATGCTAAGTAATTTACAGATGACAAAACAAAAGGAACTTGCAAGTAATAAATAATGCCAAAAAAATTGGAGGCTTTCTTGCAATAACCACACTAGGAATTCTTAGTTGGTATTTGTTTGTTAAACCTCATGACTTTGCCGTCTCCTTTAAAACCAAAGCCCTTCCTGGAGTTGTAAAACAAAGACTTTTACTCTGGAACACTCAGCTAGATAGTCTTCAACTTGTCGAAGAAAAGGAGAACTCCATAAAGGAGAAAATATTTAAGGGAGATTCTATCTTTTTATATAATTGGGATATAGAGTCCCTTAATGACTCTATTACGAAGGTAACAGCCTATGTAAAGGACATGCAACATAGCATAAAAAATAGAATCACTGTTCCTTTTTTGAATACTGCATTTGAAAATCAAACGGCTAGTGTAGTAGGTGACTTCAGAGATGATTTAAAGAAACACCTATCCGAATGGAAAGTTAGCATCGACGGAATGTCTGAACTCAAAGAGACCTACTGTGCTTACACAACGGTGAATACCTTTCAACTGGGAAAAGCACGAGGCATGATGCTCGACTTCCCTTTGTTAAACTCTTTTCTTGCCCAGAATGGTATTCGTTTAAATGGAAGTCCATTTATAGAAGTAACTTCCTGGAACAAACAAACTGGTGCTCTGAGTTTTGATTTTTGTTATCCTATCCTTGAGACTGATAGTTTGCCAACGCATCCCGACTTGAAATACAGGAAATTTAAATCAAGAAAAGCATTAAAGGCTACATACCACGGAAATTATAGCACTTCTGACAGGGCTTGGTACGCATTATTGAATTATGCCAAAAAAGAGAATATCGAAGTTAAAGAATTGCCTGTTGAAGTTTTCTTTAATCAGCCCGTTGCTGGTGGATACGAATTAAACTGGAAGGCAGAAATATACATGCCTCTAAAAGAATAATGTGAACAAAATCCTCTCACTCATCTTTGCATGCTCCTTTGTTTGTTGTACCAATTATGGACAATTAACTATTGTTGCCAAGTTACCAAAGACACTAAAAGAGAATTCGGGGATGGCCAAAGGAATAGATTCCACTTTATGGATTGTAAATGATAGTGGGAACAAGGACATACTTTACCAAGTAAACATGGAGGGTGAGATCGTCCATACTTTAAAGGTGAAAAATGCAAGCAATGAAGACTGGGAGGACTTATGCAGGGATAAGGAAGGCAATTTATATATAAGCGATTTAGGTAATAATAATAACGCCAGAAAGGACTTAGTTATATATAAAACTTCGAACCCGGATATCGAAAAAGGAGACAAAATCGATGCGGAAAAAATTGAAATTAAATTTCCGGATCAGAAGAAGTTCCCTCCAAAAAAAAAGAACTTGAAGTTCGATTCGGAAGCTATTTTTCATGCTGGAGACCGTCTTTTTATTATAACAAAAAATAGGGCAAAACCTTTTAGCGCGGATGCTACTGTTTATTCTGTTCCTGACGAACCAGGTAATTATACCGCCACCTTTATTTCAAATATTACTACTTGCGAGGACCCGTCCTCCTGTCAGATCACCGCAGCAGATATTTCCCCGGACGAAAAGAGCGTTGTTTTGCTAGGTTATGGACGTATGTGGGTTTATACCAATGTCGATTTTAGTGACTTTTCGTTTGAGAAAAAGGAAATGATTGATCTTGAAGTCTCTACACAACTTGAAAGTATCACTTTTTTGGACAATAGCACTCTTTTGATTTCTGATGAACAAAACAAAAAAGGAGGTAGAAACTTATACTTATATAAACTGTAAAATATCTCCATATCTTCTGAGAATTGCGTATCTTTTCAAAGAGATAATTATCAATAATATAACTATGAGAACACTATTACAAAATTCATTGAAGTTAGTATTACCTATTTGTCTTTTTCTAGTCGCTACTACTTCCTATGGGCAAGCCGGATGGAATCCAGAATTAGAAGAGGATTGCAAAAAAGAAATAGCAGAAATGAAACAAAAAGTACCAAAATTAGATTCGTATTTCAGTAACGCATATGGTTATGCTATTTTTCCCAAGATCACCAAGGCTGGTTTAGGCATCGGTGGAGCTGGAGGAAAGGGAATCGTATACCAAGGAGGTAAAGCTACTGGAGAATCTAAACTTGGGCAGGCTTCCTTTGGCCTTCAAGCGGGAGGTCAGCAATTTAGCGAACTGATTTTCTTTGAAGATAAAGGTGCCTACGACCGATTTGTTGGTGGTAAATTTAAGTTTGGCGCACAAGCTTCCGCTGTTGCAATAACAGAAGGAGGAGCGGCGGTAGCCCCCTATCAAGATGGTGTGGCAATTTTTACACATGTCCAGGGAGGATTAATGTATGAAGCATCTATTGGAGGTCAAAAATTTACTTTTCATCCAAAATAAACACACTTGATTATTCTATGTGACAAATGCCTGGAAGTAATTTCTTAGGCATTTTGTTTATTTAATAGTAATTCGACAAAATATCCTCTAAT
This sequence comes from uncultured Eudoraea sp., assembly GCA_964636005.1. GTDB lineage: Bacteria > Bacteroidota > Bacteroidia > Flavobacteriales > Flavobacteriaceae > Eudoraea. Next base: position 14,210 of record CAZWPZ010000237.1, read on the forward strand.
TTTGAACCTATGAACAAGGGTAGCTTTCTATTTCTAGTATTCGTCCTGTTTGGCATTTGGCACAGTCAGTCTCAGGTACTAATAGCCGCAGTGTTTGGTGATAAGCTAAACTCGCCAGATTTAGAATTCGGCTTAGAGGGTGGATATAACTTTTCTACGATTTCTGAACTGAATAATCAAAAAAGTTTGTCTGAACTCAATTTGGGTTTTTATTTTGATATCCGTTTAAAAAACCAATGGTATTTATATACAGGAGTATTGGTAAAAGGTCGATTAGGAGCTGCTGAACTAAGTGAATCAGATCTAAATCTTTTAGGGATTGTTTTGCAAGATGGAGAAGGAGAATACAGCCAGAAAATAAACTATTTTATGGTGCCTGCTCTTATAAAGTATAGATTTAAGAATAGATTGTATTTCGAGCTGGGGCCTCAGTTGGGACTGATGCACAAAGCCTTTGTAGAATATGAAACAGATGAAAATGATATTGAAGTAAGAACAAGACAAGACAATAAGGATGCTGTTAACCGATTTGGAGCTGGAGCAGCAGTAGGCGCGGGTTACAGACTCTCTAGCAGAGCCGCTGGAATCACTTTAGGCCTGAAGTATTATTATGGTTTTACCAATGTTTATAAAAATATTAAAGGTCCAAAAAACAGTTCTCTCTTTCTCAAATGTAATATCCCTATCGGTGTTAAAAAAAGTCAGGAATTGAGAGCGAAAAAAGAATTAGAAAAAGAGTTAAAAAAAGAAAATGAAGAAAAGCAAAAATTGGAGAATTAAAGTAATTCCTTTAAAACGATGTTTACCAATACTCTTCCTTTTAATAGGAAATATCGTATTTGCTCAGTACGCTACAACAAAAGTTCGTTCTAAACATCAGGC
>CAZWPZ010000238.1:0-3945 GCA_964636005.1 uncultured Eudoraea sp.
GATGGTGTTGAGTATCGTCATGGGCTTGGCACAATTGGTTTTAGAGCCTACACCTCTCATCTCAAATTTATTACCTGTAAAGGCAAAAGGAGAAGTTCTGTTTCTATCGGTATTATCGAGCAGAATTTCTGGAATTTTACCTACTACATTTAATTTAAGTTCTGTCTTTTCTTCCGGGGATAGCTTTCCTCTGGAGACCCCTTCTAATTCGTCAAGTACATTACTCAACTGGGTTCCAACAAAGACTGAGAGTATAGCTGGAGGAGCCTCATTGGCACCTAACCTATAATCGTTGCTCGAAGAAGCAATGGAAGTTCTCAGTAGTGCTTCGTAGGTATCTACTGCCTTAATTGTATTGACAAAGAAGGTGAGGAATTGCAGGTTTTTCATAGGGGTCGAACCAGGACTTAACAGATTCACCCCAGTATCTGTTGCTAAAGACCAATTATTGTGTTTCCCCGAGCCATTGATTCCTGCAAATGGTTTTTCATGGAAGAGCACTTTTAAATGATGCCTATCGGCTACTTTTTCCATCACATCCATCAATAAGAGGTTGTGATCTACGGCCAGGTTTGCCTCTTCGTAAACCGGAGCAAGCTCAAACTGATTGGGCGCTACTTCGTTATGTCTAGTTTTTATGGGTATCCCCAATCCCAAACACTGTTTCTCCAGGTCGTTCATAAAAGTAATGGCCCTGGTTGGGATTACTCCAAAATAGTGATCATCTAACTGTTGTCCTTTAGCTGGGAGATGCCCTACCAAGGTTCTTCCGGTAAGGATTAGATCGGTCCTGGAATTGGCAAGTGCCTTATCTACTAGAAAGTACTCCTGTTCCCAACCCAAAGTTGCATATACCTTCGAGACATTTTTATCAAAATACTTGGCCACATTCGTTGCCGCCACATCTACAGCATGTAGGGCCCTGAGTAAAGGAGCTTTGTTATCCAGTGCTTCTCCGGTGTAGGAAACAAAGACCGTGGGTATACAGAGTGTAGACCCATAAATAAAGGCCGGAGAAGTAGGATCCCATGCGGTATACCCTCTCGCTTCAAAGGTATTGCGAATCCCCCCGCTTGGGAAACTGGAAGCATCGGGCTCTTGTTGTACCAATTGTGATCCGCCAAACTTTTCTACAGCTCTTCCATCAGAAAGCAGATCGAAAAAGGCATCGTGTTTTTCTGCGGTAGCTCCAGTAAGGGGCTGAAACCAATGTGTATAGTGTGTTGCGCCCATGGTGATGGCCCATGCCTTCATTGCCTCTGCCACCTGATCCGCTATTTTTCTATCAATTTTAGTGCCTGATAAGATAGCGTCCTTAACACGCTTATAGGCCTCCTTAGTAAGGTATTGTAACATCCTTTCTTCATTGAACACATACCGTCCAAATAATTCAGAACGTCTTCCTTCCTCTTCAACGGCTAGTTTTTCCCGTTTGGTGCTTTCTGCAACTGCTTCAAATCTTGTAATGGCCATATACAACGAATATTAGATCGTCCAAAGATAAATTAAACAATTAATAGAAAAAGATGAAAAATATGATAATTTTTCAAAATACCCTTAAAAAATAGGGGGTGTTAATAAATATATCATTTTTTTTGATATTTACCCCTTATAATGTTGTGGTAATCACAATAAAAACTATATTTTTGACGGTCTTATTTTTTAAAAAATTCTTGTTATTATGAGTAAATCAAAATTAGAATACATTTGGTTAGATGGGTATGAGCCAACTGCCAACTTACGAAGCAAAACTAAAATTGAAGAAGATTTCAGTGGAAAATTAGAAGATTGCCCTATGTGGTCTTTTGATGGTAGTTCTACCCAACAAGCAGAGGGAGGCTCCTCTGACTGTCTTTTAAAACCAGTAGCTATTTATCCTGACCCGGCAAGAAAAGAAGGATACCTAGTAATGACAGAGGCTTTAAATGCAGACGGAACACCACATGTTTCCAATGGACGTGCTACTATTGATGATGACGACAATGATTTCTGGTTTGGATTTGAGCAGGAATACTTTATTATGGATGTTAATACGCAGTTGCCTTTAGGATTCCCTATCGGAGGATATCCTGGTCCACAAGGCCTTTACTACTGTTCTGTTGGTGGAAGAAATACATGGGGTAGAGATCTTGTTGAAGAACATGCAGATCAATGTATTGAAGCAGGTTTAAACTTTGAAGGGATCAACCAGGAAGTTGCAGCCGGACAGTGGGAATTTCAGTTATTTGCCAAAGGAGCAAAAAAAGCTGGAGATGAAATATGGATCGCTCGTTATTTATTAAACCGACTTACAGAAAGCTACGGTTACTATATAGAATTACACCCTAAGCCAATTAAAGGAGATTGGAACGGTTCTGGTATGCACGCAAACTTCTCTAATACTACCCTAAGAACATGTGGTTCTAAGGAGGTTTATGAAAAGATTTGTGAGGCCTTCAGACCTGTAACCAAAGAACATATTGCGGTTTATGGTGAGTTTAACGATCAGCGTTTAACTGGTTTACACGAAACTGCTTCAATAAACGACTTTAGCTATGGTGTATCGGATAGAGGAGCCTCTATACGTATTCCTATTATGACTGTAGAAAAAGGATGGAAAGGATGGTTAGAAGATCGTAGACCTGCTTCTAATGGTGATCCATACAAGATTGCGGGAAGAATTATTCAAACCGTAAAGTCTGTAGAAATATAAACTTAACTACTTAAGAAGTAAGAAGCGCCTTGACTCCCCGATCAAGGCGTTTTTTATTTTTACTGTATTGTAAAATAAAGAAAGGCCATATATACCGTTATCAAAACCAGGCCATCTTTCCATCCCAAACGCAATCCTTTTGGAAAGAAAACCAGGGGTAAGATCAAGAGAGAGATTCCAAGCATCCACCAAATATCATTAGTAAGGAGTTGTTGGTCTATAACATAAATGGGCGTAATTAAGGAGGTGATTCCTATTACAGCCAGTAAATTAAAAATATTGGAGCCGATGAGATTTCCAAGGGAAATGGCTTTCTCCTTTTTAATAATAGCTATAATAGAAGCTGCCAATTCCGGTATACTGGTACCAATAGATACCACAGTGATTCCAATTACCCGTTCACTTACTTCATAGAAGGTTGCCATCCCTACAGCCCCGGTGACCAGTAATTCTGAGCCACCCCAGAGTCCGGCAGCACCCATTCCAAGCAGCAGCACCGCCTTATACAAGCGCATAGGTTTATCGTCTATATGCTCTTCTTCGACCACGGCCGACTTTTGAAATCGCAGTAAAAAAACCAGAAATAGAAAAAGAAATAGCACTAAAATTCCTCCTTCATACGCTTCAATAACCCCATCAAAATAAAGGAAGAAAAAGAAAAGCAGGCTTGCAGCCATCAACACGGGCCAGTCCGTATGGTAAAAATTCTTTCGCACCTCAATAGAACCCAACAAAATTACCACCGCCAATACTAAACCCAGATTGGCTATATTAGAACCCACTACATTTCCCAAGGCCAAATCGGGAAAACCATCCAGAGCCGCATTGATACTCACAATCAACTCCGGAGCCGAGGTAGCAAAGGATACAATTGTCATCCCAATAATGATTCTGGAAATCTTTAGCCGTAGTGAAAAGGCGACGGCTGCTTTTAGAAGCCAGTTACCCCCAAGAACCAATAAAGTAAGGCCTGCAATAATAAACAGTAGATTAAGCATATAGGTGGTTTTAAACAAATATAAGGGAATCCTTCTTGCTTGTAAGATCGCAGGAAATAAAAAAGCACATTGCCGTAAAGCCCTGCTATTCCACTCTTAGTGTTAAATAAAACCAAAAATATAGTTAAATAACTAATTTTATAGTTGTACAACTAATATTTTAGTACTAAGTTTGATTTAAAATAAGCGTTATGCATAAACTCACCAACAAGGAAGAAGAAATTATGAAGATCATTTGGCGGCTAAAAAAGGTCT
>CAZWPZ010000239.1:0-9419 GCA_964636005.1 uncultured Eudoraea sp.
GGTGGATACTTCTTTGAAACTTCCTACGCCTTTCCAAACAATCTATTGGATCAGGTTTTTGGTATTCGAAACTTTACCTTAGGAATGGCTTTATTCTTTGCATTTTACTTTCCCTTAGGGAATTGGGCGGTTGGTAAGCTACATTCTTCATTATTTAAAGAAGCGCAGGGGGAACAATAATTCCTCATTGCAATAGCCTTATCCCAACATTAACTTCATTCTCTTCTCTTTGTTTCTTGATGGCAATACCGTAGTCGTAAGTGTTTACTTTTCCAACTCCTTCTAAGTTTCCATTATTCTTTTTAAACTCCCATTGCATGGATTTCGTTATATCCTTGATTGTGAGGAGGCCAATTACCGTAATGTTATCTTGGGAATAGATAACCTCTGTGCTTTTAAATTTAATAAAAGGATATTGATCGGAGTCAAAGTATTTTTTTGTCTTTAGGTGCCAATCTCTCAGGAAATTCCCTGTACTCAGGGTTTCCACGGTTACGTAGCCAGAAAATTTAGCATCCTCCAGTGCTTCAGGATCTATCTCTCCTGTAAACTGAAACCCACTGATGCTCCCTTGCACCCCTTTGGATAAGAATTCAAATTCTATCTCAGCCTTCAGCTCCTGATTAGCTTCGATCCAATTAGGCGGAAACTCCAAAACAACTAAGCTCAGCAGGGATAACAGGTAGATCATAACCATAGATTTTTTTAAAGATAAAATATTTGTGGTGAACATAGGCTGTGTAAATCAACGAATTTAAGTTTGCTTATAACCTCCATAGTTGTAGCACTTTAGATTGTTTTCTATATTGAAAGGAGAACACTGTATATGTTATTAAAACGATTCATTGAGAAGACGAAGGTCTTCGTCTATGTCTGCATATTTCTATTCTCTTGTGGTTTGTATGCACAGGAGAATTTACAGACACCACCAAAAGCAAATTTTGAAGTTACCCAAAGAACCATACTTGCTAAATTTGAGGAAGACTTGGTTTTGGATGCTTCTGTTCGACAAAAAATGAAATACGATAGAATACTCCGTCTAAAAAAACTAATGTATATCCTGGATACTATAAGCCTTTCTGAGCGGAAAAAACGGAAGCTACTAAAACAACTTTCCGAGGGAAATACTACACTTCAATGGGAATCCCTTTTGGCCGACATTGACTTTCAGGAATAATTTTCTTTCTTCAATGGACTGTTAAGCGCTTAATTGATGTTGAAGTATTTTAGTGATTTATAAATTTATATAAAGCGATTTAATACCTTGTTTTATAGTATTTTATAAAATATTATTTGGTTTTAAAACGCTTAGAGCTTCTTATTTTTCAGATGCTGTTTTTTCTGGGATCAACAGGGAAGTCAAAATACCAATTCCCAAGGATCCGACGATAACAGAGAGAGATATCCATTCTTTAATATGAACATAGTTCGAAAAGATCATTTTTAGTCCAACAAAGGCAAGTATTACAACCAAGCTATAATGGATATACCGGAATTTGCTTAACATTCTGGATACAAGAAAATACATGGACCGCAGACCAAGTATGGCCAAAATATTAGAGCTAAATACAATAAAGGGATCGGAGGTTATAGCGAGTATTGCAGGAATGCTATCCAAAGCGAACATGACATCTGTAATCTCTATAATAACCAGAGCAATGAAAAGAGGTGTTGCGACAAGCAATCCCATTTTTCGAACAAAGAAGTCATGACTATTGATCACGGTTGTAACTGGATATACTTTCTTTATTTGTTTAAAGACAAAGGAATCCTTCGGGTTAAAATCCGAATCATTAGAGCGCAGCATTTTAAAAGCAGTGAAAAGTAGGAATCCGCCAAATACATATATAATCCAGTCAAATTTGTTAATTAAGGTGACTCCAAAAAGAATCATCAACCCTCTAAAAACAATAGCACCTAAAATACCCCAAAACAAGACTCTGTGCTGGTAGAGTGGTGGTATGGCAAAGGCGGTAAAAATAACTGCAATAACAAAGACATTATCAATGCTTAGGGAAAGTTCAATTAAATAACCCGTGATATATTTTAACACGGCATCGGATGCTGTTAATTCGGTTGGATTTTCTATCATGCCTTCGGAGAAAAGCCAATAGATTACTCCACTAAAGCTCATGGCTACTGTGAACCATACTGCTGTCCAAATTCCCGCTTCTTTAGATTTAATAACATGATCTTCCTTATTAAATACTCCAAGGTCTAATGCTAAAAAAATAACAATAAGAAGAATAAATAATCCCCAAATTAACATACAAAAGCTTTAGGTTACGAATATAAGAATCGTTCGGTTACAATTCTATCAATAAATTGGTATATCCGTATAACAGGAATGAATAAATCGAGAATAAATTCCTTATCTTGTTCTATAAATTTATGGTTATGAAAAATTCTCTTGACTCTAAAGGCTATCTACTAATAGTGATATTGGTATTGTTATGTGGAACAATGCAGGCCCAGTTGGTTCCCAAAACCGCAGAAGAGAAAAAAGCAGTTGAATTAGTAAAGGCCTACCAGGCGGAATTGGAAATGACGGTAGAACAAGCCTCCTCCATGTACACCAAAATTAGCGAGAATCTCGTACTGGTAAGTGAAATAAAGGAGAGCGATAAGCCAGCAGAAGAGAAACAAAAACTCCTAGCTAATCTCGACCAACAAGAAATCGCATTTATGGAATCTGTGTTAGACCATAAACAGCTTAGAGAGTATAAAAAGCTGAGAAAAACACTTCAATAAGCCTTCATAGGATTTTACACCTTGAATAAGTCCACTTTATACTGGACGCCATAAGGAACTACCAAGCCTTCCGTTAATACGCGTATTCTGATTAAACACTCTATCGGGAATTCTTAATAAACGTATAAAATTAGCATTTTATTAAGTTTTCTAAATTTTAGATTTTCCTTTTTTACACTACTTTCGAAATCTAAATGTAACCATATGAAATTAAAAAAGTATTCCCCATTTTTACTAGTCTTATTTCTGGGCAGTGTTTTATTTAGCACCGCTCAAGACAAATCGGCAGATCCGCTTGAAGCCCTCTCTTTTAGAAGTATCGGGCCGGCTTTTACCTCAGGAAGAATAGCCGATATAGCCATACATCCAGAGAATGAAAACGTTTGGTATATAGCCGTCGGTTCTGGAGGTGTTTGGAAAACAGTTAATTCAGGAACTACCTGGGAACCAATATTCGACGATCAATCTACCTACTCCATAGGTTCCATAGTTCTGGATCCTTCTAACCCAAGCACAATCTGGGTTGGTACTGGTGAAAATGTAGGCGGTAGGCACGTAGGCTATGGTGACGGAATTTATGTAAGTCACGATGACGGGAAAACCTGGACCAATATGGGTCTTAATAAGTCCGAGCATTTGTCCACTATAATTGTACATCCTGAAAATTCGGATATAGTCTGGGTTGCCGCTCAGGGACCCCTCTGGAGCAAAGGAGGCGAACGCGGTGTTTATAAAACGGTAGATGGTGGTCTTACCTGGACCAAGACTTTAGGCGATGATGAATGGACCGGAGCAACCGATTTACTAATTGATCCGTTAAATCCGGATGTGCTTTACGCAGCCACTTGGCAGCGTCATAGAACCGTAGCTGCCTATTTGGGTGGGGGTCCAGGTTCTGGACTGCACAAAAGTACTGATGGAGGAGAGACCTGGATAGAACTCACTACAGGTATACCTAAGGAAAAACTCGGTAAAATTGGTTTGGCTCTTAGTCCTTTTAACAATGAAGTTATATATGCCGCTATTGAAACAGAACGTTTAAAAGGTGGCGTATTTATCTCTGAAAACGGAGGCCGTTCCTGGACCAAACAGTCCAATACGGTATCTGGTGGTACAGGGCCTCACTACTATCAGGAGCTTTATGCTTCTCCTCACAAAGAAGGACGTTTGTACCTCATGAACAACTACGTGAAGATCTCTGAAGATCATGGAAAGACCTTTGTGACCATGAATGAGAAAGGAAAACATGTAGACAGTCATGCGATGGCTTTCAAGGCGGATGATCCAAATTATGTTCTTTTTGGAACGGATGGAGGATTATACGAAAGTTTTGATCATACCAAGACGTGGAAGTATGTTTCTAATCTGCCAATAACACAGTATTATAAGGTAGCCGTGGACGATTCGGCGCCGTTTTACAATATCTATGGAGGTACCCAAGACAATGGGTCCCACGGAGGACCATCAAGAACCAGAAGTGCGGCAGGAATACTTAATTCGGACTGGTGGATTACACTAGGAGCCGATGGGCATCAATCTGCAATTGAACCGGGAAATCCGGATATCACCTATGGAGAATTTCAGCAGGGGTATCTATGGAGAGTAGACCAGACCACTGGTGAGACGGTTTTAATTCAACCACAGCCAGGTCCTGGAGAGCCAGCAGAGCGATTCAATTGGGATGCACCAATTTTGGTTAGTCCTCATAAGCCCACGAGATTGTATTTTGCTTCGCAACGCGTTTGGAAGTCGGAAAACAGGGGAGATGCCTGGGAAGCCATATCTTCGGATCTAACCAGAAACGAGGAGCGACTTGCTCTACCCATCATGGGGGCACAACAGAGTTGGGATAATGCCTGGGATGTATTGGCAATGTCTAACTACAATACCATAACTTCTCTGGCCGAGTCTCCAATACAAGAAGGCTTGCTATACGCAGGAACAGACGATGGTATTATTCAAGTTTCTGAAGATGGTGGTGCCAATTGGACAAAAGTGGAACTGGGAGCTATGAAAGGCATGCCTGCAAGACCTTTTGTAAATGATGTTCGAGCCGATCTTTTTGATGCCAATGTGGTTTACGCTGCCTTAGACAATCATAAGTCAGGCGACTTTAGACCCTTCTTATTAAAGAGTACAGATAAGGGCCGAAGCTGGAGGTTAATAAATGGGAATCTTCCCAAATCTTTGCTAACCTGGAGATTGGTTCAGGACCATGTAAAGAAAAACCTGCTGTTTGCTGCTACGGAAAATGGGGTATATTATACTTCAAACGGGGGAGCCCAATGGAACCCATTAAACTCAGGTTTGCCTACTATTCCTATCCGGGATATTACGATTCAAAGACGTGAGAACGACTTGGTGGCAGCCTCCTTTGGTAGAGGTTTCTATATATTGGACGATATGTCGCCTTTGCGTGAATACGAGTCGGTAAAGGGTAAGGAAGCACATCTATTTGAAGTAAAACCTGCTTACTGGTATGTTCCTAAAGCGGCGAGATATGCACAGGGTTCCAATCAATATGCAGCAAAAAACCCTCCTTTCGGGGCAATATTCACCTATTACTTAAAAGATTCTATCCCTAGCTTGGCATCACAAAGAAAGATGAGTGAAAAAGGGAAGTCTTCTATTCCGTTTCCTGGATGGGATGCTTTAGAGGCAGAAAAACTGCAGGAGACACCTGCATTCCTTTTAACCGTGAAAAACAGTAGTGGAGAAGTTGTGAAAGTAGTAGAAGGGACCAATAAAAAAGGGTTTAACCGTGTTAATTGGGCCCTCGATCTTTCGGATAGAAGTGGTGTGGACCTCGAAGCACCCGAACAAGAAGAAGATGAGTGGGATAACGACTATATAATGGCTACTCCAGGGGCATATTCAGTTCAGCTTTGGAAGATGGTAGACGGAAAATTAAGCGCTCTTGGTGCGGAACAGTCTTTTGAAGTGGTTCCTTTGGCAAAAGGTGCATTAGAAGGTGCAACGCCTGAGGAAATCATTGCATTCAGAAAGAAGTTTGAACTCTTTCAGCAAGATCTCAAAGCAACGGAGACCGTGCTTTCCAGAAGTCTTCAGCAAATTAATGCTATGCAGAGGGCTCTCTTAAAAGCTACTAAGCCAACATCACAACTGGCTCAGGAATTATTTGAAGCAAAAGCAACACTTCAGGCTTTAGATGCTGATTTAAATGGAAATAAAGCTAAAGCGGAGATAGGAGAGAGGCAGAAGCCTAGTGCCAGTGATGGTCTTGACACAGGAGAAACGGCTCTCACCAGCAGCACCTACGGACCAACTGAAAATCATAAAGCTGCTTTGGCAACAGCCCAACAGTATCTTGCGAGTGTTAAGTCGAAATTGGCCGCTTACCAATCATCGACCTTACCGTCTCTGGAGTCCAAACTTAAGGCTGCAGGAGCGCCATGGATAGAAGGACAAGGATTGTTGCAGCAATAATGAAATGTAATATGTAAATAGAAAGCGTGTCGGGAGACACGCTTTTTTTATATTCTTAATTCTACACACAACAAACCTTAAGTGTGTACGGGTATTCTATTGGCTTTATTGCGTCGGAAATAAAAGATAGCCAGAATAAGTAAGGATAAAATTCCGCATACCATAAAACCAATAAACATCGGGAGTACACTATCTATCACATACTTACCGATAAAGGTTGAAATCACGACGCCCATAATAGTTGCTATGAATCCAGTAATAGCAGCCGCAATACCCGCGATATGTCCAACTGGTTCCATGGCCATGGCTCGTAAGTTTCCAAACAAAAAGCCCACTGCAAAAAATTGTAGTCCACAAAACAGCAGAAGTATTATAAAAGGTGGGTTAACACCGTCATGGAACAAGGCCACATAGGTAGTCGCAACAAGAGCGTAAGCTATGGCAGAAACACTTACTAAACGGAGCATTCCAAATCGCAACACCAAAGTACCATTGACTAAAGTAGCCGTGCCTATTGTAATTGCCAGAGCACCAAAGATGTACGGAAAGGACTCCTTAAGCGCATACTGTTCCTGAAATATTTGCTGTGACGTACTGAGATATACCAAAAAAGACCCAGTGATAAATCCCCAGATTAAGGTAAATAAGGTGGTTTGTCTATAGGAGATTAGCTCAAAAAAACCATCAACAAAAATCTTAGCACGAAACGACACCCGCTTCCTCGGTATCAAGGTTTCGGGTTGTCTTTTCCAAAACCAGAGACAAACGAGGATGCTGAAAAATAGTTGCACATGGAAAATAGCTTCCCAATTGAATATGTCCAAAATACTCTTTCCTAAGGCAGGGGCAATTATAGGAACCAATATAAAAACCACGGTGACAAAAGACATAACGCGTGCCATATAGTCCCCACTATAGCGGTCTCTTATCATAGCCACACTTATGGTTCTGGGAGCAGATAAGGCTATTCCCTGAAGTATGCGACCAGTAATCATTCCACTAAAACTTGTAGAATAAACACATAAAAGACTGGCCGCGATAAAAATTGCAAATCCGATGTAGACTACTGGTTTTCTGCCTACACTGTCCGAGATAGGTCCGAATAGGAGTGGCCCTGTACCAAGGCCTAGAAAAAAAAGGGTAATCAATAATTGGTTTTGTGCAGGGTCTGTTACTCCTATGGCAACACCAATGATATCTAGAGCTGGTAAAAGAGCATCAAGAGCCAATGCCGCTATGGACATAAGTGCAGCCATCAAGGCTACAAATTCTAATTGGGATTTACGTGAAATAACCATCCGGCAAAAGTACACTATAAAGTTGCAACTGCAGGTATAACAGAATTATAAGATTTTATTTATTAAAATCGAGTTATTTCGGTAGGATTAAACCTATCTCCGTTATTGTTGTATTTTAGTTGGAAGAAAGGACTAAATGCTTTTTTTGTTGCATAAATCTGGATGCTAAAAGATTAGGTATCCCGGTAGAATTAATTCAAATTTATTATTAAAGTAATACTTTAGATAATATATGAGTACTAGTTATAAAAGAAATATATGTGTTCGAGGTCCTGAGGATTTCATGTCTTTGGAAGTCAAACAGCCAGCGTCTTATGCGGCTGGGAAAAAAGGGATTGCTGCGGCAATGAAGCACAGTTTTAAAGAGATGGGTGTAGTAAGGGCCATGTCGACCCTAATGAAGATGAATCAAAAGGACGGTTTTGATTGTCCAAGCTGTGCATGGCCTGATCCGGAAAAGCCCTCAAAACTTGGTGAATATTGTGAAAATGGTGCCAAGGCCTTAGCCGATGAGGCTACCACATCGCATATTGGGCAGGATTTTTTTGCGAAAAACTCTGTAGAGGAATTATCCCATTTAACAGACTATGAAATAAATGCCTTGGGAAGAATAACAGAGCCTTTAGTTTTAGAAGAAGGCGAGGTGCACTATAAGCCAATAAGTTGGGAGAAGGCATATCAGTTAATTGCAAAAGAACTTAAGGGGCTGAAGGACCCTAATGAAGCCATTTTTTATACTTCGGGTCGCTCTAGCAATGAAGCAGCATTTTTATACGGCATGTTTGTCCGGGCGTTCGGCACAAACAATATGCCCGATTGCTCTAATATGTGTCACGAATCCAGTGGGGTGGCCTTGTCCGAAACATTGGGAATTGGTAAAGGATCCATTAAGCTGGAAGATCTTTACGGAGCAGAAGTGGTAATTGTAGCCGGACAAAATCCGGGGACCAACCATCCAAGAATGTTATCGGCTCTGGAAAAGTGTAAAGAGAATGGGGGAGTGGTTGTGAGCATAAATCCTTTAAAAGAAGCGGGTTTGGTTCATTTTAATAACCCCCAAACTGTCAAAGGTTTAGTGGGTTTGGGTACCGCTATTGCCGACTACCACCTTCCGGTTAAGATCAATCAGGATATTTCTCTTATCAAGTTAGTATTAAAGAAATTGGTCCGATTGGATGAGGAACGAGGGAATGTACTGGATCATAGCTTTTTAAAGAATTATGTCAGTGGGAAAGAGGCTTTGATAGCTGATTTGGAGACATATACCGAACAAGAATTGCTAGAGCTGTGTGCCGTCGAAGAAGAAACTATTGATGCTGTGGTTTCTGTTCTGGCTAATAAGGAAAAAATAGTGGTTTGCTGGGCAATGGGGCTTACCCAACACAAAAACGGGGTGGATACCATTAAGGAATATGTGAACCTTCTGTTGTTAAAAGGGGCTATAGGGAAACCTTTTGCCGGGACTTGCCCGGTAAGAGGCCATAGTAACGTGCAGGGAGACCGTTCGGTGGGCATCATGCATTATGTCAACAAAGAACTCAACGCAAGAATATCGGAATTTATGGGGTTTGAACCGCCTACCGCGGTAGGAGTGGATGTAGTTGGTGCCATAAAGGCCATGCACGAGGGGAAAGCGTCCGTATTCATGGCCTTAGGAGGAAATTTCCTGATGGCGGCATCGGATACAGATTTTACGGCCGAAGCCCTCCAACAATGTAGTTTAACCGTGCAGGTGAGTACCAAACTCAACAGGAGTCATTTGGTAACTGGAAAAAAAGCCTTGTTACTACCAACTTATGGAAGATCTGAAAAAGAAAAAGGTCAAAAAGAAGGCAATTTTGTTACGACAGAAAATAGTATGGGCAGGGTTCGCTGGTCCAAGGGAGTACTTAAAGCACCTTCGGAGCAGTTAGAGAGTGAGGT
>CAZWPZ010000240.1:0-3154 GCA_964636005.1 uncultured Eudoraea sp.
ACAATTTTATTCAGGTGAGCTTCCATGGCAATTAAGGATTAATTGCGTGCAAATATACGGTTTTTTATGGGATCTGCACTGGAGAACCCAGATTATCTACTTCCTTATTATTTTTTCTTGACTTCTATATAATTGAAGGTCAAATTACTAGAAATTTTATATTTATTTATTCTAAATAAGCTTTGCAGAAGTAAAAAACCAATGTACATTTGCAGCTGTTATAGCCAATCTATTTATAATTAGTCCAAATAAATGAAGTCATTTTCAATTTGCATACTATTGGGTATGAGCGTATTTGTAAGCACTGCCCAAACCACAACCACTCCTAAAAATCCAGCAGATAGTACACTAGTGCGTCTAGATGAAGTGGTCATATCGGCCAATGTTATTCTGGGAAGTAAGTTCCAGGCGAAAAACCGCACCGGATCTGCATACTATGTTTCTGAACCAGAACTACTCAAATTTAACTATACGGACGTGAACAGAGTTCTTCGGTCTGTTCCAGGAGTTACTTATGTTGAAGAAGACGGATTTGGGCTACGTCCAAACATTAGTTTGAGAGGAACATCTCCTGAAAGAAGTGCCAAAATTACACTTATGGAAGACGGGGTTCTAATTGCTCCGGCTCCCTACAGTGCCCCTGCTGCTTATTATTTTCCTTCGGTTGCAAGGATGCAAGGCGTAGAAATTCTAAAAGGAAGTAGTCAAATACAATATGGTCCTTTTACAACGGGTGGTGCCATAAACATGATTTCATCTGCTATTCCAGAAACGTTTAGTGCTTCTCTCTTGGCCAGCTATGGAAGTTTCAACAGTGGACAATTACATGCGAAACTTGGTGATTCCAAAGAAAATTTTGGGTATCATATAGAATACCTCAACTTTAATTCTGACGGATTTAAAGAATTAGATAATGGAGGAAATACGGGATTCGATAAAAACGATCTGGTGGCCAAATTTAGAGTGAACTCATCCGCCTCTGCTAAATTGAGACAAGTTCTGGACCTTAAATTTCAGTACTCAGATGAAGATTCCAATGAAACCTATGTGGGTTTAACAGATCAGGATTTTGAAGATACGCCCTATAGAAGATATGCAGGATCACAGATAGATGAAATGATTAATGACCACGTACAATTTGCAGCGACCTATCTGCTAGACTTTAATGACTATTTCAATATCACAACCACTGCGTACTACAATGGCTTTAGTAGAAACTGGTATAAATTGGGATCGGTCAACCTCAATGGAGATAACAGAGGAATTGCCGGAATCCTGGCAAACCCAGAAGAAAATGAAGCTTATTACAATGTTATTGCTGGCAACCAGGACGTTGCAGCCGATGCTTTATTAGTAAAAGCCAACAATAGAAGATATGTCTCTAAGGGTATCCAAACAAAACTAGACTATCACTGGAGTGGTGAGAACACCTTTCATGACATAGAAATTGGGGCGCGAATTCACTACGACAAAGAGGATAGATTTCAATGGGTAGATGCCTACGGTATAACCAACGGTATAATGAACTTAACTACCGCTGGAGCACCAGGAACAGATGCCAATCGAATAAGTGATGCCAATGCCTTCGCTGCCTTTGCCCTATATAAATTTAAATATAAAAACTTAACGCTTACACCAGGACTGCGCTACGAAAATATGACCCTAGGCAGAAAAGACTATGGCAAGGACGACGTAACAAGAAATGGGGGTTCCCTAAAAACACGTGAGAATTCTGTAGATGTCTGGATTCCAGGAATTGGGTTTAACTATAACTTCAATCAGCTTTCTCTTTTTGGTGGTATTCATAAAGGCTTCTCTCCTCCTACAAGCACTGTTGGTGAGAAACCGGAAGAGAGTATTAACTACGAGCTGGGAAGTAGGTTTACCTATGGTAATTTTTCTGGGGAAGTCGTTGGTTTTTTTAACGATTACAGCAACTTGCTGGGAAGTGATTTAGCAGCTACAGGAGGTACCGGAAGTCTTGATCAGTTTAATGCTGGAGAAGTCAACGTCGCAGGAGCAGAGGTTCTCCTAAACTACAATCTCTTGGGCAACCATGATAAATTGAATCTTCCTGTAACCGTTGCCTACACCTATACCTATACTGAATTCCTGTCTAGTTTTGACAGTCCGAATGACATTTGGGGTGAAGTTACCATTGGCGACGAATTACCCTATATCCCTAAAAACCAGTTTAATGCTATGGTTTCCCTAGAACACCCAGACTTTCAAATAAATTTAAGTGGGAGATATAATGGAGAATTCAGAACGAAAGCTGGAACAGGATCCATTCCGCCAGAAGAATTGGTGCCCTCCAGTTTTGTATTAGACTTGTCTGGTGAATATTATGTCAATTCTCATTTTAGCGTTAATGGAAGAATTATTAACCTTCTGGATGAAACTTACGCGGTATCCAGAGTACCTGCTGGGCTGCGACCTGGGCATCCATTTGGAGCCTATTTGGGAATTATGCTGAAATATTAATAGGTGTACTATTCTTGAATATCCAAAGTTTTAATGGTATTCGCCAAAGAGTTCCAGGGCTTTGTTATAAGCTGCTTCAAAGGCCATCCATTTAACTCCGGATTCGCACTTTCTTGAAGTCATATAAGATAACAACTTCTCTGTAGGCATATTTCCCGTGAGCTCATCTTTGGCCATTGGGCAACCTCCTAAACCTTGAATAGCTCCGTCAAACCTCCTACACCCTCCCTTAAAAGCAGCGTCTACCTTTTCGTGCCATTTAGAAGGAGTAGTATGCAAATGTGCCCCAAATTCTATATCAGGGAATCTAGGAATTAAATTGCTGTACAAATAGTGTATGTCCACGGGTGTAGAACTACCTATGGTATCCGACAAGGACAAAATGGTAACGCCTAGAGCTGCCAGTTTTTCTGTCCAGTCTGCAACTATGTCCACATCCCACGGATCACCATATGGGTTTCCAAAACCCATAGATATATAGGTAACTACTTCTTTATTTGTTTCCTCAGCCAATTGTAATATAGCCTTTAGGGTTTCAATGGATTCTGCAATTGTCTTATGGGTATTGCGCATTTGAAAATTCTCTGAAATAGAAAATGGGTACCCTAAAAAATCAATTTCTTTAAAAACACTTGCTTCTTTCGCTCCTCTGTAATTTGCCACAATGGCC
>CAZWPZ010000241.1:0-24062 GCA_964636005.1 uncultured Eudoraea sp.
AACAATTCATAGCCCTTATTGATGCATTGGTTTTCGTAGCTGCATTCCATTTCAAATTTTTGAATAAAATGACAGTGCCAATGCAAACGAGTCAGCATGGCTGAAAAAGCTCGACCATGTTGTCTGCGATTGGGGTGTGTGTCGATGTACTGAAATACCTGCCTCACACTGAGGTTGCCCCATGCGATATAAGGGGATAGTCTACTACAAGCGGTTCTGCTCTCATGTGGTTTAGAAATATGTTTTTGATAATTAAAACCTCTTTTTTCAGTGAAGGATTTTAAATACCACCAAGCGTTTAGTTCCCCTGCGGGTTGAAAAGATTTAGGATAGGTTTGCAATTTTGCAACCATGTCAGACGGTAATGGAAACGCATGCTTTAAAATGATTGTGCTACCTACAGAAAAGTTGTTTTGAATAATAGGTTGATGCATTTTGCGATGCCATTCCCTATTCCAATTATCACGGTTTTTAATACCACGTAATATGCCATCACGTTGCGATTGTACCCAATTAATGTTGTTTTGTTCACAGAAGGTAGCAACTTCTTTATCCCGTTCCCAGCTCATTTGTATACCGCTTTCGCGAAAGCTGAATAGGTTTTTTATATTGAATTGTGAATGCAAGTATTCGAATACGGCTGGGGCTTCCTCGTAAAAAATAGCTACTTCCCGCTTCAAAGGAGCCAGTTTATCATTCATTGCCAATAGGGAGTGGTAAGCGAACTGTAAATGACGTAGACTGGTATCCGCATAGTTTACTAGGGATGGTTCGAATAGATAAATGATGTAATACGGTATTCCTGATTTTTCTGCTCTAGAAAGTGGTTCGTGGTCTTGCAAACGAAGGTCACGCTTTAACCATACGATATTAATGTCTTCTCTTTTCAAGTATAGCGCTGCTTTAAACTTTTCTTGTGACCAATATGCATTGTAAGTTGACTTCTATTATTGTTCAATTGCCTCGTATTTCTTCAAGAGTTCTATTGAAGTATATTCCAGAGCCTTTTGATGGGTTGCTTTGAGAATCACCTTAGGAGCAACACCTGCCTTTTCCGCTTCTAACCATCTGGATATGCATAGACACCACTTGGAACCTTCTACTAGTCCAGGGAATTGCCATTGGGGTATAGGAGTGGTTAAATCGTTCCCTCTTTTTTTTGAGTATTCCAGAAATTCAGTAGTCATGATCGCACAAACTACATGACTTCCATAGTCTTCAGAGATAGTTCTGCAGTAGCCATCCCTGAAGTAACCTGTGGCTGGATTGGTTAACAAGGCTCCAGTTTTGTTCCTATTACATTTAGTTCCACTTCTTGAAATTATTGACTACAATTATTAATTAACATTATTTTGACTAACTTTTTACAAATATAGTTAAACAAAATTGTATATTAGGTCACAGAAGTCTTATTATGACAATTTTAATAAGCTGCTTGTAATGGGAGTTTATTTAACCAATTACTCGTTTCCTATGCAGCATACCTATGAAATATAGTATTGCATCATACAGATAAACTTAAGCTTTATTCTACTGGGGAAACTAATCTACTGCTACGGATATGGTTTAAACGCAATATTCTAAAAGTATTATTTCATTCCCTCTGGATATCATGATATTAAAAAGATAAGCCATGTCCATAAGGATAAAGTGGATCCTCAGAATCATAGGGAACGTCTTCTTTTTGGTTTTCAACGGCCTCTACAGAAGAGGGTATTTCAATCGGGAGTTTACCTGTAGGGCGAAACTTTCCGAATACCAATTCCAAAATGATTTCATCTTCACAATCAAAATCTGCAATGACGGCCTTGCTTGCAGCATTGATGTCGGGCGCAACGGTTGCTCTATCCATTTTCAAAACAGTAATAGATGGTTTAGACGAGATGAGTTCCAAGATTTCCTCTTTTTCATCTTGCGGGAAATCTAGTCTTCCCTGTGGCATAAGTCGTTCTAAAAGATCATCTCCAATAGGTGGTGAAGAAGGCGTCTCTAGTTTCTTGATTATCACATCTGCCTCCGATATATCCGTAACAATTTGTGGATTACTTTGCTCCAAACCTTCGGCCATACCTTCGATATAAACTTTTTTGTCGGAAGAGAGGGGAAGAAAATTGTTTTCATTTTTTAGCAATACCAAGGCCTTTCGCTGTGCTTCTTTGCCTTTGGCTACAAATTCTGGGTTCCCGACAATATCTAAGCCCTCTACGTCCACATAGGGATCATCAAAAAGTCCCAGTCGAAATTTATCTCTGAAAATGCGTCGCAACGATTCATCCAATCGTTCTTCCGAGATAGAACCCTCTTCTAAAAGTTCGAGGATTAAATCGGGCCGTGATTCACCTCCAAGCATATCGCAGCCTGCATCCAGTATTTTCTCAACGCGTTCTTTTTCCGATAGATGTTCTACTCCCCAAGCTGATGCTTGTTTTACCGGCATATCGGTCACCAAGCCCCAATCAGTGCAAATAACTCCCTCGTAGTTTAAAGAGTCGCGCAATAAATCGGTAATAATTTCCTTGTTGAAGGCAAAACCTACTTCCTCGCTGGTTTGTCCGTTTGGAATACCATAATACGGCATAATCTGAGCTGTCTTAGCCTTGAATGCTCCTTCGGTAAATGGGATTACGTGGTAATCGAAATTATTGCCAGGATAAGCCTGTCCCTTGCCCGAAGCAAAATGGGCATCCAGACCATCTTCCTGAGGACCACCGCCCGAAAAGTGTTTCGTCATACAGGCAACACTGGTATTCGATAAACTATCCCCCTGAAAACCGAGGACGTAGGCTTCAGTTAACTTGGCAGCCAAATAGGCGTCTTCACTAAAGCAGCCATTTACTCTGGCCCATCTGGGTTCTGTAGCAAGGTCGGCCATAGGATGCAATGCCAGTCTGAGACCCAAGGCAACATATTCCTGACGCGCTATGTCTCCAAATTCTCGAACAAGGGCAGAGTCTCTGGTTGCTCCCATACCAAGTTGTGAAGGCCAACGAGAAAAAAAACGAGATGCAACGCTCGTCCCAGCATTAAAACCAGCTCCATGTCTGGGATCGGTAGCAATGGTTACGGGGATTCCTAAACGAGTCCGTTCTGCTAATTTTTGCATATTATTGTTCCAATTTGCGGTTTCTATAGCCGAAGGAGTCATCATTACATTAAAGTGATTCATATTTTTCCGCAACATTTGTTCTGGGGTGGTTTCCAAAAGAAGTGAAAAAGGATTGGTAATAGTGGGTACCTTGTTTAACTCTCCATCGGAGCCCATAACAGTCATGTGAATAAACATGGACCCTGCTTTTTCCTCTGCAGTCATTTGAGCTAAAAGATCGTCGATCCGTGCTTCGATATCGGCAGTCTTATCTTCATATACGTCGAGTTTTCCGTTTTTGTTAAGATCTCGGAACGATTTACCATTAACCACTAGGGTAGGGGCTTCCTCTCCTGCCAATTTCATATCCGAAGTGGCCTGGAAGCTCCATTTTGCCCAGAATATGCCATAGACTAATAATAGGAGTAATACGATTCCACCAATTATTTTTGCCGTGATTTTTAGAAACTTTTTCATCTTATTGTCCTTATTTATATAAATTAATTTGTTCTCTGTTTTGTGTTATTAGTCAATTTCTGGATAGGATCTACTATGTTCATCAGGGTTCCGCCATATGCTTTTCTGGAAGCCTGGAATAGAGTATCCCGTTCTGTGTTCTCTTGTAATCGAGATGGATTGTTGAAAGCTTGTAAGCCTAAATTAGCCAATTTCGACAAATGTAGGGAGTGAGGTTCCACCTCTTTTAATCGCTCATTTTTTTCAAAAGCAGGTAGCAATTTTTGATGGTTTACCTGCCAGGTTTTAAGTTGTTTCAAAAGTTCTGATTTCAAGGTTGCATCAGAAGTTTCTAACCATGCATCTACATTTTTCCCGAATTGATAGGCGACATAGCTTTCTGGCCGGGCAGCATCGACGATTCGGTTTAAAGGGGTAGCAACGTTGGGAAGGCTGTCGTAGATCGACATCCGATTAAATAGTTTGTCCTCTTGTAAAACCTCAACTAAAATTTTTAGGGGATTTTGGTATTTTGTCTCCACCATGTTTTTGATAATCCTTTGCCCACCATTTTTGTGTTGCGTTCCAAGTTCTTCCAAATAATCATCCATGACCATCAACCTGCGGTACATATCGTCGGAATCCTCTGTAAGTTCTTTGGGACTCCATAATTTTTCAGCAATGGTGGCGGCCCTTGGCCAAATTCGTGATTCCAGAGTGTTGGCATCGGCAAGTTCGGTCCACATACAGGCTTCCCCGCCCAAAATATTTTTCAATTGATCCAGAGTCAGGGGTTCAATTTTTTCGAATTTTGGAAGGGGAACACCGTTAGGCATTTCAGAACCACCTGTTTGTTTTCCTTTTATGTTAATTGTAAAGACGGAAATATTTGTCTCACCAACTAAGGAATCGGCTTTCGTTTTTAATTCGTAATTCAAAGTGCCGAATTGTGCTTCGTGAGTGAAGGTTAAGACGTCATCGGCAAAAACACCATCCGTAAAGCCAAAAGAATTACCCATAAAGTTCATAATTCCTGTATGCTCTGGTCCCTCACCGAACAAGTATAAATCACTCTCCATTTTCATGTCGTTCATCGCCATATGGTTGTGATAACTCTTCCAGTGTATAGAATCTATATCAATGGTAACCGCTCCCTGAATAACTTCAGGGTCTACTTTGTAATGAAAATGAGCTGATTGTTTATGATCCAAATAATATCCCGAAGAGAGTATACCTTTACTACCCTCTTGGGCGGCCTTCCATAAGGATTTATGGTTTCTCCAGGCTTGTATGGCAATTTCTTCCTTTGGTAAATTCCCATCCTGGATTTCGTCCCATCCCAGCATCGTTTTCCCGTACTTTTTAAGGATTTTTTGTACTCGTTCGTTGAAGTACCCCTGGAGGGCCTGATTGTCGTCTATTCCTTTTTGCTCCATGAATTTCTGAATTTCAGGATTTTCATTCCAATGGGTCGCGGCAGCTTCGTCTCCTCCGATATGCACATAGTTATCTGGAAAGAGTGTTGCCATTTCACCGAAAAAGGCGTCTAAGAATTCATAGGTACTTTCTTTTGTGGGATCCATAATCGCCTCTCCGCCAAAACTTGTCTGAAGTATATACGGCCCTGGGCCGCTTGCCAACTCAGGGTGGCCTAAAAACCAGGAGGCAGAATGGCCGGGAAGATCAAATTCGGGTACCACTCGTATGCCACGGTCAGCTGCGTAACGAATTATCTCCTTCATGTCATCTTGCGTAAAATAGTCTCCGTTGGAACCCATTTCATGTAGTCTGGGAAAGGTTTTAGATTCCATACGGAACCCTTGATGATCTGTTAAATGCAGATGTAGTACATTCATTTTCACTGCTGCCATTGCATCCAAATTTCTTAGGATAACCTCTTTTGGGATCCAATGACGACTAACATCGATCATTAATCCGCGCCAAGGATAGTGGGGATTGTCTTTTATTTCGATGGTTGGAAAATGGTAGTTTTCTTCTTCTATTACGACTAATTGTGAAAGGGTTTCCAAGCCATGCAAAATACCTAATTCCATCGGGGCTGTAAGCTCGATTTTATTCCGTTTTATGGACAAGGTATAGGATTCATCTTCTTCTCCGGAGGGATATTCACTGCTTTTGTTAAGAAAGCTCAGTAACAGAGTACCATCTTTCTTGCTTTCAAAAGAGGTTCCAAGTCTTTGCTGTAGTTGACCGGTAAATCGATTAACGGCCTTCTTTATTCTGGGTGTTTCCATACCAGTAAATGCTACATCGAAACCCGTTTGTATGCGGAATATATCCTTTCCCAATGTAAGTTCGGAGGGTAGAGGCATCAGGAATATCTTTGTCCTGTCTTCCGCTGAGATTGGGGGTGGATCAGGTCTTAAAAAACCGAACCAGGCTATCGCCCCCGCAATAACTAACAGCAGAAGAAATATACCGGCGAATTTTGCTACTCGTTTTATGTTAAATCGCATCTGTTATGATTGTTTTTTATAACTCCAAATAGCTAAGGTGTTAAACACAATCGCTAAAATAAAGGTATAGATAAACTCCATTTTGATATCAGCCAAGCCGCTTCCCTTCATAAGAATCTTTCTGGAAACAGAAATAAAATGAGCTAGCGGATTCGGAATGGTGAAATATTGCGCCCATTTAGGCATACTGTCGATGGGGGTAAACAGGCCACACATCAACACAAAAATCAAGATAAAAAAGAAAGCCACAAATATTGCCTGTTGTTGGGTATTTGCAAAATTTGAAATCAACAATCCAAGACCCAAAACTGCGATTAGATTGACAATTCCGTAGACAAATAAAATACCAATATTTCCGAGCATTGGGATGTTGAAAATTAATTTGCTTGCAATCAGTCCTACGGATAGAAGAACAAGGCCAACACATAAAAATGGGGTTAATTTGCCCAAGATAAATTGCCATTTTTTTATTGGGGTCACATTAACTTGTTCAATGGTGCCCATCTCGCGCTCTCTAACCACATTCATTGCGGAAAGTACAATGGTAAGTAAGGCTGTCAATTCGGCTAATATCCCTGGAGCCATAAAGTGTGTGTACTCTATTTCTGGATTGTACCAATTTCTTGAGGCAACCTGGATTTGAGCTTTTTGTGGCATTTGTTCCTTGGAAGCTACTTCTGCAATTAATTCTCCGTTAAACGAGACAATGATATTATTCAGATATCCTAAGCCTACGGTGGCTTGCTGTCCATTTATAGCATTTACCAATATTTGTAATTTCGGTCTTTCTTTGCGTAGAAAGTCTTGTTCAAAATTTCTAGGAATTTCTAGAATGATATCCGTTTTATCTTGCTGTATGGCTTCCATTGCCTCCTTTTTACTGTTTGGAGAATCTACCAATGAGAATCGGTCGTTGGCAACCACTTTTCGAATAAGAAGTCGGGATTGTTCACTCTTGTCCTGATCTAAGATAACCAGGTTAATATTTTTGACCTCATTGGAGGCTGCATTACTCAATACGATCAGTTGGACAATGGGTAGAATAGTCATCATCGGCAATAAAGCCTTATTGCGAAAGATCTGTATGAATTCTTTTTGTATGAGGTATCCTAGTATTTTCATTTTTATTCCAAACGTATTTTAAATTTCCTATAAGTCAGGGCTAACAGCACAATTGCCATAAAAATCAAAATCATGACATGCCATAAAACAGGGCCAAGACCAGTTCCTCTTAGCATAATTCCTTTCAAAACCTCAATAAAATAGGTAGCAGGGATAATGGACCCTATAATCTGTAAAACCTTAGGCATGCTGGCTAAGGGAAAAATAAAACCTGATAGAAGCATCGAGGGCATCATAAGTCCCATTAAGGACCGCAACATGGCATCTTGCTGAGTTTTTGAAACCGTTGAGATAAGGGTTCCCAGGGCCAGTGCTACTACCACGTACAAAAAGCATACAACGAGTAACAATACTATATTTCCAACGATTGGCACATCGAATACAAAATAACCCAATATCAATACCAACAATGCATCGATAAAGGATAATATCGCATAAGGTGCAACCTTGCCTAGTATAATTAGCAAGGGCGGAAGTGGTGATACCAATAATATTTCCATGGTGCCTGTTTCCTTTTCCTTGGCGATGGTTAAGGAGGTCATCATGGCCGAAATAATCAGTAAAATGAGGGCAATAGTACCAGGGACAAAATTATGGGCGCTCTTTAACTGGGGATTATAAAGCATCCGTGTTTGGATGTCGATTTGGTAGGGATTTTTAGTTTTCTCTAATCGGGCCTGATGAAAACTCTGGATCATGCTTACGGCATATTGTGTTAAGGTATTGGCATTGTTAGGATCGGATCCATCAGCCAATAATTGTACGGTAACGGACTTGTCATTGGATAGTTCGGAAGAGAAACCATATGGGATTACAACAACCAGTTTGGTGGTCCCTGCCTTAAAACCTTCTTCAAGCTCTTTTTCCGATTGTATTTCTCTATCGACCGTAAAATGACCTGAACTTTGCATATGCTGAACCAACTCCTGACTTAGATTGTCTTTAGCTTGGTCATAGATGTCGATATTCGCATCCTTGAACTCATTTGTTACCGCATAACCAAAAATGAGTACTTGAGCTATGGGCATGCCAAAAAGAATCAGTAAGGTGCGTTTGTCCCTTATGATGTGGTACATTTCCTTTCTAACAAATGCCTTAAATATCTTAAACATTACTAGTCGTTTATAAAATCTAACGTAACAGATGTTTCTGGTTTATAAATCCCAATTTGGCTCTTTTGGAAGGTTGGTTTTCCCATGGCGGTCATATTCGATGCAGCCACGTGTTCTTTAGGCATACCTATAAAATTGGTATCAATTTCACCGTTTTTATTTTTGTCATGAAAAATACAAATGGCATACGCTCCATAAGGAATGTTTTGGAAGGTATGACTCGTTCTAGCTTTGACTTCCTTAATCTCCACCTTATATTTCGCTTTATCCACAACCTTGGGAAACCCATCTTCCTGATCAAATAACATAAAGACCAATTGACCTTTACCTTGATCTTTAATTACATCAATATGTACCGTCACATTAGCTGTGTCTTGAGATGTAGCTATATAGGTTAGAAAAATGGCTACTCCCGTAAAAAATAGTGTTTTCATTTGTTTTACTTTTAAAAAAGTCATCTCGCTAGTTTTAAAAAGACATCATCCATCGATGGCGAATTAAACTGTGCCTTTAATTTGTCTGGAGTATCCAAGGCTTCTATTTTACCAGCAACCATGATGGATACCCGATCGCAATATTCAGCTTCGTCCATATAGTGGGTGGTAACAAAAATAGTTCGTCCGGCATCGGCTTGTTGGTATATGGTCTCCCAGAACTGTCTTCGTACGTACGGGTCTACTCCTCCTGTTGGCTCGTCGAGAAAGACAATATCCGGGTCATGAACCATGGATACGGCAAAAGCCAAACGCTGTTTCCAACCCAAGGGAAGTTCCGATACAGGTTTTTTTGCAACTTCGTAAAGGTTCAGGTCTTTTAATATTTCCTCTGTTTTTTCTGCGATCTTCCTTTTTGACAATCCGTATATACCTCCATAAAAGCGAATGTTTTCTCGAATCGTCAGGTCATTGTATAAACTGAATTTTTGACTCATATACCCAATTCCCTTCTTTATTTTTTCGGACTCAGAATTGATGTCGAAACCCGCTACAAATCCATTACCAGAAGTAGGCTTACTCAAGCCTATGAGCATACGCATTGCAGTCGTTTTACCCGCACCATTGGCTCCTAGAAATCCAAAAATTTCTCCTTTTTCGACCTCAAAAGTAATAGCATCGACTGCGGTAAAATCGCCAAACCGCTTGGTCAAGTTTTCTACTTTTATCGCCTTCTTACTCATTGATATGGGTTATCGATTCTTCAATTTCACTCAGTTCCAGAAAAACATCCTCAACAGTAGCTTCGATGGTATTTACTTCTATATCTTTAAAACCTTTCCTTTCTAAATCGTTTTTTATTTCCGGTACGGATTGATCTTCGTTCGTAGTCAAATGCAAGTACTCCCCAAACGGAAGAACGGAGCGAGTATACGGAGCTTCTCGTAGGCCCTTCAATAATTTATAGGTATCTCTGGATTTGACCGCGTACAGTGGATGTGCAAATGACTTTTTTAAGTTATCCGGAGTATCTGTTTGTAATATTTTTCCATTTTGAATGAGTGCGATACGGTCGCAAAGTGCCGCTTCATCCATATAAGGTGTACTAACCAGGATAGCAATTCCCTTCTCTTTTAAGCGCTGTAGCATCTCCCAAAACTCCTTGCGACTTACGGCATCTACACCAGTGGTCGGTTCATCCAAAAAAAGTACCTCCGGTTTATGGATAAGAGCACAACAAAGGGCTAGTTTTTGTTTCATTCCCCCTGAGAGGTTTCCGGCAAGTCGATTTTTAAACGGTTCTATCTGCACATAAATATCCCTGATCAATTCGTAGTTCTCCTGGATAGTGGTGCCAAAAATGGTAGCAAAAAAGCTTAGGTTTTCTTCTATGGATAAATCCTGATAAAGTGAGAATTTACCTGGCATGTATCCCACTTTTTTTCGTATTGCTTTATATTCAGTAGAAACGTTGTGACCTGCGACGGTAGCCTCTCCTTCATTTGGTAAAAGCAAGGTGGTGAATATCCGAAAGAGTGTAGATTTCCCTGCCCCATCGGGTCCTATTAATCCAAATAGTTCTCCAGTACTAACCGATAAGGATATATCTTGTAGCGCTTTAACCGTTCCGTAGGATTTACTAATATTTTTTGCCTCTATCGCCAGCATATAAAACCGTTAATCCGTTGTGGCATTAAACCGAACCTCCCCGGGCATTCCTATTTTAAGACTTCCGTCGTTTAATACTTCTATGTCCACTGCATAGACTAAATTGACCCGTTCTTCTTTGGTTTCGATGGTTTTGGGCGTAAATTCGGCTTCGCTGGCAATCCAAACTACCCTTCCTTCTAAATGTTTGTATTCGTCTTTCCCATCATCCACTAAAACACTAACTATATCATTAAGTTTTGTTTTTTGTAATAGAGTCGCACTGGTATAAGCCTTCAGTTTTAGGGTGTTCAAATTGGCGATTTTGAAAAGCGGGGTGCCTCTGGTCACGAACTCTGATTCTTCCATAATTTTGGATAAAACGGTTCCATCAATGGGATTGATTAGCTTGTGGTTGCCAATCTGTTCGTCAATTATAGCTATCTGGGCTTCTAATGGTTTTCGTTCCGAAAGAATGCCTCTGTTGGCAACTCCAATGCGTTGTTTGGTTGAATTAATTTGTTGATTTAGCAAATCTACTTGTCCGTTGAGATCATCTAACTGTTTTTGGGTTGCGGCTTTTTGATCAAAAAGTTTTTTGGTCCTATTGCGCTCTCGAATAGCAATCTCTCTTTGTTCCAAAAGTATAGCAATATCCGGAGCGGCCTCCTGCAGTTTACCGTCCAGGGCATCGAGTCTGGCGTACAAGGACATTTTTTCAAGATGTAATTGGGTTGTATCTATCAATCCCACGATTTCCCCTTCTTTTAACGGCATTCCTTCTTTTACTTTAAAAGAGACTAATTTGCCGGTTCCTTCGGCACTCACGGTCACAGAAACAGCCTCAAAGTTGCCATAGGCATCCGATTTTTCATTGTCAGAACAGGCGGTCAACCAAAGAATAATTGCCGTATAAAGTAAAGTTGATTTTAAAATCTTCATGATTTAGAGTTTTCCAAAAAGGGTTAGGTATTCAATCTGTAATTTTTGTTTTTGCACTAAATGAAGCTCCATTTGTTGTCGTGCCGAAAGTTCTGCATTCACCTGAATCAAATAGTCATTAGAATTAATCACACCTTCCTGTAACTGTACGGCGCTCTGTCTTAAAATCTCGGATTGCAGAACAACAATTTCCTTCTCTTTTTCGATTTGCCGGTCCAGAGCTAAAATCTTTTTTTGGAAATTTTCGCGCTGTCGCACAATGTTAAATTCGAAAACTTCGCGTTCTACAGCTACCTGCTGCTTTTGAAGTTCAATTTTTTCTCTTTCTTTTTTGGCAATACCCCAGTCAAAAACCTTCCAGTTTAAGCGGAGACCTCCCAAACCAAAGGTGGCAGAAGAAACATCAAAAAAGTTTAAGGGGTTAGGATAGCCAATTCCACCTTGAGCAAATAAAGATAATTTAGGTAATCGACTGGCATCGATCTTTTCTTTTTGTGATTCTAAAAAATCGGCTCGGTATTCAAAGAGTTGCTGTTCCGGACGCGTTACACCAATTTTATTTTGCTGAAAAAGCACAGTGGGAAGCAGTAATTCGGTTTCTTTGGTCAAAGGTATTCCCAAAAGTCGGGAAAGTACTTCAAGAGTTGCATTGAGGTTTCCCTCCAGATGTATCTCGTCGGATTCCAGTTCTATTTTCCGTACTTTGAGTTTAGAAAGTTCGCTTTCAAGTACCGTTCCATTATCAAAACCTGCTTGCATCATATTGATATTCGTCTCAATATTTTGCATGGATGTTAGTAAGAGTTCCCGTTGTTGTTCCAGTAACAGGATGTTAAGAAACAAATTGTTAACCTGATCCTTAAGGTTTCTTAGATTGACTTTTAAGGCCTGTTGGTTGACCAGAAGTTGGGATTCTTCCAATCGTTTGTTCGCTTTTATTAACCCACCATCGAATATATCAAAGTTCAGGTCTAAATAGCCCTGGTAACTTTCGAGTGGAAGATTGAATATGATCGGAAAGTCCGAGTTTTCACCTCCAATTCGGACATTGTCACTTTGCAATTGTCCCTTTCCTACGAGGCTTAGCGTTGGGTAACGTCTTCTGTCTAGTATTTGTAAGTTGGTTTCCGAAATGCTGTCTAACAGTAATTTATCTTTAATTAATGGGTAGTTGTTTTCTGCCAGATTATAGGCCTCTTCCAAATGAAGAACGGACCCCTGTCCTAGCATAGGAAGAATACCTGCCAACACGAATAGAAGTGTTATGGGAAGTCTCATGGTAATACACCTTAAGGTGCCAAGTGGTTTTAAGTGGATGACAAACATATTTTATTTATTAACCAAATGGTTAACACAAATATAGTCAAAGAAATTAGATTTAACCAAAGTATTTAACCATTTGGTTGTTTTTTATGAATTAGAATTATTTTTCGAAGGATTGACGGATAACGTTCATGACAATTACCTTTCGTTCCTGCATCATATTCATATATAAGGGATCCGAAACTTCCAGGATGTTTTGAAAGACCGGTTTAGCGATAAATGGAAAGACAATCAACGACATAATGGTCAAAATCATATGATAGGCCGGTATCTCCTTTAATATCCCTTGTCTTTGCTCTTCATGTATTTGAGTCAAGAACTTTGGAAATACCTCATTGGCATTTAGTTTGTTTTTAAGCTCATTTTGAAATTTGCTCCGATTCTGTGAAAGTTCATTGAGCACGAACATCGGAATATGCGGATTTTCTGTGATGGCGTCTGTATACCCACTAACCAGACGTTCTACCTTTTCCATAACAGATCCATCAATGGAAAGTGCCGGAATAAAATGGTTGGCCATAATCTCCATGGCACCATCCAAAATACGATCAAACAAAACCTCCTTACTGCGGTAGTAATAATGCAGCATCGCTTTATTTATATTCGCCTCATCCGCAATGGCCTGCATACGTGCTCCGGCATATCCTTTTTCTATAAAAATCTTTTTGGCTGCCTCTAGTATCTCCTTTTCCGTATCCTTTTTCTTTGCCATGTTGCTTGATTAGAGACCAAATTTGCAAAAAAAAAATAGTTTTAAAAAAGAATTTGACTATTGGTTTAACCAAAAGGTTGGTTGTTAAGCAACAAACTAACACCTCTTTGGACAAGCAGATTGCTTTTTGTCATTTATTGGGTAACTTGTCTTATCAGCCTAAATTAATACACTAGAATAAGGGAAACAATATTTCCTTTCCAACCCAAAAATGTAGGTATTCTAAAACTCATGAATTTGAACTTATAGCTGTTGGATGAAATTCCCATTAAGAAGAGACGCAACAATTTTCGTTTGCACAGGAACAAAACCGCCAGTTGTAAAAATGCAAGGCGATAAGTCCGATGGATGGCAGATAGATTATACTTTCGGCGAGATGCATAATCTCTGTTTTTTCATTGGCTACAAGTAGTGCCATGGTAGCCCACAACAGCCAAAGTGCATATGCTATCCAACGTTTTGAAGTTTTTTTGGCAGACCAGTACACGGCAACAACGGAAAGAGCCAAAAACAACAAATCTAATATACCCCACCACCATGGCTGCGATGCCTCTCCAACAGTAAGGCCTGCACTAGCTACGAAAAGAACTGGTGTCAACAAGCAATGAAAAAAACATAAAGTACTTGCAATACCACCAACTAAATCGGCTCTTGAAGTAAAGGATAAAAGGGTAGTCATAAATTAAGATTTTTTCGTGTTGAGCAAATGAATTATGAAGGTTTTAAACATAAGTGGACAAAGATATTGATTTTTAATTTATGCGACTGTGTTGCATTTATATTTCTTTTTTATTTTTGTAAAAAAAAAGGATGATAAGAACAGATGGACTTACATACTCCTATGAAAATGGACAAGAATTGTCTTTTCCGGATATACATCTTTCCCAAGGAGAGCATTTGTTGATTGTAGGACCGTCAGGAGTAGGGAAGACTACCTTATTGTATCTAATGGCAGGTCTACTACCGCCACTACAAGGAACGGTGTTAATTTCTGATACTAACATAAATTCTCTAACACGTTCCCAATTGAACGAATTCCGTGGAAAACATATAGGGTTTATTTTTCAACAATACCATTTTATCAAGTCCTTAAGTGTTTCCGACAATCTAGCTTTACGTCAGAGTTCATCGAAAATTAGGAAGGATAATGAAAGAATGGATAAACTAGCAGAAAGATTGGGGCTCAGAGAGCAGCTGCAAAAAAAAGTAACCGCTTTGAGTCAAGGGCAACAACAACGACTTGCAATTGCCTTAGGTTTAATACATAAGCCAAAAGTGATTTTTGCCGATGAGCCAACCTCCAATTTAGATGATACGAACTGTTCTAAGGTAATTGAACTACTGAAGGAAGAGGCAGATCTCTGTAATAGCAGCCTAGTGATAATTACGCACGACCTAAGGGTCATGTCTCATTTTCAAAACAAAATAGTATTATGACCTTAGGTTATCTTGCTTATAAGAATTTGATTTCTAAGCCACTTAATCTGTTACTTAGCCTTTTGCTTCTGTCGTTAAGTGTGTCTTTGGCAACCTTTGTCCTGCAGCTCAGTCGGCAGTTGGGAAGTCAACTCAATAAAAACATTGCACCTTTTGATATGGTTGTTGGGGCTAAAGGAAGTCCATTACAATTAGTATTGTCTTCCGTGCTTCATATTGATGCACCAACCGGCAATATCAATTGGAAGGAGGCGGCCTCACTTCAAAAACATCCATTTATACAATCTATTACTCCGGTATCCTATGGGGACAACTATAAGGGGTTTCGTATTTTGGGTACAGAGCCCGCCTATTTGACCCATTATGATGCCAAACTTGAGGAGGGGCAACTTTATAAAGAACCCTTTGAAGTAGTAATTGGGAGCAATGCCTCGAAACAATTAGGACTTAAGGTAGGGGATCATTTTTTAAGTTCCCATGGACTGGCCGCTTCAGGTGGGGAAACACACGAAGATCATCCATTTACTATTGTTGGTGTTTTGAAACCGACAGGTACAGTGGTCGATCAATTATTAATTACCAATCTTGAAAGTATCTGGGAAGCGCATGAACATGGTGAAGCAGATCATCATGAAGACGAAGATGCCGAGTCGGAAGAACCTTCTGAAGAAAAAGAGGTAACCTCTTTATTGGTAAAATTTAAGAGCCCCTTAGGTATGGTGCAGCTTCCGCGATTTATAAATGAGAATACCTCTATGCAAGCTGCCTTACCTGGTTTTGAAATCCAACGATTGATGGGACTGATAGGTTCCGGGGTACAGATGGTAAACGGAATTGCACTTGCTATTTTATTGGTTTCTGGTTTGAGTATTTTTATCAGTTTACTGAAGACCATACGGGAAAGAAAACAAGAGCTGGCTTTAATGAGAATCTACGGTTTCCGTACCAGACAATTGCTTGGACTAGCACTTTTAGAGGGCTTATTTCTAGCGTTTACCGGATTTGTATTAGGATGGCTTTTTGGTAGATTGGGCCTTTGGGGCGCCTCTTGGTATATGGAGTCTGTCTATGGCTATTCTTTGCAAATAGTAGGTCCGGAGTCTCTGGAACTTTTACTATTGGGTCTTATTTTGGCATTAGCCATTGTTGCCACCTTGTTGGCTTCCCGATCCATATTTAACTTAAATGTAGCAAAGACGTTATCCGATGTATAAATTAATTTTATTTTTTTTGTTTGTAAGCGTTGTATGTTCTGAAGGGTTAGCTCAAGAACATTTGACTTGGTCCGATTTTGCCGATATTGATTTCAAACCCGAATATAATGAGAAATACGATGTACACTTTTTAATGCCTACCTTTGGGGAAAAAATTCAATCGTACAAGGGTGTGAAAGTACGTATTAAGGGATATTTTCTCGATATTTCAGGCAGTGGTGATGTCTATTTAATTTCTCAAAATCCAATGGCTTCCTGTTTCTTCTGTGGAGCTGCTGGGCCCGAGACTATTGTTGAGGTACATTTTAATGAAAAACCATCGTTTAAGACGGACCAGATTGTAGAAGTTACAGGTATTCTAGAACTAAATAGAAATGATGTAAGTCATTGCAATTATATTTTAAGAGAAGCCACAGGTCTTCTAGTTAACTGAAAAAATGCGAACGTTTATTTTATTATTGGTGTTCCATATAGGAGTGACTGCTGAATCGCAGGCATTTATAGACTGGTATGATCTCTCCGGAGGAATTGCTTTTAATTCGCAATCTTTGGACGACCCTTTCCAAGGTTTCTCTATAGCAACTTTTTCTGAAGAATTGACCGCATTGGAAGGAAAAGAGGTTGTATTAACGGGTTATTTTTTACGCTTAGATAGTAACCAATCGATATATATGCTTTCCAAAAATCCAATGGCTTCCTGTTTTTTTTGTGGTAATGGAGGACCAGAGACCGTCGTCGGGTTACAATTTTTAGAGAGACCATCCTTTGATATGGATGAACTACTTTCCGTTAGAGGGATTCTTCGATTGAACAAAGATAATCCGAATCAATATTATTACAGAATAGAGAAGGCAGACGCTTTCAGTCTCAATTAGTCAAAAAGCAAATGAGTATGAACCACCAAAGAGCTTCAAGCCTTTTAGAAGGAAAAGGATTGAAAAAGACAAAGCTGAGGCTAGCATTAATGAATCACTTCGATAGTATACCATTCGCACAGTCTTATGCGGATATAAAGGCAGTTCTGAAAGAGGCTACGGATAAATCGACTTTATACCGGAATTTGGCTGCTTTTGAGGAAGCTGGTCTCATTCACAGTGTCAACGACCATACCGGCGTAACCAAATACGCCTTTGGAAAGTCGCCAATACAAGGCGCTGAACATGCACACTTTGTATGCGAAAGTTGTGAAACAGTGTATTGTATGAAAGAGTTAACCCCTTCGGCTTTTGATGTTCCTAAGGGGTTTAAGACCAAGAAGGTACAGACAATAATTAGAGGTATCTGTGCAAATTGTTAAGGTATCAAGTTATGAAAAGGTAGGGATCTTTCTTCTTTCTCAATAACCTGCTGCCTGTCCGTCTTTACGGCTTTCCGAAGCCCCATGGTAAACTTTGTTTTTGTCGTCCCATAATATGGCCTGGTAGCCTCCATATATCCCTCTTGCTATGCCTATTTTATGACCTTTGTCCATAAGCTTGCGAATAGTACTATATGGGATGCCAGATTCAACTCGTATGGTACCGGTATTCTCAGTAATAGCACCAGTTGGGCTGGCTCCACCAGTATGATCCCAGCGGGGAGCATCACCAGCTTCCTGTATGTTCATGCCAAAATCGATCAAATTCATCACTATTTGGGTATGGCCCATAGGTTGAAAATCGCCACCCATCACCCCAAAACTGAGGTATGGTTTTCCTTCCTTGGTAATAAATGCAGGAATTATGGTATGAAAAGGACGTTTGGCAGGTTCATAGGTATTGGCTTGCCCTTCTTTTAGGCTGAAAAGTTCGCCCCGGTCCTGTAGCATAAAACCCAGTTTAGGAGGCGCCATACCCGAACCCATACCTCTATAATTACTTTGAATCAATGAAATCATGGTACCCTCGTTATCTGCAACGGTCATATAGATGGTTTCCCCAGCGGAAATTTGACCTGCAGAATATGTTGCGGCACGATCACCAATTTGGTCTCGTCTGGCCTCAGCGTATTCATCGGATAGCAGTTTGCTAACTGGGACATCAAAAAAGTCCATATCTGCATAGTATTTAGCACGATCTTCGAAAGCCAATTTTTTAGCCTCTGTAAAAAGATGCAGGTGTTCCGCACTTCCAAATGGAATGTTAGAAAAATCATAGCTTTCTAAAATTTGCAACATCTGTAGTGCTGCGATACCTTGTCCATTAGGTGGAAGTTCCCAGACGTCAAATCCTCTGTAGTTAATGGAAACCGGTTCTACCCATTCTGATTTATGATCAGCAAAATCTTTAGCTGAAAGAAAACCCCCTTGTTCTGCGATGAATTCTCCTATAGTCTTGGCAATGTCTCCCTTGTAAAATGCATCGCGACCCCCTTCAGCAATTTTTCGATAGGTGTTAGCCAAATAGGGATTTTTATAAATCTCGCCCTCCTCGGGAAGTTTCCCATTATTTTGAGCTATATAGGTATCTTCAATATTCGGAAAACCTTTCGACATAAAAAAAGGAATAGTCCGGTTCATGTACCAAGCTATTAATTCGGTAAGGGGAAATCCTTTTTCAGCGTATGCAATGGCTGGTGATAAAATATCGGTCATGGATTTAGATCCAAATTTTTTATGCAGTTCAAACCAACCGTCTACGGCACCTGGGACACTAACCGGTAGGGGACCAAATGAAGGGATTTTCTTCATACCTTCTTTTTCGAAATATTCCAGTCTAAGTTTCTGTGGCGACCGGCCGCTAGCATTTAACCCATATAGTTTTTTAGTTTTTCCGTCCCAAACTATAGCAAAGAGGTCGCCCCCAATTCCACATCCAGTGGGTTCCATAAGCCCCAGAGTAGCATTGGCGGCAATGGCTGCATCTATAGCGTTGCCACCATCTTTGAGTACGTCCAAACCTATTTGAGTGGCTAAGGGGTGACTGGTGGCTACCATTCCATTCTGCCCCAATACTACAGAACGAGTGGCAAAGGTTTCGCCAGTGACACGATCTTGGGCAATTGAAAGTTGTATAAAAACCAAGGAACACAGAAGGTATCCAAAGAATTTCTTTTTCATAATTCGCAGTTTTTAAAGTATAGCATCTTAACAATTAGCATGTTTCGGATAAGAGACCTAATTTAAGAAATAAGTGCTCCAAGAGAATGTTGGGTTATTTACTATATTACTCTTTCCTCGGATGTGCTTGTATTACTCGGTTAGTGTTACGGTTCGTGTTACCTTATTGAAAGGTCCTGGTATAGGGTTTCCGGCTGAATCCAGTAATTCTAACTGTATGGTTACCTCGCCCAGAGGAAGTCCTTTTATCACGTGAGGAGCCCATTCTGTGATGGTGAATTCTTCTCCATTTATAGTGGCTCGTACCTTATCACCGTTTTCAGATAATGTAGTATTTAATACAAAGAAATCCAATAACAGGTTTTTCGTGTCATTACCAGCATAGGTACCTTTTGGACGGCTATAGATAAGGGTTGGGGCGTTCATATCTAGTCCCATATCATCCTGGGGATCAGCTCCAACTTCTAGTTTTTGGACTACTACTGAATTATCGTTTTTAACAGATTCATGATACGATCTGCTCAAAAAAGCTACTAAATGATGTACGCCATCTGGGATTTCTTTCTTGAAAGAAGGTTCGTAATGTGCAGAATATGGTTGGTTGTTTAGTATAAAATGGATGTGTTGTCCTTTTCCGGAATTTGCCAATTTTTGTGCGTTTGGTCCTGCCGTTTGTGCACCTAATTCGTAATCGTTAACCTTGAAGGTAAATTCTGCCTCGCTGCCCTTGGAAATTTGACCATTACTAGGATTTTCTAAAGCCAAAGAAGCATTTTCGTAGGCTGGTGATCCTTCCAATTTTTCCAATACAATTTGTACAGATTCTTCCGCTACAACTGCGTTTTCAACTGCCGATTCATCACTATTTTCTTTTTTTTGCTGTTTGCAGGAAGTGAATGCCAAAGCGATGCATACGATCGTGGTAAATATTTTTGATGTGCTCATTTTCATTTTTTTTTGAATTTATGTGTTATAAAGTAATTAATAGGTGATTTTCTTTCCGTTATTTAAATTAAAGATAGTTTCTGCGAATTATTTGTTATAGTAGGTGATTCCAAAACGGTAGTCAATATCGCGATAGCGCCATTTCTGCAACCCAGTGGTTTATCCTACTTTTTTAAAATATTTAGCCTTAATTCTCTCATTTTGTTGACAATACGTTTTTATCCTCCATTGTGCAGATTCTACACGCTGCTATTTTTTTTCTTAAATGGATTGTCTTTGCAAATTGTTTGACTTTTTAAATCTTTTCGAAAGTATTCAAAATGTTGCGTATTATCAAGGTTCTATAGTAAATAGGTTGCGTACATCATAGCATAGATGCAGACCCATAATCTTTTCTGAGTTGATTATTTGAAAGTAGCGCTATGCATTTCGGAGTAGCAATGGTAAAAAGGTTTCTGAATATCCCTGTATTCAAAAGTGTTTTCAATTTGTTCTTGATTCTCTGCGAAAGTGGAAATTCTACCCTCTTTTGAAAGGGCATATACCACCACAGCAGCATCCACATTAATTTCACTCATGTCGTTTACAATCACAACAACCTTTAGGCTTTCCTTATTTTGGAGCATTTATTCTTAATGGGGTTTATCTATAACCTCGTATACCAATGGGTTCCATTGACATATTCCTTAAAAAAATCACAATATGCTACCTAGAACAACAATTTTATAATTGTTTAATTATATTTGAAATAAATTAAACAAAATATTATTATAAAGCCTTGATACATTTTTGTTATTAACCATAAAGTAAATTCAATACGCATGTTTGGACTATTTAAAAAGAAAACTGAAAAAGAAAAGCTTCAGGAGCGCTATGCCACTCTTTTAAAAGAGGCACACAGTCTTTCTACAACGAATAGAAGACTAAGTGATCAAAAGGCATTCGAAGCAGAAGAAGTGATGAAAAAAATAGATCGATTGCCTTAAAAGGTCTCTGTTGTAATACAGGGCCAAGCATTTGTCTTTGCCTATTTCATACGAGCCTGCCAGCTATATCCAAATTTTCCAGGGTAATGCGAAGCGCAGCCACAAATGGATTGATAAAACGGTATATATTTTAAAAAGGAATGCAAAAGAAATCTCATTTTTCAGAAGAAACTTTAGATCGTATCATTGAAATGGCATGGGAAGACCGTACCCCATTTGAAGCAATACATTTTCAATTTGGACTTCCTGAAAAAGAGGTGATAAAGCTTATGCGAGCTTCTCTTAAAGAATCTAGTTTTAAGAGATGGCGAAAACGAGTAAATAGCGGTGTTAGTCAGAAACATTTAAAAAAAAGAAATCCTGAAATAAACCGGTTTAAATCTTCTCGTCAAAAAGCAATTTCGGGGAATAGAATAAGCAAAAGGCCATGAATTCATTATCGGAAATCGAAAGTCCATTATTTCCTACCTACTACAAAGAAATTCTTCAACGTGTTGGTAGTATAGACCCTCTGCGTTATGGGAGAAGCCGGAATTTTATCGATGGATCTGTAACCTATTTGTCTCCTTATATTTCAAGAGGTGTTATCTCAACGAAAACTGTTCTTTCAAAAATACTTGACAAGGGTTACCGTCCGGACACCATTGAAAAATTTATTCAGGAACTTGCCTGGCGGGATTACTGGCAACAGATTTGGAGAATCAAAGGGGAAGCAATCAACAAGGATTTAAAAAATAAGCAACATCCTGTATCGAGTACCGGTATATCCAAGAGCCTTTTAGAAGCTTCTACCGGAATTAAAGCCATCGATAATGCCATTACCACATTCTACAAAACAGGATATCTTCATAACCATGTCCGCATGTACATCGCCTCTTTGGCTTGCAATATTGGGCAGTGTCATTGGAAATCACCGGCAAAATGGATGTATTATTATTTGCTAGATGCCGATTGGGGAAGCAACGCATTGAGCTGGCAATGGGTAGCTGGGACCAACAGCAAAAAGAAATATATTGCCAATCAGGAAAATATCAATAAATACTGTTATACTGAGCAAAAAGGTACTTTTTTAGATGTTCCTTATGCGGTTTTGGCAGAGCTTCCTATACCCGACCTTTTAAAAGAGACCGTAGCGATAGATTGGAAGACTAATTTGCCAACTATCAAGACACTGCAATTAAAGAAGGAGTTGCCTACACTTCTTTATAATTTTTATAATCTCGATCCACTTTGGAAAAACAATATAGCTGCCAATAGAGTATTATTGCTGGAACCCTCACATTTTAAGAAATACCCTATATCGCAAAATACGTTGGATTTTGTAATGGCTCTTTCGGAAAATATCAGAGGAATACAAATTTTTATAGGGGAGTTTGATGAATTTGTTCGCAGCTACTCCCCTGAAATTATTTATTTTAAAGAGCACCCTTTCAACGAACACTATAGGGGTGTAAAAGAAGCACGAGACTGGATGTTTTCTGTCGAGGGCGACTTTCCTTCTTTTTTTAGCTTTTGGAAAAAATGCAAAAAAGAGCTTAAATAGGAAAGAAATGAAAACTTCTGTCTTTAGAGGACCTCAGAAAAGGACTATTGATTTAAACTCTCCCGTAGTGGCTATAAATTTTTGGAATAAAATATAAATGAGTAGTATAAGCATAATATTTCCACATCAGCTTTTTAAAAATGCGCCAATCCTAGAAAGGGAGGAACCCATCTATCTGGTGGAAGAGTACTTATTTTTTAAGCAATATCTATTTCATAAACAAAAAATTGCCTTTCATAGAGCGTCTATGAAGGAATATGAAGCCTTATTAAAATCAAAGAATTTAGAGGTATTCTATATTGATTCTATTGCGGATACCTCGGATATTAGAAAACTTATTCCAAAGCTCAAACAAGAAGGGATTTCTCATGTCAACTACATCGACCCTGTAGACAATTGGTTGCACAAGCGAATAAAAAAGGCTTGTTCTGAAAACGATATGTCTACCACTAGGTATGATTCCATGTTGTTCCTGAATAAAAAGGAGGACCTCACCTCTTTTTTTAAAAAGAGTAAGAAAAAATACCATCAAACTACTTTTTATAAAGAGCAGCGAAAAAAAAGAGGAATTCTCATGATAG
The DNA here is from genome assembly GCA_964636005.1 of uncultured Eudoraea sp. Taxonomy (GTDB): domain Bacteria; phylum Bacteroidota; class Bacteroidia; order Flavobacteriales; family Flavobacteriaceae; genus Eudoraea. The sequence continues at coordinate 23,054 of CAZWPZ010000241.1, forward strand.
ATGACGGGAACCCATCTGGTGGTAAATGGACATTTGACACGGATAACAGAAAGAAATATCCGTCTAAAAAGACACCACCGTCTATCCACTACCCTGAATTAAACAGTTATCATAAGGAGGCAAAAAAATACGTAGACAAGTATTTTGAGGAACATCTTGGAAGTTTAGAAGATCAGCCTCTATACCCCACTAATTTTGAAACAACCAGGCTGTGGTTTAATCAATTTTTGGAACAAAGATTCGCTGCCTTTGGAGACTATGAAGACGCCATAGTGCCCGAATATTCCATACTTAATCACAGTGTTCTCTCTCCAATGCTCAACGTCGGTTTAATTACGCCAAACGAGGTGGTAGTAAGCTGTTTGGAATTTGCAGAAGAGAACAAGGTTCCTATTAATTCTACGGAAGGCTTTATTCGGCAACTCATAGGATGGCGAGAATTTATACGAGGTATGTACGAAAGCCGGGGAAGTGATGAGCGCAATCGCAATTTTTGGGGATTCACAAAAAAGATTCCAAGTTCCTTCTATGATGGCAGCACAGGTATATATCCCGTAGACCAAACCATCAGAAAAGTACTGCAAACAGGATATTGCCATCATATAGAGCGCTTAATGGTTTTAGGGAACTTTATGATGCTTTGTGAGTTTCATCCAAATGAGGTGTATCGGTGGTTTATGGAACTCTTTATCGATGCTTATGATTGGGTAATGGTTCCGAATGTTTACGGAATGAGTCAGTTTGCAGATGGCGGCTTAATGGCTACAAAACCATATATAAGTGGGAGTAATTACTTGATGAAGATGGGAAATTATAAGAAAGGAAACTGGCAGCCAATATGGGATGGACTGTTTTGGCGATTTATGGACAAACATCGATCTTTTTTTCTTCAAAATCCCCGACTTGGAATGCTGGTCAACACCTTTGATAAAATGTCGAAAGAGAAAAGAGAGGCGCATTTGGAAAATGGAGAAAACTACTTAAATAGTTTAAACTGACATAAGGTAGT
>CAZWPZ010000242.1:0-6397 GCA_964636005.1 uncultured Eudoraea sp.
AGACACCTACAGTTCACATCCAGAATATTATAATTTTAGTAAAAATGAAAATGAGTTTGCACAAAATTTTTACGAATACGGACTTCAAAACTCTCGTGGTTTTAGAGCTTTAAAGGTTTGGCTGTCCTTACAGCAAATCGGTAGAAGTGGTTACGAAAAGCTCATTGGTGAAGACATTGAACTATCAAAGCTGTTATTTGACATGGCTGCAAAACATCCGGAGTTAATGGCCGTATCCCAAAATTTAAGTATCACTACATTACGTTATATTCCGGTCAATGGGAAAGTCGATAACGACTTTCTAAATAAATTAAATGAAGAACTATTGAATGCGTTACAAACTGGTGGTGAATTGTTTTTATCTAATGCTATTGTGAACGAAATGTATTGTTTAAGAGCTTGTTTCGTTAATTTTAGAACATCAACGAAGGATATTAAGGAAATTATTGATATTGTAATAAAAGAAGGGAGAAGGATTAATTTAAAACTATCCCAAGCAGGAAAAGACTAATTTAAACGCATTAAATCATTGGCGCTATCCAATTGCTTGGCAACAACATAGCTTAGGGTTATTAGCTGCGAGCTGAAAACTGAATTCTGGGAAAAGAAAATGAACAACATTAAAGACCTACATATAGAAGATGAAGTTTTACCATTATTTAATTATTCCCTCAATATGTTTTCAAGGAGCAAAATTCTTGAAATTCTCAAAAAACCGTTACGGTCGACTGCAGACATAGTCCAACGCCAGAATATACTAAAGGGATTCTCTGAAAATGCAAAAATTCTTAAGGATTACTCTTATACCGTTTTATACTTAAACGAAGTTCATTTTTTTCTGAATGATGAAAAAATCGAAGACCTTTCCCAGAATAAACTGAAATTCAGATTATTTGCTTCAAAGCAAGAGAAAACCAGATACAGAAGCAAGCTGAATCAATTAATATTGTTTTTCCATCGTTTGGAATCCAAATATTTTACAAGATTGAGATTAGAAGCTTTCCCTGAGGAGTATGCGTTAAACTTAAAACAGATATTGCAGTTTTTATCCAACTTTGAACTATATAGATTTGAGAATATAATTAGAGAAAAAAGACTTAAGGATAAACACCTAATTGAATTAACCGAAATAATCAATACTCTAAAAGAAAAGGATTTGATAAGGCCTTTTTGGAATGAATTTTTTCTATTTGAGGCCTATTTATCCATCAGCCATGGAATAACCAAATACAATTTCTCCTTTCCGAGTTTTACCGAAAACCGTATTAAACTAGACGATTTTTATCATCCCTTATTGAGGAAACCTGTCAAGAACAATCTCGAAACAGTTAGTAGTGTTATAGTATTAAATGGACCAAATATGTCTGGAAAATCAACTTTCCTAAAAGCGGTAGGGCTTTGTTTGTATTTAGGTCACTTAGGAATAGGTATACCAGCGTCAGAGGGAGAAATCCCATTTTGTGATTATTTTTCCATTGAAATAAATAGAAGAGATGACATTTTAAATGGTTACAGCCAATTTATGACCGAAGTAATGAATCTTAAAAAAGTAGTTGGGGAAGCAATTAACGAGAAAAGATGCTTCGCTATATTCGATGAACTTTTTAGTGGCACCAATGTAGAAGATGGTTTAGAAATATGTAAAACAACAATAAACGGATTAAGCAAGTTCAACAATTCATTTTTTTTAATATCAACACATATTCAGGAGTTGAAAAGTGTTGCCAATGTAAATATTGAAAACTACTATATCGATTGTCAAATGGTTGAAAACATACCGACCTTTACCTATCAGCTAAAAAAAGGTTGGTCGGATATTAAAGTAGGTCGGATTTTATTTGAAAAAGAAGGATTGAATAATATGTTGAATTAAAAATGCCAACAGATGGCTTAGTCAATAAGGCCTGGTGGTTTTGTGCCACAGCTACAGAAAAGTGTTATTCCAACGGCTGTATAAGAGCAGAATAATCCTTTGGATAATTTGCATGCACCAGTTCGCACTGTGCGTTAGGGTCCTTTGGGTTTATTACTTACAACGTTCTTGTAAATTTACATAGGAACCACGCCACTGATCAAAGCTGAAGTCGTTATCAACAAATACGTTTTACCAAATGATGAAAAACATATTGATATTCGTCACTGTAATTTTGAGTATTCTATTTTCTCATGCTCAGGAGACGGTACTTTACAAAGAAATTGATTCTACCCAATTATTTCTAGAACTCTATTATCCCGACGATATGGAAGAAGGAAAAGAGTATCCTGCAATAATTTTCTTTTTTGGAGGAGGATGGATCAATGGAAATCGAAAACATTTTATAAATCAGGCTCAATATTTTTCAAAACGAGGTTTGGTATCCATTTTAGCAGACTACAGAACAGAAAGGTCTAACAATACAACCCCTGTGGAATCTCTTAAAGATGCTAAATCAGCTATGCGGTTTATTAAAAACAATGCGTCTAGTTTCCAGGTAAATAAGTCTCAGATTATTGCTTCAGGGGGTTCTGCAGGCGGACATCTTGCAGCTGCAACAGCGCTTATTAAAGACTATAATGAAACCTCTGAGAATACCTCCGATGCATACGCACCAGACGCTCTTGTACTCTTTAATCCTGTAATTGATAATGGTCCCGGCGGGTATGGCTATGAGAGAATAGGAAACGATTATAAAAAGTTCTCCCCACTACATAATATCACCAAAGGTGCACCACCTACACTTATATTAATCGGAACCGAGGACGAACTAATCCCTGTTGAAACCGTAAAATATTATAAAAAAGTAATGGAAAAAGTTGGAAGCAGATGCGATTTGAAACTCTATGAAGGAGTTGGTCATGGATTTTTCAATTATCGGAATATTGAATACTATAAAAAAACACTTAAAGAGGCCGATAAATTTCTTGTATCCCTTGGCTATCTGAAAGAAGAACCCATTGTAAAGATGGAGTAAACTGTTAGTAGCTAAGGCTCCTCTCAAAAGTCTTTACACTGAGCCTATTTGAAATTTTTACCTACATTAGAGAAACATACCATAAGCCAATCTGATTTTTATCTAAAGGACCATTCCGAGTAAAGCGAACAACGCTAACCAATCCTAGTTGAGACTGTTTTATGTGTACCCATGTAGAATTATAAATCTAACAGCAAAAAATGAAAATAAAGATTTTATTTATTGGCCTTTTAATGACCGTAAATCTGTTTTCTCAAAACCGTATAGAATTAGAACTTGATTCGTCAAAGATTACAATAAGCAAAGAAATATATGGTCACTTTTCTGAACATTTGGGAACATGCATTTATGAAGGAATTTACGTTGGTGAAGATTCGGACATACCAAACATCAAAGGATATAGAAAAGACGTAATTGAAGCCATTAAAGAATTAAAAGTCCCGGTATTACGCTGGCCTGGTGGTTGTTTTGCCGATACTTATCATTGGAAAGACGGCATTGGACCAAAAAAAAATCGTCCTTCCATTGTTAACGTCTTTTGGGGCGGGGTTACGGAAGATAACAGCTTTGGCACACATGAATTTTTAGACTTTTGTGAACTGACTGGAATCGAACCCTATTTAAGCATTAATGTTGGCACGGGGACAGTCCAGGAAGCTGTTGAATGGGTCGAGTACGTTACATCTAGTAATCAGAGCCCAATGACCGAATTGCGAAAGAAAAATGGACGCAAAGAACCATGGGATGTAAAGTTTTGGGGAATTGGAAATGAGAATTGGGGATGTGGGGGTGACATGGCTGCCGATTATTATGCCAATCTTTTTAGAAACTACTCTTCTTATATACGTGGTGAAGATTTTCAGAAAGTAATCTGCGGTCCGTCTGGCAATGACACCCAATGGACCGAGACTATTCTCGACGGTTTAAAAGGTAAAGAACATCTCGCTCAAGGAGTTTCTATGCACTACTATACCCTGCCAACATCCGATTGGAACGATAAAGGTTCTTCAACTGATTTTGGAGAAGCCATGTGGTTTTCAACATTGCGTAACACGATGAAAGTTGAAGACTATATAAAACAACACCTTGCAGTACTAGACAAATACGATCCGGAAGGGAAGATAAAACTAATTGTTGATGAATGGGGAACCTGGTACGATAAATTACCGGGCACAAAAGATGGCTTTTTACAACAACAGAATACCGTTCGTGACGCTTTAGTTGCCGGCATTAATCTAAATATCTTTAACAATTATGCCGATCGCATCAGTATGGCAAATATTGCACAGATTGTTAATGTTTTGCAGTCGGTAATTATGACTAATGGCAATGAAATGGTCAAAACCCCTACCTACCACACATTTAAAATGTACAATGTTCACCAAGATGCTAATCTCGTACCAATAAAAATTGAAACAGAAGACTATCTCTTTAATGGGGAGTATATTCCAGCTTTAACAGCTTCTGCTTCACAGAAAAATGGTGTTGTAAGTATAACTATAACAAATGCCAATCCCAACAAAGCAATACCTTTAGACTGTTTGCTAGGAAAAGGTTTTCAATCCGCTAGCGGCAGAATAGTTACAGGGCAAGAAATTACAGATTTTAACGACTTTGGTGAAAAGGAGAAGGTTTTTATTTCGGATTTAGAGGTTGGAAAAATAAAAAATGGTGGCTTACATCTCGATATTCCTGCACACTCTGTCGTCTTGGTTCAGTTACAATAAGAGTAGTTCTGGCATCTTATACTAGTAAGAGAATACTATAATAATAAGTGTATAAGTAATCGTAGAAAGGAGCTAAATTTCTGAAGTACACGCACTGGCACTAACATAACTAGAATACACCCTGAGCGCCCTACCTATTTGAAAATATTACCTACATTAGAGAAACATACCATAAGCCAATCTGATTTGGATATAAAGGAATGTTCCCTGCGAAGCGAACAGTTCAAAATAATCTTAGATAGGAGTGCTGTGGGTCATAAAGAAAATAAAATTCAAATAAAACGAGCTAATTGAAAACCGACCAAATTAGGTATTAAACAATCAGAATCATGAAAACACAAAACAGCCAATTAACTCTTCTCGTAACATTATGCGTATTCACTTTTTGCTTACACAGTTGTGAGCAGAGACAAAAAGAGGTTTCGAAAGAAGTGCTCCAGCAAGTAAAAATGGAAGCCGAAAATCCGGAATATTTTTTGTTGCGGCCAGATGTAGAAAAAGCTTACGGATATTCTCATGCGGTGAAAATTGGAAATAGTATTAAAATTTCAGGCGCTGTAAGTATGGACGATGAAGGAAATCCGACTGCCATTGGCGATATAGAACAACAGATGAAAAACTGTTATGCTGATTTGGAGAAGATATTAAAACACTTTGGTTGCAGCTTTGACGATGTGGTAAAAGAAGATATTTTCACAACGGATATGGCACAAATGCTGGAAAAATCGGCATATCGAGCTGAGATTTACAAAAATGGATTCCCAACGGGCTCCTGGCTTGAAGTAAAAGGGTTGGCATTACCAGAGTTTATGGTTGAAATTGAACTTGAAGTACACAAATCTGAATAAAAGTACAACACACAACCATGCATTGGCGCAATCCAGACACCTGCAGTAACACAGTTGCAACCAGTCAATTTAAAATATTTGCCTACATTAGAGAAACATACCAATAGCAGGCTTTTGTTTCATACGGAGGGAAGTGACAGTGCAAAAAAACCGAAGCCAGTGCTGTCGGCTGCGAGATGAACTTATATGAAAAGAAACATCATTTTATTTTTGGGAATATGCTTTTCTCTTGGATTGAGAGGTCAAAGTCTATCCGACTCCCTGACTACCGAATTGGTAAAACATTATAACGCTTCTGATATACCTGGATTTTCTGTTGCCCTTGTAAACGAAAAGGAAGTTTTATACGAAAACAGTTTTGGTTTTGCCGACAAGAAAAACCAGAAAGCTTTCGAACTTACCACTATTCAAAACCTAGGCTCTGTTTCCAAAACCTTCGTTGGTTTGGCTTTGGTAAAGGCAATTGAAGATGGAAAACTGACATTGGATACGCCGATTAATGATCTCCTACCCTTTTCGGTGAACAACCCCTATTTCAAAGATTCTCCTATTTTGATCAGGCATTTAGCAACCCATACCTCGACCATACGGGATACCAAGCATTATGGTAAAACCTATATTTTAGAAGAGAATTATGTTGAAAATGAAGAGACACACCAAGGCTTTTTAGAGTTTCTTAAAAGTCATAAATCGATGGAGTTAAAAGAGTTTTTATTCCAAATAATGAACAAAGATGGAGATTGGTATCGTAAAAATAACTACCTAAAAGCAAAACCTGGAACCACCAAAGAATACTCAAACGTAAATGCTGCGTTAACAGCCTATATAATAGAAATTGCTACAGGTATTCCCTTCGAAAAATATACCTCCC
>CAZWPZ010000243.1:0-2076 GCA_964636005.1 uncultured Eudoraea sp.
GAGTCAAGAAGCATTTTGTCTCCTGATTTCACCCAAAAAAATGGCAGCTGCAGAACCTACATTTAGACTTTCTGCCGAGGGCGACCCATACTGTGGAATGCTTACTTCTTGATGAACTATTGCCTGCAATTTTTGGGAAATACCATGTCCTTCGTTCCCCAACAATAACATCCCGTCTTTTGGTAAACTAGTTTTATAAATAGATTTGCCTTGCATAAAAGTACCATATACGGCTATATTGTTTTGTAAAATTTCTTTATTCAAATCCTTGTAGACTACGTTTACTCTTGTAATGGAGCCCATAGTCGCTTGAAGAGCCTTGGGGTTGTAGCAATCTACGGTCCCCTTAGAGCAAAGTAAATTGGAAATATTAAACCAATCGCAAAGTCTTATAATGGTTCCTAAATTGCCAGGATCCTGAATGTCATCTAATGCTACTACCCATTCGGAATAATTCACTGGTTTTGGTATGGGTATTTCAAATACCCCTAGGATATCCGAAGCGTTTTTGAGGGAACTCATCATACTCAGTTCCTTATTCGAGGCAGGACTAATGGGAAATCGTGAATCGGACAAGTATTCGGCATTAGAGGAGTAAACAGAATGCAAACCAAAATCAGAATTTAAAAGTTCATAAACCATCTTTCGCCCTTCCGCTACAAAGAGTCCGTTTATAATTCTATTTTTTTTCTGTTGCAGACTTTTGATAAATTTTATTTGACTTTTTACAACCATTCAAATAATGTATTTTTGGCTCTTATGAAGACCCCTTGGTATTGTGTTAATAGTTATGCTAAAATAGGCTTATTCTTGCTTGTTACGGTATTTACTTCTTGTAATACACTGAAGCGGGTAGATGCAGATGAACTTCTTCTTACCAAAAATAATATTTTCGTCGATGAGAAAAAGATTAACTCTCTCTATATTGAAAGCTTTTTAGTTCAGGAACCCAATAGTACCTTATTAGGATATCCACTCCGTTTGAATCTCTACAACTTAGCCAAAGAAAATCCAGATTCAACCTATCAGATATGGTTACACAAAAAACCAAATAGGGAAAAGAATTTGGCCAAGGTATTATCACAAAAGCAGGTTAACAGGCTTGGGGAGTCATTCTTAGTAAAGGGATATAGTGATTGGTTAAAAAAAATAGGGGAAGCCCCTTCCGTAATAGATTCCATCAAAGCCGTCAAGTCTTTAGAAAGGCTCAGCATTTACTATGGCAGTAAAGGGTATTTTAACAACACTACTACTTTCGACATAGACAGCACGAATAAAAAACAACGTGCAGAAATAAACTATCGAATAAATCTGGGAAAACCTTTTGTTGTAGATACCCTTCACAAGGATATTAAGTCCAAAGCAATTGACTCCCTTTATGCCTTACATGAAGCCGATTCGTACATAAAGGCTAAAAAACAATTCGATCTGGTAGATTTCAATAATGAGCGGGAACGACTAGCAGATCTATTCAGGGATTCAGGGATATACAACTTTCAGGAAAGTTCTATATCCTATGATATTCTTCGAGACACAACGGTTGCAAATGACGACCAGAAGATGGAAGTTGAATTAAATATAGGGAATCTCAGAAAACGTGGAGATAGCCTTATTACAACCACGGAGTACAAGGTGTTTAAAATGGGTAACATCAACCTTTATGCTGATTACGATTATGATGATGATCAAACAAGTCTAGACTCTATCGTATATGATAATTACACCATCTATTTTAAGGATAAATTACATTACAAACCCAAAGCACTTACAGATGCGGTATTCCTAGAAAAGGATAGTTTGTATAGAGAAATTGACAAAACACGTACCTACAGACAAATTACCAACCTGAATACGTTTAAATATCCTAACATCCTCTTTTCTGAAGACAGTACAAGAACCAAATTGAACACGGATATTTATTTGGCAGCAAGACCAAAATTCTCATGGGCCTTTGATTTTGATGTGACCCATTCCAATATCCAAACTATAGGAGTTGGATTTAGCTCTTCACTAATCACAAGAAATATTTTTGGAGGTGCGGAAACCCTTAGCCTTTCTGCAGGTGGCACCTTTGGT
>CAZWPZ010000244.1:0-3362 GCA_964636005.1 uncultured Eudoraea sp.
CTTTCAATTTTTGTTGATAGAAGGTATTGATTACTTTTACCACTAAAAACTACTTTCCTTGAGCGCCATTAGAATTGCAATTACCGGAGGACCCAGCACAGGAAAAACGGCCCTGATAGAGCAGTTAGAAAAAGAAGGCCACTACTGTTTTCATGAGATCATCAGATCCATGACGTCCGAAGCTAAGAAAACCATTAAAGGAACCCTTAATGCGAGCAATCCTCTTGCTTTTGTTGAGGATCCTTTTGCATTTAACTTAAAAATATTGGAAGGGAGAACGGATCAATTTATAGCCGCCAATACTGGTGAGTTATCTTTGGCTTTTTATGACCGGGGCATCCCGGATGTACTGGCGTATATGGATTATTTTAAACAAGACTACCCCTTATCTTTTGAAAAGCGTTGCCGGCAATATACCTACGATAAAGTATTGGTTTTGCCGCCCTGGATCGATATCTTTAAAAAAGATGACGAACGAATGGAAAGTTATGAAGAAGGTATTGCCATTCATGAACATCTGGTTGCTACCTATTCCAAATTTGGATACGATTTGGTATCGGTTCCCACAGGCACTATAGAAGAGAGAGTAGACTTCATTAATGGTATCTTAAATCCGATTTAATGTCCAAAGAGGCCTTATCCATATTGAACAAATATTGGGGCTATTCCAGTTTTAAAGGCTCGCAGCTGGAAATCATTGATGCGGTACTGGAAAAACAGGATGTGTTAGCCCTACTTCCTACGGGGGGAGGTAAGTCTCTGTGTTATCAAATTCCAGCTCTTCTAAATCCAGGGATCTGTATTGTTGTTTCTCCACTTATTGCCCTTATTCAGGACCAGGTAAGTCAGCTTAAAAAAAGAGGCATTAAGGCAATAGCGCTCACAGGTGGGATTTCGCAGGACCAACTCATTACCTTATTAGACAATTGTCTTTTTGGCAACTACAAGTTCCTCTATTTGTCGCCAGAACGCTTGCAGCAGTCTTTGGTACAAGAAAGGATAGCACAAATGCAGGTGAATCTCTTTGCGATAGACGAGGCCCATTGTATATCGCAATGGGGATCTGACTTCCGACCTGCTTACCTGCAATGCGCTCTCTTGAGAGATATACAGCCCGGAGTCCCTTATCTGGCCCTAACAGCAACAGCTACAACCACAGTGGTAAAAGACATAGCCTTACATCTTAAGTTGGAAGGCTATAACATAGTACGAGACTCCTTTGAACGCAGCAATATTGCCTTTAGGGTTATTCATGATGAAAACAAACAACAGAGGTTATTAGAGCTCTGTAGTTCTCTTACCACAAGCGGCATTGTCTATGTGCGAAGCAGACGGTTAAGCCAGCAAATATCCGGATTGCTCAATAGCAGAAATATAAGTGCAGATTTTTATCACGGAGGCCTTCCCAAGTCCGATAAAACCACAAAACTGAATGCCTGGTTAGAAGACAAGACCAGGATTATGGTAGCAACCAATGCTTTTGGTATGGGTATTGACAAGCCGGACGTAGGTTTGGTGGTACACTATCAGATCCCAGATAGTATGGAAAACTACTATCAGGAAGCAGGAAGAGCAGGTAGAGACGGAAGGGCGTCTCAAGCCATCCTCATTACCAATACGGCAGACGCTGCACAACTAAAGAGTCAGTTTCTGGATGTTTTACCGGATGTTGCATTTTTAAAAATGCTCTATAAAAAACTAGGCACCTATTTTCAGGTTCCCTATGGAACTCTTCCCGAAGAAGTTTTCCAATTTAGTATCGAAGCTTTTTCCGAAACCTATAAACTTCCTACTTCCAAAACCTATAATGCCCTACAGATTCTGGATCAAAATTCTATTCTAGGTCTTTCACAAAATTTCAGCAGGAATACACGCATTCAATTTATTACCAATAAGGAGGTATTACAAAACTATTTGGTCACCAACAAAGAGGCATATCCTCTAATTCAAATAATCTTGCGAACCTATGGTGGGGTATTCGACTTCGAAACCAGAATTAATCTTTTCCTGTTGGGGAAGAAATCGGGTCTTTCGGAGGAACAAATACTAAAGCTTCTGGAAAAACTCTCCAAAGACAACATCATCCTGTTTAAAAACAGTCATAGAGATATGGATTTGGTTTATTTGGCTCCAAGGGAAGACGATCGCACCATTAATGTAGTGGCGCCCAAGGTAAAACAGCAAATAGCCAAAAAGGAAGAACAGATAGACCAAATGTTAGCCTATGTAAACAACGCTACTATCTGCCGAAAAATTCAGATACTTCGTTATTTTGGGGAGAAAACTTCGGATATTTGCGGGAAATGCGATGTTTGTTTGGCACCAAAACCACTAGACCAGCAGGGATACGATCAAGTTAAACAAAAAATTATAGGGGCTCTATTAGATAAAGCAAGGACTTCTCGGGAACTTATACCACAACTCCCTTTTCCGGAAAAGACCGTACTGGAAGTTTTACAACATATGCTGGAAGAGGAACTTGTACAAATTAATACAAAGAACGAATACGAACTAACGAAATGAAAGATATAAGAATTGTTTTTATGGGAACCCCGGATTTTGCGGTTACTACCTTAAAAGCACTGGTAGAGAATGGTCATAAGGTAGTCGGTGTGATAACGGCACCCGACAAACCAGCAGGTAGAGGAAGAAAGATCAGAGAATCTGCGGTAAAACTATATGCCAAAGAACAAAATCTGCCCATTTTGCAACCCCTGCGGCTAAAGGATCCTACTTTCCTCAATCAGTTGAAAGAACTCAAAGCCAACCTACAAATTGTAGTGGCCTTTAGAATGTTGCCTGAGGTGGTGTGGAAAATGCCCGACCTAGGCACTTTTAACCTTCATGCCTCCCTTCTGCCAGACTACAGGGGTGCTGCACCTATTAATTGGGCTATCATCAATGGAGAGAAAGAAACTGGGGTCACCACCTTTTTTATAAATGAAAATATCGATACCGGGGCCATACTCCTTCAGGAAAAAGTAGAAATTACAGAAGAAGACAACGCCGGAAGCTTACACGATAGTTTAATGCAGCTCGGTGCCGATCTGGTTCTAAAGACAGTAAAGCAGATAGCGGAAGGAGAGGCTGAGGCAATACCGCAACCCTCACTTGGAACTACTAAAGAGGCTCCAAAATTAAATAAGGACAACTGTAGAATCCGTTGGGAAGATACGGCAGAGAATATTTATAACCATATAAGGGGATTAAGTCCATATCCCTCTGCATGGACCAGTCTAAGAAATGGGGACAAGGAATTGGACCTGAAAATCTTTCAGGCAAAGTACGAGCGAACGGTGCACAAAGAGGAATACGGAACCGTGTTGTCTAATAAAAAAGAATGGAAAGTAGCAGCCAAAGGA
>CAZWPZ010000245.1:0-1669 GCA_964636005.1 uncultured Eudoraea sp.
AAAGCTCTTTTAGAAGGTATGCAGTTGATCTACAATAAGTTTAAAAACACTTTAAATCAGAAAGGTCTTAAGGAGATGGAAGTGAAACAAGGCGATGTTTTTGATGCCGAAATTCACGAAGCCATTTCTCAAATACCGGCCCCTTCAAAGAAGCTAAAGGGAAAAATTATAGATACTGTAGAAAAAGGATACAAACTTGGAGATACGATTATTCGATTCCCTAAGGTGGTTTTGGGTAATTAAAAGTATCAATCAATTTAAAACAATCACTTGTGAAACAGGATTATTACGACATACTTGGGGTAGGAAAGAATGCAACGGCTAATGAGATAAAAAAGGCCTACCGTAAAAAAGCAGTACAGAATCACCCGGATAAAAATCCAGGAGATAAGGAGGCTGAAGAAAGGTTTAAGCAGGCTGCAGAAGCTTATGAAATATTGAGTAATGCTGACAAAAAAGCTAAATATGATCAATATGGTCATGCTGCTTTTGAGAATGGTGGAGCCGGAGGAGGCTTTGGTGGTATGAATATGGATGACATATTCAGTCAGTTCGGTGATATATTTGGAGGACATTTTGGCGGCGGCTTCGGCGGCGGTTTTGGTGGTGGTTCAAGACAGGCCCGAGTGAAGGGGAGTAACCTGAGAATAAGGGTAAAACTGGAGCTAAAAGATATTTTAAATGGGGTGAGTAAGAAAGTAAAGGTAAGACGTCAGGTAAAAGCTGATGGAGTAACCTATTCTACTTGTTCAGCCTGTAACGGACAGGGAAGTGTTATGCGTGTTACCAATACAATTTTGGGACGAATGCAGACCGCAACAACTTGTCCGACCTGTAAAGGTTCTGGAAAAGTTGTGGATCACAGGCCAAAAGGAGCTGATGCTAATGGATTGATTACTAAAGAAGAGACGGTTGAGATCGATATCCCGGCTGGAGTTACTGATGGCGTACAATTAAAGGTAGCCGGAAAAGGAAATGAGGCGCCGGGAGACGGGATACCTGGTGATATTTTAGTGGTGATTCAGGAAATTCAGCACGATAAACTGAAAAGGGAAGGCACGAATCTGCATTACGATCTCTATGTCAGTTTTGCAGATGCAGTATTGGGAGGTAGTAAGGAGATAGATACGCTTACCGGAAAAGTTAGAATTAAGATCGAAGAGGGTACACAAAGTGGAAAAATCCTTAGACTTAGAGGAAAAGGATTGCCAAGTCTGGATAGATATGGAAATGGAGACTTATTAGTGCATCTAAATGTATGGACGCCCAAAAAACTGTCAAAAGATCAGAAGGCATTTTTTGAAAGTGTAAAGGATCATGATAATTTTATTCCGAAACCCTCTGTTTCGGAGAAATCTTGTTTCGAAAAAGTTAAAGATATGTTTTCGTAACTTCGCAATAATCAATTTCTTACAGCGAAGTAATTGAAAATAATGAATTTTTTTAAGAAAAATTTCATTATATTTGTTTGCTGGATTTTTAATTCAGTAACTTTTTCTTTTTCATAGCAATTTTCCCACTCTTTTTTAGAGTGGGTTTTTTTTTGCGAATTTGATAAAAGAAAATTATAAATAGATTAGGATTTTGTATTAAATATTGTATTTTTACAGTCTTATTTATATTACTTTTAATAGTAATATTCTTTTTCATAGCAATTTTCCCACTTTTG
>CAZWPZ010000246.1:0-5849 GCA_964636005.1 uncultured Eudoraea sp.
GATTAGCCTATATGCTATATTCAATTTACGGAATGAAAAAGCGTCTGGGAAATATTGGACATACCGCACACTTTGGCGGTGCCATTGGAGGTTACTTATCCACCTTAATCTTTAAACCAAGCCTCCTAACTACAGACCCATTTATGGTGTTTATTTTAGCTTTACCCATAGGCTTATTATTCGTTCTGGAGAAGCTTGGAAAGATTTAGGCAGTTATTTTGTAGGTAAATACGCTACTTTTTTACAGAAGAAATTGTAGGTAAATTGCCTTGTTTTGTGTAATTCATCGAAAAAAAAAGACATTTAGTATACCTTTTAACAAGTTTTAGCGTTATTGCTATGCCCAAATTGTTAAAAACCTACTTATGTCAAAAAAATTATTCTTTTTCCTAGTTATTAGTGCGGTTGTGCTAAATAGCTGTTCGGATGAAACAACAGTGTTTCAAGACGACCTTCAAGAAGATGTGGTGGTAGAAAATAACGAGGTCGCATTAGAAGGGAGTATTTCCTACAACAAATCTGGTGTTTTAGATATTTTTGAAGAAGAGGCACTTTCCAATAAACTTTATCGATCTTCCAAGGACAGACCTGCCGGTGATTACCCATTGACGTTGGTAGCACAGGTAAAATCACCTAGTTATCAGGGAAAGACAGATATCACGGCTTCTCATGTTTACGTCGAAGGAGCCTATGCTTATGTCTCATACAATACAGCGGGTGAATCTTATTTTGGAGCATTAGATATAATCAATATCAGTAATCCGTATAGCCCGAGATTAACCTCTCGGTTGTTTTATCTGAACGCAGACATAAATGCTGTCTATTATAAAGACGGCTATGTTTATGCTGTAGGGGGCGTGGATGCAGAAAAATCAGTAAGGGCCACATCCAACAGTTTTGTTGCCAAACTATCAGCAGCAAATGGTCGTTTCGATCTTGGTGCTGGAATAAAATATGGATTTCAACAAGGATTTAATGCCAATGACATCTTTATAGAAAATGGTAAAATCCATGTTACTAGTGGAAAAGAAGGATCCCTAACCGTTTATAATAGTTCTGATTTAACTATTGCCAATGAAATACCCTTCGATGACCTAAGGTCCTTGTCATATCATAATGGATCGATAGCCCTACTTGATGCAGGTAAAGGGATAAGTGTTTTGGGTTCTAATTACGAAACGCTAAAGGAGATCCCTATCGGAACAGATTTAGGGGCTTCCACTAAAAAGATCATTGATTTTAGTGGTGATAAAATAATTGTGTCAGAAGCCGCGAAAGGTGCTGGGGTCTATAGTTATAGTACAGGAAGTCTGATAGAGTATATTCCAATTCTATTGAACCCTGAAGGGGTAGATAATGCAGATGTGGTTACCAATGCCGTTGCCTCAAATGATGGTGTATTGTTGATGGCAAACGGTGGCGCTGGACTGTGTTTATCAGAGGAGGATGAAAACAATGCTAATCTAGTTGGTATTATAGAATTAGAGGGATCCATTAATTATGTAGCTTCTAAAGGAGACTATATTTTTGCGGCATCTGGAAGAGAAGGATTGCAGATTATCAAATTAAACCGACCCTCAGAAAGCCTTGAAGCTGCTTGTCAGGATACCCCCAGATATTCTGGAAGTGCCAACCTTAACGTAGGTCAAGGGCAACAAAGTGCCTTCACAGGATCTAAGAGGTTCAATAACTTCACGGTTAGCGGAGGATTATTGCTTTGTGGTTCATGGACGGTAAAAGAGAACGTAACTATTAAAAATAACGCTTCCTTTTCTCTTTCAGGAACTATGGTAATTGCTAGGAATAATCGAAAGAGAGATCTAATAGTTCATCAGGATGCTACCCTAACAGTTGAGGGAGATTTAACAATATACGGTGACTTAATTCTAAACAATGGATCCACCCTAGAATTTTTAGGTACAGAATCAAAAATTAATGTCTTCGGTAGGGTGATAAGAAATGGAAACGTAACCATCGCAGGAGAATTTAACGACATCCGAAATAAATTTTAAGTGAGAACAGCTTGTACTAAAAAAGCCCTGACCAAATGCCAGGGCTTTTTCTATTTTACCGTTATGCTAACTTAATCTAGCAGCTCAGAAATCTTTGCTTCCAAAGCAGCACCTCTCAAGTTTTTAGCAATTATAATACCGTTTTCGTCTAGTATAAAGGTCGCAGGAATAGCACTAACATTATAAGAAGCAGCTATTTCATCAAAATAATCCACATTGGAAACATGGTTCCAATCAAGGCCATCGTCTATTATTGCCTTTTTCCAATCTTCTTCTTTTCTATCCAGAGAAACACCAACAATGTTTAAACCTTTTTCGTGATATTTTTTGTACACATTCACAATATTAGGATTCTCTGCTCTACATGGTTTACACCAGGCAGCCCAGAAATCTAAAATAGTAACTTTTCCCAAAGCGTCGTATAAGGTTAATTGGCCTCCGTCTGGTGTGGGTCCCGTAAAATTGGGGGCCTTACCTCCAATTCTCGTTGCTGCACTTTTACTTAGTTTAGCATCTATCCTTTGTCCAACGACAGATTCCTGAATAAGAGGGGTAAAGCTATTATAGATTTCCTGAACCTCAGATTCTGGAATGACTTTAGTAGTTAAACCCTTATCTATAATTAAGGCAGAAATAAGGGCGTTGGGATTTTCCTTTGCATAATTGAGTTCAAAATCTCTAGACTCCTGTTGCAATTCAAAATATTCGTCACGGAGTGCTGTCATAACCACCGTATCTTTATTATTCATGGCCTGTTTCATTTCTTCAGACATAGAACGGGCTCTTTGCCCCCAAACTCTGGTCTCCTTTAAAAAGTCCGTAAACATTTGGTTTTGAGGGGTACCTTTAGTGCTGGCGTAGGTAAGACTATCCTTTTGGGCACTAACCTTTATGGTGCCGTTCTCTAAAATAACAGGAATGTTTCCATTTACTCTCGAAAAAAACAAATAGGCCAGTTCGGGGCCTTCAACGGAACCTGTAAAACTGAAACTCCCATTTTCAATTTTGGCGGTGTCTACTTCAACAAGTTTATTATTGTCGTCCGTTTTTCTCAAATAGACATCAGATCCATTTTCTACCTCTCCTTTCAAAGTGCCCTGTAGTTTAAAGCCGTCCGTTGAGGTGCTGCAACCAATTAAGGTGGCAAAAACTAAGATAATAGTACTAAATCGCTTCATCGTTTTAAAATAAGTTGCGCAAATGTACTATTATATGAGAGAATAAAAAAGATGCTGCACCTAAGCTTATGTTAAGGTAGCAACTCCAGTAGGTAATTTAGAATTGATACCGAAGCCCCAATGCTATGTCAAAATCAAATGTATCTGAAAAATCGTCATATCCAACTACTCCGAGTTCCGGTCTAATGTCAAATGATATTAATAAGGGTATATCAAAATTATATTCAACACCCAGGTCGCCAGCAACAAATGCAAAGAATCCTCCATCCGGAGTAATGGGGCCACCTTCGCTGGGAATTGGTTCAAAACTAGCACTTCCTAAGCCAGCTCCAGCACCAAAATACCAATTAAAATTACCAGATATTGGCCGTACCCATTGGTAAAGTCCGGAAACCTTAAAAGCATCAAACTCCCGACTGTCTCTCCATCCAAAGTTGACTTCCAACCTACTGGTTCTCATTATTAATCTTTGATACGATATTTCAGCACCAAAGCCATCACTATCTCCTAATCGCAAACCAATAGTGTTATCAGAAATGTCCTGAGCAGTGATAGAAGTAAAAACAAATAAATTAAATAGTAAAACTAATTGGATTATTTTCATATGTTTTGTTTTTAGATTAGGTTTAACCTTGCTTTACAAAAGTACTGTTCCATTAGAAACTTGTTTTTCTACTTAAAAATTGCTTAGGCTTGAATAAAAATATTTTTACAACCTTACAAGGTCAGTTAAAAGGAGAACTAAAACTAGATGACCTTTCCAGGTCCCTTTATGCTACGGATGCCTCGGTTTATAGAAAATTGCCCGTTGGTGTCGCTTTTCCAAAAGACGAAGAGGATATTCAATTAATAGTCAAGTTTGCTGCTGCAAACGCTATCGGTTTAATTCCCAGAACTGCAGGCACTTCCTTAGCAGGGCAGTGTGTTGGTGACGGATTGGTTGTAGATGTCTCTAGGTATATGACTACTATTGTGTCTTTAGATAAAACGCAAAAAACCGTCACGGTGCAGCCAGGTGTTATAAGAGATGAACTCAATACCTACTTAGAAGAGCATCATCTGTTTTTTGGTCCGAATACATCAACCTCGAATCGTTGCATGATAGGGGGGATGGTAGGTAATAATTCCAGTGGTACTACCTCTATTCAATACGGGGTAACAAGGGACAAAGTCATTGAAATCAAAGCTGTTTTATCCGATGGCTCCAAAGCGACGTTTAGAGAACTTACTCCAGACGCGTACAAGGAAAAGATGGAATTAAATTCCTTAGAAGGAGAAATATACAGAAAGGTTTATGAGGAATTACTAAAAGAGGAGGTACAGGAAAACATAAAACAAGGTTTTCCGAAGAAAACAATTCACAGAAGAAATACGGGGTATGCGGTAGATGAGCTACTGTATAGCAGTTTATTTGATACTACGAAGTCCCATATAAATATGTGTAAACTTTTATGTGGTAGTGAAGGAACACTGGCGTTTACTACAGAAGTTACATTGCAACTAGATGATATACCCCCTGCATATTCTGCAATGGTTGTAACGCATTATAAAACCTTACAAGAGTCCTTAAAAGATGTTGTCCCTGTGATGAAGCACAACCTGCATTTATGCGAGATGATGGACAAGGTTATTTTGGATTGTACCTTAAACAATAAAGAACAGCTTGCTAATCGTTTCTTTGTAGAGGGTGATCCAGCGGCTTTATTGATGTTAGAGTTAAAAGCAGAAACGGAAGATAAACTCAATCTTCAAATTGAGAACTTGCTCAATACAATAGAAACTTCTGGCTTAAGCTATGCCAGTCCCATCTTAAGAGGAGATGATATTAATAAGGCGATTGTATTGCGAAAAGCAGGTCTGGGATTGTTGGGAAATATGGTGGGAGATAGAAAGGCCGTGGCGTGTATTGAAGACACTGCTGTGGCCCTCGAAGATTTAGAAGCCTTCATATCAGAATTTACGGAGATTATGCGTCAGTTTGATCAGGAAGCAGTCTATTACGCACATGCTGGTGCAGGTGAATTACATCTACGTCCGATATTAAACCTGAAACGCTCAGCCGACGTTAGATTATTTCGAGAAATTACTACGGCAGTTGCGCATTTAACCAAAAAATATGAAGGCTCCTTTAGTGGGGAACACGGCGATGGTATTGTTAGAGCGGAATTTATTCCGTTGATGTTAGGACAAGAAAACTATGAACTCCTTAAAAAGATAAAAGGCTTTTTCGATGCCAGACAAATTTTTAATCCCGGGAAAATAATAGACGCCTTCCCAATGGATGAATCACTGCGATATGAGATCGATAGGGAAGAACCAGAGGTAGTTACTTTTATGGACTTTTCGGATAGTGAAGGAATTTTAAAGGCTGCCGAAAAATGTAATGGAAGTGGGGATTGTAGAAAAACGCATTTGTCTTCTGGAGCCATGTGTCCCAGTTACCATGCTACTAAACAAGAAAAAGATACTACCAGGGGCAGGGCCAATGTATTACGAGAAGTACTTACTAATTCTGAAAAGGTAAATCGGTTCGATTCATCGGAATTAAAGGAGGCGTTCTCTTTGTGTCTTAGTTGTAAGGCATGTGCCAGAGAGTGCCCGAGTAATGTGGATGTAGCTTCACTGAAGTCCGAATTTCTCTACCAATTTCAAGAAAGCA
>CAZWPZ010000247.1:0-7095 GCA_964636005.1 uncultured Eudoraea sp.
GAACAATCTGCCAAAACCTGCTCCCAAGGGTACGGTCCATTCCTGCCCACTGGCAGCTTCCCAATTAGCAGTGATAATCGGGGTAGTATTTACATACCATTTCTTAGGAAGGTTTTTAACAATAAATATCTGGGAGTATAAAAAGTTGACATCCGCTCGAGAGCTAACCCCTGCATAGGACCAGGTATTTTGAACGGTCATACCAATAGTCCATCCTTCTGGTTGAATTAAACCTATTATTGCCGGACCTACGGACCATTTTTGTGTTCCTAAGACTTCATTTGTTGCCGTTGGAAAACCCAGAGCCGGACCAACACCCCAAATCAGTTTCCCTGGTTTGGCAGGGGTAAAAAACAAGGATAGGGCAACATCTCCTAATCCGAACTCTCTTTCTCTTGTCTCTCCAACGGAATAAGGCTGACTGATTACCGGAATAATGGTCCTTACTATTAGTTTGGTGTTCTCCCCAACAGAAACGGGAACCACTGGCTGTATATTCAACACATTTCGCGTTCGCTTTTCAGGACCAATATTAAAATCCGTATTGTTTTGAAAAGGAAGTGAAATCAGGGAAGCTATTGGATTCTGTATGGCCTTTTCTAAATCGGCCGAATTGGATACTTCCTCTCCTTCTTGCGCATAATTCTGTATTATGCAACAAATTCCTATTAGGAGTAGAATATTTTTCATTTTGTTGTGTTTAATCAGTTCTTAAATTGAATTCTAGAGTTTACTATATATTCCTCTGGCCCTTATACTTTTTTAATTGTCATTAAAACCGTTCCATAAGTCTTTTTATTCGAATCTTTAATCTCCATTCCTATCCATTCTTTCCACATCATTTGGAATCCATGTATGGTTGTGAAAAGGTGCTGTTGGACCATAATAACGGATATAGACAAAAAAGCCTTGGTTAGGTAAAGTCTGTATCCAGTTCTGTTCGGCAACACTTTCAGGCAATTCATTGGAAAAGTATATATCTACAGACCCATCATCGTTTGTAGCAGGCCTAGGCTCTTTCTGACTGCTTACACTAGGATAAGGCTGGCTTGTTTTAATTTCACACCTCGAATAGGGATCGTATACCGTCACCGACCAAAACATGGCTACAGGTACATTCGGAAGCATATGCAATTTGTATGTTTTATTACCATCTAAAAATTCTCCATTATTATCTTTATAGGTGGTCTGATACCTCGATCCTAAGCCATCTGGCATACGAGCCGCCATAGCTGGCGTAATCCCATCCGCTGTAAAATGAAATACTTGTCGAGCTTCTATATCGATGTAGTCGTTTTCGTAAAAAGTAGAATTATTAGTTATGTAAGGGCTTTCCCATTCTCTATCGTCATACACCTTACCATTTTCATCCCGGTTATTGAACGCTATTACACGCGACATCGCCACTGCTTCCAGAGCTGCCTGATTCATGATATTTACCATACGTGCATCCGGGTTAAAATCTTTCCCTTTTTGAATACCGATAGACTCCAATCGACCAAGGAGTTCTTTGCCAAATGCTTCTGCAGGTTCGTAGTTGATCATCTCATACATCCAGGTAAACGCTTCTGCATTTTCTGGCACTAGTGAGTTCATGTCTACGCCAGACACATTGGTATAAGTTCCTTCTGTTAGACCTTTGGCCAGTGGGTAGACCTCCAGGTTTTCACGTATAAACTCCATGGCCCTTTCTCCTTCACCCACAATGGCTGTATTTGCCCTTAAAAATGAAAATGCGTTGTACGTTTTGGATTGCTGGACAAAATAGCCGTCGGGAATATCTCCTTCATACCCAGGGGGAAGAATTAAATAGCTTCCGCCCAGACCTTTGTCTTTTCCTGTTGGGCCTACATCAGCTAAAAACAAAAAATTATGATCGTCAATAGGTCCCATAACTCCTTTGGGCACTTTTACAACAATAGGACCGTCTTTTTTAAGATCCATTACAATAAAGGCATAGATACTTTCTGTATTTCCGGTCAGGTACATACCTTTCGAATCGAGCCTATTTGCAGTTACACCCACGTATGAACTGTTTTTTACTCCGTAGTCACGTACATTACCTTTTAACATGCCATGCATGGAAAGGGCTGGGTACATATCGAGATACAACTGAGTTGCGCGTTGGAGATCAAGCTCGTCATATACTTTTTGAATGGTGGCTTCCGTTGGATAACCGCCCGGGAATTCCAACTTTCCAAACCGCGTATTAATGTAATCAGGTGCGGCTTTGTAGTTTACATTTGAAGCCGGCTCACTTCCTGCCAATTCATATATATTCTGACTTGAACGGGCTGCTGTAGAGCTGATATTTAAGGTTCCCGATACATCCGGTAACTCATAAGATACTTGCTCAGCGGATGTCTCACCTGCTTTATCTGGGTTGCAGGCAAAGAGTACCATTAGCAGGGCGAGGCCAATCATTTCATGACTACGTCTTTTCGATTTGAATAGATTTGTTTGTTTCATTTCCATAATGGTGAAAAAATATAATTGTCTTAGTTTTCCTTTGGTGTACCCGCTAATGCTCCCGTTACCCAGGTAAGATTGAGCATAAAAAAATCATTTTTAAAGCGCTGTACCAGTCCGTAATCAAAGCCGTACTTCAGGTTGAGTTGCATCTTTGTAGGCCAAACCCAATAGCCTGCCCCAAAAGACAAGGTGCTTTTTCGGTCGTGGATTGTGGGATCAAAAACAACATCGGCACCTTTATCATCATTTATTTGCCAGTTATGGCCGCCTTGTACACTCACTTCTAAGCGCTCTGATAGGTACTGGCTTATGCCGTACTCAATGGAGAACCGATTTCCTGGGTTGAAGTCTTCACCCTTGATCTTTCCGTTTAATTCATAGGTGAGGCCCAATGCAATGGCCGTTGACTGGTCTGGAACCGGAAAGTAGTAACCGAATCCCTGGAACTGATGGGTCCAAAAACCAAGCCCCAGATTATCGTCTGCCCCGGTTTGATACCTTCCTGTTGGGGCGGTAAATCCATATGCGGTAGTAATATTAAATTTCTCCGAAGCCCATGAAAGGGTAACAGGATTGAAATAGATGTCTGCAAATCCACTTAAACTGCCCGAAGCATCACCAGTTATTTCCGTAAAGAAATCCGCATTTGCAGAGGTGTACACCGGTACAAACCCTGCCATATAGGTGGCTCCCCCCAGAATAGGTTTGTTGTGTGCCCAAAAAAAGGCTGGTGCAGTGGCGAAGGCTTTTAAATTTATTTCAAACGGTACATCCGGGTAATCCGGATTAATCTCAGAAAGGGGTAAGACATTACGACGGTTTCCATTGCGATCATAATAGGAATCCGTGAAGGCGTAATAATTATACCACAACACAAAAAATCCTGGTGGAGGGGTCGCCATATCCCTTAAATTGGAAAAATTCGTCAGATAATGCCCAGTTTGAAAAGGAGATACTTGCTGAGCAGAACTTTTACTAGAAAATGTAAAAAGTATAGCGGAAAGAATTATAAAAATATAGCGATTCATGAGATAGTACATTTTATTGTTGAGACTCTTTTTTGTCTAAGAGTGCGATATTCTTAATCGGCATACGCAGATGAAAAAAAATACTAAGTATACCGGCTAGCTGACTTTGATCTGCTATAATCCCAATGAGTACTGTTTCAAATTGATCTTTGGATTGTATCACTTGGATTTGCATACTCCCGAACCTGCCGTAATAGGAGTCTGGGATTCTTCCCTTGATTACAATTCTATAGGTAGCTGGTCCTGAGAAGCTTATGTCGGTTTCTAACGGATGCATTTTCCATTCTATAATTGTTAATAAAATTATAAAATGGCAGTTGTGGAGGGTAGACCCAAAAGTGGACTAAAAGTGGAATTCTTCAAACAAGTGGAATGGGAAAAAGAAAACACGCAGTCTGTGTTTTATTCTATTCAGTACTGTCCTGAATTAAATTAAGTCTATGTGCTTTATCAATTAGCTCCAATCTGCTCTTTACCCCTAATTTTTGAAAAGAACGATAAAGATGCTTTTTGATGGTATCAAGAGAAACAAACATTTTATCCGCTATCTCCTGGTTCCGAAGACCTTTAGAAAGCCACTGAATTGTTTCAATCTCACGGAGGGTTAGGCTGTCCGACTTACGAACTCTGGATCCCTTATTTCCCTTATTGTTCCCTACCATTAAGCCGTTGCTTTCTTTAGATTGTCTTTTCTTAATTTCTAATAACAATACCTCTATAAAATTCGGGGCAACCGCATTATCTCTAAGTTCTATCAACAGGGGTGTAATAAGTCCAGATGCTTCTACAAATGGCCGTATCCATTTTTGTTCTTTTGCAAGTAATACCACCTCTTTTAATGTGGCTAGGGCTTCTTTTTTCTTCTTTAGTTTCTGATAGGCAATAGACAATAAAATCAGTGGATCTGCTATCTGGCATTGGAAATGAACATTCTTAATTACCTGACAAATTTGCTTTAAAAGGGCTATAGCATACTGGATTTCTTTTATATCTCCATGATTTACCAGAACACGGGCTTGGGTTATAACCGGAACTTCTACCCAAAGAAAAATAGACAAGGCATCGATACTATGCTGGTCCGAACGTGCCCATTCCAGAGCTTTATCTACATTCCCTTGCAAAAGTTGCAACCTGGCTCTACAGGAAGGCACCATTGGCAAAAACTCTGAGTCATCAATACCTCGAACGAATCTCTCTAACTCCAGAAGTACATCCCTAGCCTCCTCTGATTTGTTCATAAATTCCAGACATAGAATAGCGCCAATATAAGCGTTAACGGAAATGGACATGTCGCTTATATACTTTCTTTTGGTTGCAGAAGTAAATTCGTCTAGGGCAGTTTTTAGGTTAAATAAGCTTAACCTGACAAAGCCATTTAAATACTCTCCCCAACTAAGTGCATATTCACTTTCACTTTTAGTCATAACCTTCTTCATAGGTTTAGACCACCTTCTGGCCCCGGTAAAATCTGCCTCCAGAATAAGTATATAATTAATACCAGTCTGTATCCGGGTTAGATACATTATATCCGTACTACGGGAAGTCTCAATACATTCTTCCAATAATTTTAAAGCTTCCATTCTCTTACCAACCATTTGGAGAGATAGGGCATACATTAACTCGGCTTCTCCCAAAACTAAGCCAGTGAATCCTTTTAGGTATTTTACCGATTTCTGTAGATAGGCACTACTTTCCGCCCCTTCTCCAGAAAAGTAACGGAGCATTCCAATAAAAAAGTAAAGTTCTCCCTGTAAACTTTTATTTAATTCAGATACTTCAAATTCTTCGCTAAATGCATCAATCAGCTCTAATACTTTATGTATACGAGTTTGTTGAAAACAAATCCATGCCTTTGTCAGATGTATAACAGGATTATTTTCGTGAAATTCTGTAGGAATAATTTTCAACCACTTTTCGAGCTCAAACCACCGATCTTGCTCTAGTTCTCGTTGTCTGAATTGCTCCACTATTTGAACAGCACCTTCAGGGTTATCACTTAGAATAGCATGACTAATAGCTTCTTCTATTTGTCCCTGATTTAAAAACCAATCACTTGCGCGTTGGTGATAACTATTGCATCTTTCTTTACTCAGTCGTTTTGTCACTTCTTTTTTCAAAAGTTCATGAAAAAAATGATGGTATCGAACCCATTGTAACTCCCTATCCAGTGGGATAACGAACATATTATGCTGCTCTAACCATAAAACAAAATTATCCTCTGGAAAGCATAGCTCGTCTCCTAGAACATAGTCCATAAGCTCCATACTGAACCTATCAAAAAGAGCAGAACATAAGAGCATATCTTGTATTTGTTTCTCTTGCTTATTGAATACTTCTTCGAAAAGAAATTCGTTCGCCCAAATATTTCTCTTACTTAGACCTTTTCGCAAACTCTCCTCATTTTGAGAATCTCCATACGCCAGAGATATAAGCTTTAAGCCAGTAACCCAACCCTCTGTTCTGCTAGAAAGCTCAAAGACCGTTTGGTCCTTTAAATGGATCCCATTGAGTTTTCTAAAAAGGTCTGTAATTTCATTATTGGTAAAGGATAAATCCTTCATTCTTATTTCTGTCAGTCTGCCATGCACTCGAAGGTCTATAAGTCGGAGTGAAGGATCTTCCCGTGTAATAATAACCAAGTGCAAATGTTCTGGAGGAAATCGAAGCACTTCATTTAGTAAAGAATTAATCTCTTCGTTTTTTATTAAGTGATAATCATCAAGCACTAAGATAAAATCTTTACCGAGTCCTTCAATATCATTAATTAAAAGGTGCGCTACTTCCTTAATCGGAGGTAACTTTGCCGCAGTCAATAGTGCCTTGAATTGTTGTAAAGCCTTAGGAAAAACGCTGTTTATCGAACTATAAATATAATTTAAAAAGGTTCTTATATCGTTATCATCTTCACTTATGGAAATCCACGCGTAGGTTCTCTTGGTATTTTCTAGCCAGGTACTTACTAACATAGTCTTACCATATCCAGCTCCTGCAGAAACCAATGTAAGTGGTTTCATTAAGTTATCTTCTATTTTGTCTATAAGGTCCTTACGCAAAAGATGCTCCGCGGTTACTTGTGGTCTATGAAGCTTTGTTTTAAGAATAGATACCATTGGCTTCTAAAGTGACGTCCTTCTAGTGTGTAAAAAAAGTGTTCAGTGGTTGTACAATAATAGCAAAAAATTACCAGTGGTTTATTTTGATTCTATCCTATAAACGATCGAGTATTATTTCATTTTTTATGGATGATAGAATCTATTTTAAAGGTAACTGAGAATAGAACATCCACCAAACAAAGTAAATTTGATTCTAATTTTGAGTTAAGTACTAAATATTATAGTACCTTTTGATC
Source organism: uncultured Eudoraea sp. (assembly GCA_964636005.1). GTDB lineage: Bacteria > Bacteroidota > Bacteroidia > Flavobacteriales > Flavobacteriaceae > Eudoraea. Next base: position 6,850 of record CAZWPZ010000247.1, read on the forward strand.
TTCCTAAATTAGAATACAATGAAACTATATATCCTCTCTGTAGTAGTCTTCTTATCACTACAAATAAGCAAAGCACAAGTCTCGTCCTATTATACCATCTCTTTTGAAAATGCCGTGCATCACGAGGCATTTATTGAGGCAGAATTTAAGAATTTAAAGAATGAGGAAGTTATTTTCCAAATGAGCAGATCATCACCCGGACGATACGCATTACATGAATTTGCAAAAAACGTTTTTGATGTAAAA
>CAZWPZ010000248.1:0-7896 GCA_964636005.1 uncultured Eudoraea sp.
TTGGATTTCGCAACTTCCATATACGCTTGAATATTAGGATCGTGTTGGCATCGATACCCAATAGCCAAACTTACCTTGTTATCTTTACAAGCCTTTATCATTGCTTCACAATCGGCTACCGAAGGAGCCATTGGCTTTTCACACCAAATATGCTTCCCGGTATTTGCCCCTCTGATGGTGTATTCTGCGTGCATGGCTGGAGGCAAAACGACATAAATTACGTCAATATCCGAGTTGTTGGCGATAGAATCAAAATTTTGGTAATTATATACATTGGCGTCTGCGATGCCATACTTTTTTTGCCATTGAGGAATCTTTTCAGGGCTCCCGGTGACAATACCACGTAGCTCGCAGTTTTTTGTTAATTGAAGTGCAGGCGCCAATACATCTGTACTATAATACCCAAGACCGACTAGGGCCACACCCAATTTTTTGTTCTGTTCTCCTCTTTGTGCACTTAAAAAGGATGGTGCCAGAATAGTGGAGGCTGAAAATATTCCAGACCTTTTAATAAATTCTCTACGTGCTTGTTTCATAGTTCCAATATATAGGTAGAAAATACAACAACAATTTGAATAGACCAAGTTATTTATAAGGTGCAAAAGTATAAACAGTTCAGCTGTCTCCAGCGGGAGTGTCAGCTGTGCGTATCCAATTTTCGCTAAATACTTAAAAACTAAGTAAATAACACCTAATTAGAAGTTGTTTTACTGCTTTTTTTTGTACATTATAAGAATAACCAAAACCAAATAAAAATGAAAAATTTAGTAGTGCTTATTGCCATGTTAACCATGGGCAGTAGCGTTTTTGGCCAAGTGGCCTATGTGCAGTTTCGCACAGTCGAGGATGGTAAACATTCCGAATTTATTGAGAAGGAGACCAAATACTGGTCGAAAGTAGCCAAAAAGGCCATTGACAATAAGCTGATGAGTGGGTGGTCCTTATGGCGTAAAGTTGGAATAACGCAAAAAGGTGCCCCCAACTATGTAATCATGAACACTTTTGCTGATTTAAAAAGTATCGATCAGGGAGCAATCTGGTCTGCAGAAAATCTTAAGTCCATGGGTGTCTCTCCAGACATGGTACAAACACAGGATATCGCACCAACCGCATTCGATTATTGGCTTCAAGTAGAAGATATGATTCCAGGACAAAATAAATTTGTCGTAGTCAATTATGCACGCCCAGAAAATCTTGGCGGTTTTATTTCAGAAAATAAAACACTATGGAAACCATTACATGCAAAAACTATACAATCTGGCGATGCAGGGATGACCGGTTGGGGAATCATGTCTGTAATCCATCCAAAAGGCAATATGTCCAGATTTTCGGCCTTAACCTGGGATGGCTTTGAAACTATAGGAGACGCTATGTCTTATATGAGTTTTAACAGTGATTATAATGAAGATTGGGAGCGCGTACTTTCCAAAACCAAGATGGGAGAGTATTTACCAGACGGTTTTAATTACAGCATAATTTACGAACTGGTCATGGGCCTGGAAGCGGAACAATAACAAATAACAATAACCCGGGAAACCGGGTTATTTTTTTTGCTCAATCGCTATAAAATTTGACATAATGATCATAGCGCTCAAATATTTCTTTAATGTAGCGATAGGTCTCAATACCCCTGATATAGCCATAACGGATTTCGGGCCGATTGTAATTTTCCGGTTCACTTAAAGCCAATACCATTTGGTCAACATGGTTGTCCCAAACTACCGAATCTTTTTCTTTTAGGGCAGCAAGCTTTTGTGCATCTCTAATGTGGTAGTACCCACAATTATAAGCAGCCAATGTAAATTTAAGGCGTTGTAAGTTATCTGGAATATCATTAAAACTTTGGAATATTTGATCTAAATACTGTGTCCCGGCTTCCACATTTTCTTCTGGATCCAGCCTGTTTTGTACTCCTAATTCTTCTGCTGTAGATGGCATCATTTGCATAAGTCCAGCTGCTCCTTTTTCGGAGTTCGATTCATTTTTAAACCTCGACTCCTGATATATAATTGCCGCCAGCAGTCTCCAATCCATATCTATTTGTGCAGCCTTAGACTTTATTAGATCATCATAAGGACTTATCTGATTTTTATTAAGGCTATTAAAATCACTTCGAGCCCTACTTCTAAAGCTACCTTTATTTTTAAAATATTTGTTGTAAACTACCCGGTAATCAAAACCTTCACGATGTTCCCTAATCCACGAATTTATTGTATCCAAGAGTTTGGTGGAATTAGGTCGTACCGCCCAAGCTATTCGTTGTGAGAAACTGATAGGCACTTGGGTATCTAAGAATGGAAAATAAGAGGCGTTGATATCCGCTATATTCTTGTCGGCCACCGTATACTTTATTTTTTCTTCATTTACCAATTGCATAATCTCGGCAGTAGAATAAGATCCAGTCAGGGTATCAATGATGATATCTCCTCCCATCTCTTCGGATAGATTTAAAAGACGATTAAAATAAGAACTGTTCTTCCGTACGGATACTGTGTCTCCTATAAGTTCCAAAGGGTCCTGAACCAGTTGTTTGTTGATTTCGTCTAGTGTGAGATTCCTCCAATTCTTTGGTTTCTTTTGTACGAGGACTTGCTTGGTTACATACAAGTGGTCTGTAAAGGCAATCTTCTTTTTGCGTTCGGTTGTTATCGCTAAACCATAGGCTACCAGATCTACATCCCCATTCATAAGATGGTAGGTGAGGGAGTCCAGGTTTTTGGAAACCATAATTTCCAATTCTACCTTTAGATGATCTGCCAACTTGTGCAATAGCTCGTATTCAAAGCCCATTGGCTTTCCCTTATACAAAAAGTAGCTGGTACCACTATAGGCTAGAATTGCCTTTAGTTTACCATCCTCTAATATACTTTCTAAATCTCTGTCAATAAGGATATTTTTCACCTCTTTTACTGGAGTATTCTTCTCAGAGGTGTTACAGCCATGTAAACAAATCATTACCAGTAACAAAAAACGCAAGGTTCTTTTCATAAGCTTAAATAGGAGCTGTGTTCGATTTAAAATCGAAAAGGACTGCATTACATTTTATATTAAAAACAGGAGTATATCTCATAATTATCCTGGCTTTAGTGGGAAGTGTCATCCTTTTTTTCCGGTGGTGGAGGCAATTTAAAAGGCTCTGGTTGAGGATCTAAAGGTTTTATTTCTTTTCCTTTGAAAGCAGGATGCTCTGCAGGAATAAAACTTGCTCTAAAAATAAAATAAGTCATCGGTAAGATGTCATTAGGTTCTCCATCCGGTTTTCTGATGTCCCCCCGAAAAGGATTTAGGTATTCCCAAACAATATCACCAGCTGGTGTAACCTCAAAGAATCGACCTTTGGGTCCTTCATTTATAAACGTATTTCCATTGGCCATTCGCTGTGTTCCCGAAATAAAGCTTCCGTAGAAAGACACGGTATCTTTAGCCACATAGGTCCAATAGGGTTCTTCTGGTCCAAATCTTCCATTGTCCTGAAGGGAATATTTGCCGTCTTCTGTTATTGGCGGATTTATCTCATGAATGGCAGAATAATGGAGGCTATCTGGCCCCATCGGAATATCATTGTTGTATAAAAGCAGGTGGTTTGCGCCTGGTTTCCCGTTTTCAATCCATTGGATGTCATGTTGGTAATACAGTTTTCGATCTGTTGAATCGCCCTGATTATAGTTTTGTGGGTTACCCCAACGATACAATAGGTCTCCTCCCATGCCTCTCTTTCCTCCAGAATGTCCTTTGGCTTCAGCTGTAGTAACTCCTCTATCAATGATAAAAATCTCACTGAGTTCTGGTGAACTCACAGCAATCTGATCTAATTCTGCATTGTAGTTTATGGCATTTAAATGAAATAAATCGGATCCCCTGTTGTTCGTGGTTAAGTTTCTTCCTCTACCCATGGCCACTAAAACATCCACACTATCCTGTGAAATGACCGGAGGAACACTATCACCTACATTAAAGTTTATCAATTCCGGATGATCTGCCAAGGTACCAAAATTCGCCTTTGTTGAATCGTAATCTTGTATAAGGTGGTCCTGAATTCTCCATTCCCAAACTACTTTGGCATCTTCCCTTCCTGATGGCTCAAGTTCTACTATTTTTTCTACCCAAGGCCCGCCTAAAGGAGTTAGTTCCGGTTTTCTACCCATTTCGATAGCCTCATCATATGAAATTTTATGGTAGGCAAGTGCTAGGATATTACCATCGGGTTTTACTGCAAAATCGTGATGTATCATGCTATCCCGAGCCGCGTATTCGTAATTCCACAGCATTTTCCCTTCCCAACTTATTTTTTGTATGCGTCCGTAAGGTCCACCAAAGCCAAAGGTTGGAAAATCAGGATCTATAGCACCTACCATAAGGGATCCATCCTCCATTAAGTAGGAAACAAAGGTATCGTAATTACTTTTCCATTGGTGCACAACTTCTCCTGTGCGGTTTATTAAATAGACATAGGGAGAATTAGGCAGGGCATACATTAAGTACCCTTGTTTAAGACTATCGGAAGTTTTGGTTAGTCCCCTGGGTATTCTATGCCCGAACATATTGCGATCCTTGTCGTTCTCCTTGTCCTTGTTCTCCTTATTCTGGCAAGAAAACACAAGTACTAACAGTACTAAAAGACTGCTGTAGCGAATAAACTTTTTCATTTTTTGGTGTTTGGTTGTCCTTAAATATAAGCCATTTAGAAAAACTTTTTTAAGAATAAGTCCAACTAATTTACCCTGAACCAAGAGTTTACCAAGAGAATGTACATTGTCTTCCACAAAAGGACTCTGGGTATTTTACTGATCCGACAGCTGTAATAAATGCCTTTTTAGTCTCCCGGTATTCCGATCCATTCCATTGTTGGCAGCATCCAGGCATCTAGAGGTCGATATAAGAAGCCATGATTTAAACCTGTATTTATTGCTAATTGCTCGAAACGGGTTGCATTTGTCGATTTATCGATCCAATATCGATAATTATTTGGGGCAACGGTGTCCGATTTTTCATAAATGCCCAGAATAGAACCATGTAAATTCCAGTCGAAGGTATTCTGCGCATAATCGCTACTTGCCCCAAGTAAGATATAATTTACATTGTAAGAGTTAATATGCGAAATGTACATGGCAATAAGTCCTCCCTTAGAAGCTCCTACAACGCTTATGTTCTCGGCTGGAACCCCATTTTGAATCAACAGATTTATTTCCTTGGAAACGCTATCTCCAAAAGCATAAAAATCCGTTTTTTCAGTCCTAACAACATGATGCACCACTGCGCCACTGTCTTTTAAAGTATTGATGATATTAGTATACTCATAAGGGCCAAAAGCCGGACTTACCGCATTAATTCCCTGCGATTCGATAATCATTCCGTGTAGATAAAAAATATGATGCATAGTATCCTGCTGTGTGTACGCCTGAAAATATAACAAGAGAACTAAAAAAGTAGCGAATAATCGTAACATTTTTATAAACATATTTGCCCTGGTATTTTATATTTAAAAATAACTAAGCCATCTTTTTTCTTTATTTGTCTCCTTATACATTCCAAATTTTTTACATAGTGGGTAAAGCATAAGTAATATTACAAACCAGATAACATAAACCCATCCGAGGCTTACACCAAAACCTATTAATTGTTCATTAAATGAAACAAATCCATCAAGGCTCATGGATTCGAATCCAAATCCTGTAATTTCTGCTAAGATCATAGCAAAGAAATGAATTACATAAATATGGATAATATAAATGAAGAATGGCACCTTTCCAAAGGTTGAAGAGAATTTTACGAAACGTCCGTTTAAGTTTTCAGAAAAAGCCAGAAATATAAGGGATGGCCCTAAGGTCATTAATAAATAAGTCAGAGAGGGAGGATATTTGGCGGGGTTCAAGAAGGAAATTAAGGTTTGTGAAAATGAATCGTAGGCAATCCAAGGATCTGAATTTCCGTAAAGATTTAAGCCACGAATTAATAAAAATCCAAGGATACTATAAAGGCCTATTCTGCTGAAAAGTCTAATCCGGTTTTTGGATGAAACATCGGAATTGTAGAATTTACCAAAATAGTAGCCCAGGGACATAACACCAATCCATGGAACTATAGGATAGGTAACTCGTAGTTTGAGACCATTAAATACCACAAAAGTACCTTGTTCATGTAAGATTGACCAAAAAAGGTTATTATCTACAGGTATTTTGTCTAGCAAATTGTGACCAAAAATTAATATTAAGCTCCCCACTAATATGGTTTTCATAGAAAAGTGAATCATTAGTGCAAGAAAAATCATACTCACTCCAAGGGACCAAATCACTAACAAGCCTAGAGAAGGAAAATGAATATTAAAGCTCCATCCGAACGATACAATAGTAAATTCAATTAATATTAACCAAAGGCCTCTTTTTAAAAGAAAAGAAGTCAGTTCTTTTTTCGATTTTCTCCTTCCCACCAGAAAAGCAGAGATTCCTGCAAGAAAACTAAACGCGGGTGCGCAAAAGTGCGTGATCCATCGGGTGAAAAACAAGATCAAATTACTTTTTTCAGGATCGGCGGGGTCAAAAAGAAAGGAGTCTGCATGGAAGTAATCGCGCGTATGGTCCAATGCCATAAAAATGATTACCAAACCCTTTAGAATATCTAGAGATTCAATTCTCCTGGTTTTGGGTCGGTGCATAAAATTGGTTGGTTAGGATACACAAGATATCATATTTTTATTTATCTGGGAAGTTGTACCCTTATTTCCCTGGCAAATTTGCGCCATTCTAAAAGGAGTTCAGTAAATTTTTCCGGTTCTTGTCTTTTTAAATCCTTTATTTCTCCTAGATCCTTGCTGAGATCAAATAACTCAAAATTTGATTCGTCAAAAGGATGTTGGGAGTTGGTAATTTTCCAGCATCCTTTTTTTATGGTGGTATAACCAGTATGTTCCATGCCAAAAACGTATTCATCCGGGTGTATTTTAGCATTTTCTTCCTGCAATGCTGTACGCAGCGAATTCCCTTTAAGAGGATAAACGCTGCCGCCATTCCAATGATCCGGGTATTTTAAATCAATATAGTCGTAAATGGTAGGAGCTATATCCATTACAGAACAAAAACTATCTGAAATCGTATTGGTTAGGGTCATTTCAGGAACTCTTATAATCATAGGGGAAATCATTCCGCCGTTAGTGGTAAAAGATTTGTAATATCTAAAAGGGGAGGAGCCAGCTTCTGCCCAGGCCGGGCCATAGGAAACCATGGAGTTGGCTTTTCCCATTGTTTCCCTGGTATTGGTGTAATCGGCATTAAGATAGGGCCGTACCTGAGGGTCATTGTAATAATCCTCACCAGCAGCTCCATTGTCTGACATAAAAATTACAATAGTATTTTCATAGGCTCCAATTTTCTTTAAATAGTCTATTAATCGACCAACATTCACATCCAGATTGTCTAACATTCCAGCATATAACGCCATTTTTTTGGATTCCAAGCTTTGTTCTTCAGGGGTCAGGGTGTTCCATGGTGGGATTAGCGGATGACTTGGGGGTGCTTTAGAATTCTCTGGTATCATACCAGCCTTGATAAGACTCTTTAGTCTTTGTTGCTTTAAGACCTCATACCCCTGATCGTATTTGCTCTTATACTTATTTGAATAAGCCGTATCTACTTGTAAAGGCCAATGTGGAGCGGTATAGGCCGCATAGGCAAAGAAAGGTTTGTCGTCCTCTTTATTTTCTTCCAGAAACGCAATAAGTTTATCGGTGTAATAATCTGTTGAATAAGCCTTTTCTGGCCAGGATGCTTCCATTCCATTTTCCGTGTAATGCGAGCCTCCCATACCTCTGAATATCCCATTAGAATTGTAATGATTGCCAACCCCCTCTAGCATAACAAAGGACTTTTCAAATCCTTTTTGATGTGGATTAGCCTCTTTACT
>CAZWPZ010000249.1:0-5901 GCA_964636005.1 uncultured Eudoraea sp.
CTGGGACCCTGTATTGCCAGACTGACCCGCAACTACAGGGAGAAATATAGCTAGAATAGTAATTCTAGCAATGGTATCTTCAAAGAGACCAACGACCATGGAGGCCAAGAAAGCGGTTAGTAGATTTATTTGCAGCCAGGGAAGGCGTTTGCGTACCGCAAAGGATGTGTTAGATAGAGCGTGTTCTTCTTTGCCCGCACCAAACATGGTTTGCAAATCGCCACTGACCTCTTCACGAGAAGCTGCTATCACGGCATCATTTCGAATAATCCCCAATAGGTGGTTATGAATATCTACTACTGGAATTTGTAGCAGCCCATATGCTTCAATTTTATTCAGCACCTCTTCCCGAGTTGCCATAGAAAGCACATTTGGGGCGGTGTACATTAATTCATCAAGCCTTTCTTCTGGCTTGGAGATAGCGATGTAATTAACCGGCACTCTGCCAATCAGTTTTTGTTCCTCATCTATTACATAGACGGTTATGATTTTTTTGTCTCCAAGTTCACGGAGCTTCTCTAAAGTGGTACCTACTGTTTCGTCTTTGTAGCAACTAAACACATTGGTTTCCATTAGGAAGCCAGCGGTATTCTCCTTATGGTCCAGAAAGTCCAGAATTTCGCGTGAGGTGATTTTGGGCAGTAACTCCAATCGCTTACTGACCTCATTGTGATTCAGTCGTGATAGAACTCGGGCTGATTTTTGGGTGTCTGCCTTTGCAAATATTTTTACAAACAAATCGTCATTTATCATAGAAAAAAGATCCACGATAACGGGGGAGGAGAATTCAAAGAAAACTTTTTGAGCATTACTTTTTGGAGCGGTATCCAAAAAAGCCACAACATCCTTATACTCCTCCTTTTCGAGTAGCCTTGCTGTCTCTCTCTCCGATTTCATGGAAAACTTACTATACGCCATATCTAAGGAGTATCTGGTTTATCTAATGCGCCTGGGATGATTCTATCCGCAGGATGATGGATACTGCGTATTGTCTTCTGAATAAAAATGTTATTCGGCAGCGTGATGTCGTCCTCAGAATCGAGCAGTTTTATTTTTGTAAAAAATAAACCTATGTTAAGAACTTCTCCCTGTATCTCATAGTCTTTCGATTCCATAATAGATATGGTATCCCCAACTTTTACAGAATGCCCGAAAAACAACATAATGTTCGAGGTAATGTTGGATAGGAGAGACCATTGTGCAAAGAAAGCTACTCCAACAATGGTTAGAATGGAACCTATAAAAACAGCTAATTGGGACTGATTTACCCCCCAGATAATCATGAGTAAGGTAATACAAACCAAAAAGATAATCAGATGGATTGCCTTTCTAATTAACTGACTTCTGGATTTTTGTACCACCTTGTCTATAATAGTTCTATTTATAATTTGATTTATTAGAACTCTTAGAATTACAGCCAGGACAATGACAATTAAGGATTCAATGATTTTGGTATAATAGGGTTCCATAGTTTTAATTGCTATTCTTTATTGAGGGTTTATTCCTGATACAAAATATAGTGATTTCTTCTATTTTCATCACAACGCGTAAAAAAAAGGAGTTTGCGATAGGAATAATAATTTTTGGTTTTATAGTGGTATACCTTGGTCATTTTACGGATACCTTTTCTCCGGGCAGCACCAGTCCTCCTAAAATAATGTATTTAATACCATTATAAGATTCTATTTTCCTCAGGGGGTTCTTTGTTGGGACAATCAAATTTGCTTTCTTCCCTAACTTTGAAGAACCAACCTTAGAGTCCAGTTTAAGTGCCTTTGCGTTGTTAATTGTTGCTGATGCAAGAATATGGTTTACCGGGACTCCTGCTTCATGCATTGGTTTTACTTCACAAAACGCATTAAGACCCGGTCAATTGTCATACGCTGGGGTCGAAAATGTGTCTGAACCGAACTACGGCTTGGCTCGATTTTTTAGAGCATTGTAAAACAATCTCAGCTATCATTTTGTTCCTTGTTTAAGTACTATTTCTTCAAATAAATCACAGATAGAAAGTCCGCAAGGACTTCATAATTATTCTCTCAACAACAAAAGCTCTATGGATAAATCAATAAAAAGCAAATAATAATTCATGGCCACTATGCACGCTGAAAAATAATTATCCTATCTGTAGAAATATATTCAATCAATATTTACCGATTGAAATTGGGTATTTGACATCTCTTATATTAAAACTCAAAAAGAGTGGTTATACTTAACTTATAAATCTTTACTTATACCTTAGAGATTTTTTTGAGTAATTACAAAGTGTTAAGGATATATCAATCACTAAGTTAAAAAACCATGAACCGTACAACGATATTTCCAATTAATTTAGCAATACAAGACTTAAAAATAATGTCGAACTTTTTGTTGAAAGCCTAATGATTATTAAAAAGAAATAATACATATGATTATCTTATTATTTTCGATAATTTCAAAGAATATGAAAAGTTAGTATTTTCATTTATGAATTTCAATTCATAATGTTGAAAATATGACTATTAGATGTCTTCAATTTATTGTTTTAGAAATATAATATAACAAGTCTTAAAAAGGAAGTAAAAGAGTTTAGGTTATTGCTTGTTTGCGTAAGTTGACAAAAATTTTATCAGAAATTAGCACTTCAAAAATACTAATTAATACAGTTTATGTAGATGCTAGAAACAATTGTTTTTCGGATGTAAAAACCTGTAAGTGCCAATAAAATCGATGACGGAGATTAAATTTTAAATGTAAAATATTTTGAAAAAAGGTTTAAAAAGTATTTTTATTCTATTTATCATAGTTTGTTTTAGTTGTAAATCAGACAGTGCAAAACCTCCTGTAACCAAAGAAGTTATTAAAACAGAAGGCGAAGTATTAGCTAAAATACATTGTGTGCGTTGTCATTCTTTTCCAGAACCTACAGTTATGCCAAAGCGCTATTGGAAAGAAGTACTACCTTTTATGGGATTTCATTTAGGAAAAGCACCTAAAGGAAAAACGCTAAGTGATTTTAGAAATGAGTTGGTAAAAAAACGTTTAGATCAATCTGGGTTATTTCCTGCAGAAGCTATGATTTCTGATAATGAATGGCAAGCCATCATTGATTTTTACGACAAAAATTCCCCAGAGAATCTTCCCGCGGAGCAAAAGCTATCGCTAAATCCTGAAACGAATGTTTTTGAATATGAAGTTTTACCATGGAAAACTTTTGGGGGTGGGCTTACATATCTTAATTTCAGTAACGATATTTATCAAGTAGGATATAATACAGATAAAGGAACTTCGTACTATGCTAAGATACATAAATCGGGTACCCCACTAAAAAGCCATCAAATAAACTATCCGTTAGTTGATGTTGCATCTATAGATGGGGTGGAATTTCTGCTAAGTATGGGTCGTATTTACAATATAGATGAACCTACAGGAAGTATATCCGTACTTAGGGATAGTCTAAAACCTTTTATAGAAGATTTGCAAAGACCTGTAGATTTTATTTTAGATGATTTAGATAAAGATGGGATTGTTGATGTTTTGGTTTCTGAGTTTGGTAAATACCTTGGCGGAATAAATATTTATTCTAATAAAGGAAAGTTTGGAAAAACTAATGTACATCCAAAATCAGGAGCAATCAATTTTGTAATAAGAGACATTAATAATGATGGTTTGAAAGATTTTTATGTGCTAGTTGCACAAGAAGATGAAAGTATTTATCTCTTTATAAATAAAGGTGATTTTAAATTTGAAAAGCATCAATTATTATCGTTACCATCTTATTATGGAACAACTCATTTTGAATTATTAGATTTTGATAAGGATGGTGATGAAGATATTATTTGCTCTAGTGGTGATAGTGACGATTTTACTAGCGCACTAAAACCTTATCATGGTATTAGGATTTTCGAAAATTTAGGAAACCATAAATATAATCAGGTATGGTTTCATAAACAAGAAGGGGCTTACGGCACAGCTTGTGCTGATTATGACAATGATGGCGACATAGACATAGCATCAATAGGATACTATGCGTCACTTAAAAATAAAGGTAGAGAAGCATTTATTTATTTTGAAAATATAAGTTCATCTAATAATAAGTTAGAATTTAAAGCGTATTCTCCATTGAAAAGTAATGATAATTGCTTCATGCTTATAAAATCTAAAGACATTGATAATGATGGGGACTTGGATATAATATTAGGAAGTAATTCCCGCATTTTTTCTGGAGAAAGAAAAGATTCAATAAATGATAATTGGAAGAAAAATGGTGGTATAATCACTATTCTGAGAAATACTTCAAAATAAACTTAAGTACTTTCATTTTATGATTTTTGATTACAAATCGTTCTTATTCGGTTTGCTTACTAATTGATTCCAACGGTACAGACTAAGGCCCGTAGCGGTTTCCTTTTCGAGTAGCCTTGCTGTCTCTCTTTCCGATTTCATGGAAAATTTACTATCCGCCATATCTAAGGAGTATCATGTTTATCTGATGCGTCTGGGATGATTCTATCTGCAGGATGATGAATACTGCGTATCGTCTTCTGAATAAAGATGTTATTCGGCAGCGTGATGTCGTCCTCAGAATCGAGCAGTTTTATTTTTGTAAAAAATAAACCTATGTTAAGAACTTCTCCCTGTATCTCATAATCTTTCGATTCCATGATTGATATGGTATCCCCAACTTTTACTGAATGCCCGAAAAACAACATAATACTCGAGGTAATGTTAGACAGGAGAGACCATTGTGCAAAAAATGCTACCCCAACAATGGTTAGAATGGAACCTATAAAAACAGCTAATTGGGACTGATTTACCCCCCAGATAATCATGAGTAAGGTAATACCAACCAAAAAGATGATTAGATGGATTGCCTTTCTAATTAACTGACTTCTGGATTTTTGTACCACCTTGTCTATAATCGTTCTATTTATGATTTGATTTATCAGAACTCTTAGAACTACAGCGAGTACAATGACAATTAAGGATTCAATAATTTTGGTATAATGGGGTTCCATAGTTTTAATTGCTATTCTTTATTGAGGGTTTATTCCTGATACAAAATATAGTGATTTCTTCTATTTATAGTTAAGAGGAACATAAAAAATAGTATTTGGGGTGATAATAATACTCTTTGAACAAAGCGCACCAAACTTTTATTATTTTCATGCCCTTTTTCTGGAACTGTCACTTACCCTATAAATACGTTCATAGTGGTTCTCAATTACTTCTTTTGCTCGCAGGAGTCCATTTTCCTCTTGAAGTGTCGTTTGGAGTGTTTTTGCATTAGCTTTTAATGCATCATCCATAAGGTCCTCAATGCTTTTCTTTATGGTTGCTAGAGACATCTTCTTTAAGGGTACTGGTTTAACTCCAACTCCTTTCTTTTGCAGTTGTAGTCCCCAAAAGTATTGGTCCCCAAAGGGGTGCAGCACTGGCGTAATCATTTGCGGTATTCCAGAATTGAGGGCTATTGCCGTTGTTCCAGCACCGCCATGGTGCAATACAAAATCGATCTTAGAGAAAAGCAAATCAAAAGGGACGTAATCTATAGCCATCACCATTTCGCTTTCGTCTATGTCCTGCTCTTTAAGACCCCATCCTTTGACTAATAACACCTTAACATCTGCCGTATTTTGTACCGCTTTAATAAACGCATTAATATCTATATCCGATTGGTATGGCATGCTTCCAAAAGTAATTAGGAGTACCTTGGAGGCATCCGATAAAAATGCATGTACCGCATCAGGTAATTTTGCGCTACGGTCATTTTGCATCCAAAAACCGCTAAAGTGCGCATCGTTCGGATAATCTCTTGGTTTTGCTAGTAGAGACGGACTTATACCATAGAGCACTGGGGTTTGCAATACTCCTTTTTTCTGCTTTAGATTCTTTTTCTTCCGAAAATTTTTAACAGGTTTA
>CAZWPZ010000250.1:0-6017 GCA_964636005.1 uncultured Eudoraea sp.
AAAATCCCCCAAAGAAGCCTCGGCCAGCGATTTAATTCTAAAATAAAAGTAAGTCTCTCCGTTTAATTCTATAGCCTTTTTAACATACTCTAAAGCCAGTGCAGGTTCCCGATTTTGCTCTACCAGATAGCGTGCTGCCTCGTAATAGGTTTGAGCATCAGCTTCCCCCTTCATTACTTCTTCCATTTGTCTTAGAAGAATACTATCTGTAGGGACCTCAATAGGTATGGAAATCTGTGTATTCTCCCAGATCCAGAACATCTTTGCTCCGTTGTGTGTAATACTATCCAATGTTATTAAAAAGTTCTCCTGAAAAGCCTTTGTCTCTCTGGGATGGAGTCGAATCCTAAGAGCATCCTTTTTTGGATTATACTTATCTCTTCCATCTCCCCAAAGCGTAGTATCCCTGTGAAATACAATTTCCCATTCGGTTTTATTGGGAAAAGCATATAAGGCATAGGTACCTTTTTTTAATGCCATGCCAGACACTTTTATATCACTACTAATTCTGAATTTTGTAGACTCGTTGGCGCCAACCCTCCATATTCGTCCATAGGGTACCAAACCCCCAATAATTTTTCGCCCTCTAACTGCTGGTCTGGAATAATTAATCTGGATTTCTGTAAGTCCTATATTTTGTTTTATTTCAGCATAAGGACTCACTGGAGGAAATTCTATTTGTGCACGGAGACTAAGGCAGAAGATAGAAAGGACAATGAAAAAAATTTGTCTCAATTGGATAGGTTAAAAAATGAATCCACGAATTCTAGTTTGTTAAATACTTGAAGGTCATCTATTCCTTCCCCTACTCCAATATACTTAACAGGTATTTGAAATTGATCTGAAATACCAATTACTACTCCACCTTTTGCCGTACCATCTAATTTTGTGACAGCAAGTGAGGTAACTTCTGTTGCCTTGGTAAATTCTTTGGCCTGTTCAAAAGCGTTTTGTCCTGTCGATCCATCAAGTACGAGTAATACTTCATGGGGCGCATCGGGTACAACCTTTTGCATCACCCTTTTTACTTTACCCAATTCATTCATTAAATTGATCTTATTGTGCAATCTTCCAGCAGTGTCAATAAGGACAATATCAGCATCTTGTGTAAGCGCTGAACTTAGGGTATCATAAGCCACGGACGCAGGATCACTGCCCATTTTTTGTTTGACTAATGGTACCTCTACCCTATTTGCCCAAACCTCTAACTGATCTATTGCAGCAGCTCTAAAAGTATCTGCTGCTCCCAACACTACCTTTTTACCCTTTGCTTTAAATTGATGTGCTAATTTTCCTATAGTCGTAGTCTTCCCAACTCCATTCACTCCAACCACCATAATGACATAAGGCTTTACACCGTCTGGCAAGATAAAATCCGAACTTTCTTCTTGTGTAGTTTCGGATAGTAAACCTGCGATTTCTTCTCTTAGAATAGTATTTAATTCATCCGTGCCCAGATACTTATCCTTGGAAACTCTCTCCTCTATTCTATCAATGATTTTTAATGTAGTATTTACCCCTACATCCGAGGTTACTAATACCTCCTCGAGGTTATCCAATACATCATCATCTACCTTCGACTTGCCAGCAACTGCTTTGCCCAATTTGGAAAAAAAACTCGTCTTTGACTTTTCCAGTCCCTTGTCTAAGGTTTCTTTTTTTTCTGAGGAAAAAATTTTTTTAAAAAGACTCATAGTGCCGACTTAAGTTGTTCAGCAAATATAAGAAATTAAAAAAGCCGCTTTCGAAAGAAAGCGGCTTAGAATTTGATTGAGTTAGTTCGTTATTTCGAATTTAGCCATTCGTTCACCCTTTCTGGTGCCATAACGGATTCTACAAAGGTATAGGCCCCCGATTTAGGAGATTTAACCATTTTTATAGCTTTTGTAAGTCTCTTAGAACTAGATTGTAAGGTTGCTACCGTCTTCTTTGCCATGGTTCCTTATTTTATTTCTTTGTGAACAGTCATTTTCTTAAGAATAGGATTAAACTTTTTAATCTCTAATCTATCAGGACTATTTTTTTTATTCTTTGTTGTTATATATCTCGATGTTCCAGGTTGCCCGGAATTCTTGTGTTCCGTACACTCTAAAATTACCTGTACTCTATTCCCCTTTTTTGCCATTCTCTTATAAATTTAGAAGAATTACTTTACCAATCCTTTAGCTCTGGCTTCTTTTAATACAGCCGAAATACCTTTTTTATTTATCGCTTTAAGGGCTCTAGTCGAAACCTTAAGCGTAATCCATCTATCTTCCTCAGGAATATAGAATCTTTTTTTGGAAAGATTCACATCAAATCTTCTCCTCGTCTTGTTGATAGAAAAGGAAACATTGTTCCCAAACATAGCTTTCTTTCCGGTAAGTTCACAAACTTTTGACATGATGCTATAATTTACTTTATTTTAAACAGGGTGCAAATTTAATTCATTTTTACGGGACCGGCAAAATTCTCTACTATATTTTTAAAATTTCTTTTTGTAGCATTTCTATCCCCTTATGCACAGCCTTTTGCACAATTCTCGTCCTGTGATTTCCCATGGAAAATTTTTCAGCAATTACCCCCTTAGGTGTAGCTATCGCAATATAAATTGTCCCAATAGGGACATCAGAATCTCCTTTGGTTGGTCCGGCATTTCCTGTTGTGGCAATGGCAAAATCAGATTTCATAATGGATTTCACATTTAATGCCATTGCTTTGGCTACTTCAGCACTGACTACCGAATGTTTATCGATTAATTCTTTAGGCACATTCAAAACATCTGTCTTTATTGCAGTGCCATAACTAACGATGCTTCCCAAAAAATAGGCGGATGCGCCAGGTATGGACGTAAATTGTTCCGCTATTTTGCCACCAGTAAAACTCTCGGCAGTAGAAAGGCTCATCTTTTTCTCCGTTAGTAACTGGGCCACCACTGCTTCGATAACTCCCTTTTCTTCTTCTCCGGTAATAATATCACCAATCAGGGAATACAGCTTCTTAACTTCCTCACCTACCGCTTTTTCAATTAGGTCCTTATCTTTTCCTTTTGCCGTTAACCGCAATCTCACCTTTCCCAAATTGGGCAAATACGCCAATTTAATAAATGAGGGGAGGTTATCTTCCCACTCTTCAATTATCCCGGCAATAGTACTTTCTCCCATTCCATAGGTCATAATCGTTCGATGGTATATATGGGGCCTATCAAACGAGGATATTACCAAAGGAATGACTTCCTTGGTTAACAAGCTCTTCATTTCAAAAGGAACCCCAGGTAGAGAGACAATGGTAGCATTTTCTGATTTTAGCCACATGCCCGGAGCCGTACCATAAGCATTGTGTAACACTTTTGCCCTAGATGGAACAAATGCCTGCTGTCTATTCACATTGGAAATTGGCGAAGAAATATACTTTTTAAACAATTCCTCAATGTGTTGTAATACCTGTTCATTGGGAACAAGGATATCATCCGTAAACTCACAAAGAGTATGCTTCGTAATATCGTCTTTGGTTGGACCTAGGCCTCCAGTAATAATTATTAAGTCGGCCTTTTTCTCAGCTTCTCTCAGTGCCTCAATGATATGTTCTCTATTGTCCTGAATAGAGGTAATCTGGTATACGGAAACTCCAATTTTATTGAGCTCAGTAGCAATATAGGCGGAATTAGTATCTACAATCTGACCAATTAATATCTCATCCCCAATAGTAATTATCTCCGCAAACATTATTCCCCAAAGTCCTTTTTCAATTCAGAAATAACCTGCAAGACGTCTTTCTTTAATTGTGGAAATTTTAATTTTGCTTCTTCTATTCTATCCGGATCTTTTCCTATGGTTTCGATTTCAAGAGCAGTTGCTCTGGCCTCTTCCATACCAAGTAAATCAACGTTCGGCTTAATTTTATGGGCCAACATATAAATATTAGTACTATCCGAAGCTTCAATTGCCTTCTCTAATCCTTCTAAATCCTGAGGTACTTCCTCAAGAAAAACAGAAACAACAGAATGGATGAAATCTTCATCACCATCAGCCATCTCATTGATTTTATGCAAACTGTAAATCATTTTTATTTAATTTTTACATTTAATAATTCCTTGCCTTCTAGAATGCCTGTAAGGTAGTCATTTGCTTCAATTTTACCAACGCCTGCAGGTGTTCCGGTAAAAATTACATCTCCTTTCTTAAGCATAAAAAAAGTGGAAACATAGGAGATTAACGCATCTATCTTCCAAAGCATATATTTTGTGTTGCCCTGTTGCACGGCCAAGCCATTTTTTAGAAGTGTAAAATCTAAATCCTGTAAATTTCCCAAAGACTCTTTATTAACCCAATTACCAATTACTGCAGATCCATCAAAGCCCTTTGCTTTCTCCCAGGGTAATCCTTTACTTTTTAAGTGTGTCTGTAAATCTCTCGCTGTAAAATCTATCCCCAAACTAATTTCATCGTAGTAAGAAGGAACAAACTTTTGTTGTATATGCTTACCTACCTTTTTAATCTTTACGATTACCTCCAATTCATAGTGAACCTCTTTAGTAAACTCGGGAATATAAAAATCCTGTTCCTTTGGCAAAACAGCAGAATCCGGTTTAATAAAAATCACTGGCTCCTTGGAGGGTTCATTGTTCAGTTCCTTAATGTGCTCAGTATAGTTTCTTCCAATGCAGATTATCTTCATACGATATACCTTTTTGTCCCTCCTAGTTGGATTTTGTATTTAAGGCACTTAACTTTATTTGCGTCAGCACTTTTTTAGTGTACAACGGAAAATCGGCATTCAACAACCAGCCGAAATACCCAGGTTCCTTGTCTAAAACCTCTCGTACTTTTTTCCCTTTATGTTTGCCAAAAGAAAATATTTCTTCCCCTTCTTCATTTAAAACAATAAATCCGGCTAAGTCTACAGACTTTCTTCTTCTACTAAATTCTGCAAGTTTTTTTATGTTATTATCCAACTCCGGATACCTTTCCAATTGACCTAAAAGAACTTCATATGTTGCCAAGGTATCTGCTTCGGCGCTATGCGCATTATTCAATTCTTTCCCACAATAAAACTTATATGCAGCAGCTAAATTGCGCTTTTCCATTTTGTGAAATATTGTTTGAATATCTACTGAATTCATGTTCTTTAGGTCGAAATCTACTCCTGCCCTTAACATTTCTTCGGCAAGTAGCGGAATGTCAAATCTGTCCGAATTGAATCCGGCCAAATCAGAATCCTTGATCATCTGATAAATAGTCTTGGATAGCACTTTGAAGGTAGGTTCGTTAGCTACTTTCTCATTGGATATCCCATGAATCGCCGTTACTTCTTCCGGAATCGTCATTTCGGGATTTACCAACCAAGTTTTACTTTCTTTCGTCCCGTTGGGATAGACCTTTAAAATAGAAATTTCAACTATTCTATCCTGAGACACATTAGTGCCCGTTGTCTCCAGGTCAAAAAAACATATTGGTTTTGTGAGGTTTAATTCCATTGAATATATTATTTACACTTTTAAACCTACTTAATAGGAGTAAAAAGGAGCCTTTTATTTGCTTTGTTAAGGTGTGGGTTAGCGATAAAAAAAAGTAATTCCAGCTTATGCATTCTTTTTAAATCTCACGATTACTGTCCCAGGCTTCGAGAAAATCTGCCACGGCCTTCACAAACATACCTCCCAGAGCACCATTCACAACCCTATGGTCGTAACTGTGTGATAAAAACATTTTACTTCGTATCCCAATAAAATCACCTTCAGATGTCTCAATGACTGAAGGAACCTTTCTGATAGCTCCTAAAGCTAAAATTCCAACTTGTGGCTGATTTATTATGGGAGTACCAAAAACACTTCCAAACGAACCTACGTTAGTGACAGTATAGGTACCATCCTTAACCTCATCTGGTTTCAGGGCGTTATTCCGTGCTCTATTTGCCAAATCATTTACTGTTCTGGCCATTCCAACAAGATTTAGTTGATCGGCATTTTTTATTACTGGAACGATAAGATTTCCGTCGGGCAATGCCGCTGCCATACCAATGTTAATATTTTTCTTCTT
>CAZWPZ010000251.1:0-10387 GCA_964636005.1 uncultured Eudoraea sp.
AAAAACGATTTTGATAAATTGAACAAGGCACGGCAGTTTTCAAAAGACTTTTCCTGTATACTAGTTTTAAAAGACGCACATACCATGGTGGTACGCGGAGAAAAGACATTTATCAATACTACGGGAAATCCAGGCATGGCAACCGCAGGAAGCGGTGATGTTTTAGCGGGAATTATCACTTCTTTGGTAGCGCAAAGTTATCACCCCTTAAATGCCGCCATCTTTGGTGTCTATTTACATGGAAATGCAGGCGATTTAGCTGCTTATCAAAATGGATTCGAAGCGCTAACGGCCTCGTCTATATGCGATAACCTGGGGAAAGCGTTTCAGGAATTACTAAGGAAACCAACGGAAGAATCAAAGGGATAGCTTTAGCGGTATCTTCCCAAAAACGCTATTTTGCTTTTACTCTTCTCATTACCCATGCTAATGCATTATTGTAGTCTATGTAGAACTTCATTGGTCTTTTATAGAAGAGTTTTTCAATTTTAAAGTTATGCATGTCTACTTCTTTCACAGAAACAATAGCAAAAGCTTTTAGGTTTTTCAATTCGCGCAGGTAGCTGTAAATGGTAGGATCTACCGCGTACGAGTTTTTTCTAAGGCTGATAATACCAAAATTCTTATCTCTAAAATGGATTTCAGAAATTCCAATTATTTGATACGCTCTTTCTAAGGTTAGTGTTGCTCCTTCGTCAAAGATGGAAACTATAAAGTTCTCGTAAACTTGTATGGTTCCAATGTCTAGTTGGTATTCCTTGACAATAATTTTTTTCTTAGTCGGTCCGACTTTCATTTCATATAGTTTAGGTTCTCTAAAACGAAAGTATGGGGTTGTTAAAGTATTAAGAAAAAAAATAGATTAAACGCCTATATATCGTTTATACGGTTGGAGGGCATTCTAATTTGTATGCTTATTCTTACTTACACAAAATATAGGCAAAAAAAAAGGACACAATTCTCTTGTGTCCTTATAGTTAATTTCTTACAGCTTATTTGGCATTAGTAGACTTTGTCGCTTTCTTGATTTTAATAGAAAGTTCTTCTTTTTTGGCATCAAAATCCATAAAGATACTGTCTCCTTCCTCTAGTTTAGCGTTGACAATCTCTTCCGCCAAGGTATCTTCAATATATTTTTGAATGGCCCTTTTAAGCGGTCTTGCGCCATATTGCTTATCAAATCCTTTGTCGGCTATATAGTCTTTCGCTTTTTCCGTAAGATTCAGGTCGTAACCTAAGTCTTTTATACGCACAAACAATTTATGTAATTCTATATCGATTATCTTGTGAATATGCTCACGTTCTAAAGCATTAAATACCACAACATCGTCTATTCTATTTAAAAACTCGGGTGCGAATGCTTTTTTAAGAGCATTTTCTATAACACTTTTTTGATGTTCTCCTTCTTGCGATTTTTTTGCTGCAGTACCAAAACCTACTCCCTGACCAAAGTCTTTAAGTTGTCTGGCGCCTATATTAGAAGTCATGATAATAATGGTATTCCTGAAATCAATTTTACGTCCCAGACTATCGGTTAGAAAACCGTCGTCTAGCACTTGTAGAAGCATATTGAATACATCAGGATGTGCCTTTTCTACTTCGTCTAACAGAATAACAGAATAGGGTTTCCTCCTTACTTTTTCAGTAAGTTGTCCTCCCTCTTCATAACCTACATATCCCGGAGGAGCGCCAACTAGTCTTGATATGGCAAATTTCTCCATGTATTCACTCATATCGATTCTAATAAGTGCATCTTCAGAGTCAAAAAGCTCCTTGGCTAATATTTTGGCCAACTGGGTCTTACCTACTCCTGTTTGACCTAAGAAAATGAAAGATCCAATTGGTTTATTAGGGTCTTTAAGTCCGGCTCTGTTGCGCTGTATTGCCTTTGCTACCTTTGCAACCGCCTCATCCTGGCCTATTACATTGCCCTTAATTAAATCTGGCAGTTCCGCTAGCTTATTGCTTTCTGTTTGCGCTATTCTATTTACTGGAATTCCACTCATCATAGAAACCACATCTGCCACATTGTCTTCTGTGACAATTTCTCTGTGTAGTTTGCTGTCTTCTTCCCATTTTTCCTGTGCGACGGATAACTCTTTTTCTAATCGCTTCTCATCATCTCTTAGTTTGGCCGCTTCTTCATAACGTTGTTTCTTCACCACGCTATTTTTTAGCTCCCTAACATCTTCAAGCTGACTTTCCAATTCCAAAATTTGTTTTGGAACATCCATATTGATAATGTGTACACGACTCCCAGCTTCATCTAAAGCATCAATTGCCTTATCTGGCAAAAATCTGTCCGTCATGTATCTGTTTGTAAGCTTTACACATGCAACCAAGGCTTCATCTGTATAGTTCACATTGTGGTGATCCTCGTATTTACCCTTAATATTTTTAAGAATTTCTATGGTTTCCTCAACTGTGGTAGGTTCTACCATGACTTTTTGGAAACGTCTTTCTAAGGCACCATCCTTTTCAATATATTGCCTGTACTCGTCCAAGGTTGTGGCTCCAATGCATTGAATTTCTCCTCTCGCCAGTGCGGGCTTAAACATATTGGATGCATCCAGACTACCTGTAGCTCCTCCTGCACCTACAATTGTGTGAATCTCGTCAATAAAGAGTATGACGTCGTCATTTTTTTCCAATTCATTCATTACCGCCTTCATCCGTTCTTCAAACTGACCCCTGTATTTTGTACCGGCAACTAAAGAAGCCAGATCCAAGGTAACTACTCTCTTATTGTAGAGTATTCTAGAGACTTTTTTATTGATAATACGTAATGCCAGGCCTTCCGCTATGGCACTTTTACCAACACCAGGTTCTCCAATTAATAGCGGATTATTCTTTTTTCTACGACTTAATATTTGCGATACCCTTTCAATTTCCTTTTCTCTTCCTACAACGGGGTCTAGCTTATTTTCCTCTGCCAGTCGTGTTAGATCCCGTCCAAAATTATCCAATACGGGAGTTTTAGATTTTTTGCTACCCTTTTGACTCGACGTATTGCCAAAAGAACTTTCTTTTCCCTCTGCTGGTTCATCAGAATCGCTCGGAAATGATTCGGAGGTGGGGGAATCTATATAGTCGTCTTCACTGGTAATCATAGATTTAAATTGATCTTTGACGCCATCGTAGTCTACTTTTAATTTATGTAAAAGCTTTGTAGTAGGATCGTTCTCGTTCCTCAAAATACACAATAACAGGTGCGCCGTATTAATACTAGAACTTTGAAATAGTTTTGCCTCTAAGAAAGTAGTCTTAAGGGCTCTTTCTGCTTGCCTAGTCAAATGAAGATTTTTTTTGTCTTTTTGAATATTTCCGGAGTTGGGGTTAGCCGGACTTAATATTTCAACCTTTCTTCTCAAATGATCTAAGTCTACATCTAACGCATCTAGTATGCTTATCGCTTTGCCATTGCCGTCTCGCAACAAACCAAGCATAAGGTGTTCGGTACCAATAAAATCATGGCCCAGCCTCAATGCTTCTTCTTTGCTGTACGCAATTACATCTTTTACTCTTGGTGAAAAATTATCATCCATATATTGCCTTATCTGTAATAAAATTAGTAAATCTATATCTAAGAACGGCAAATACCATACCTATATTCGTTAAACTATGTCTAAATGACGAAAAAAACCTCGATTTACAAAAAAATTAACATCCTAATTATTAACGATTGTACTGGCATTCCTTGTTGATAAATTCTTTAATAAACTATGCCGAATTCCCATTCAAGCCTATCATTTTATGTATATTGCCGCGATAATTTAATTACAATTAAAATTTAAGTTTTTTGTATGGCCGAAGGTGAAAAATTGATTCCTATCAATATTGAAGATGAAATGAAATCTGCCTACATTGATTATTCAATGTCGGTCATTGTGTCACGTGCACTTCCAGATGTCAGAGATGGGCTAAAGCCAGTCCACAGGAGGGTTTTATATGGAATGCATGAGTTAGGGGTTCGATCGAACAGCGCACACAAGAAATCTGCAAGGATTGTTGGTGAGGTGTTAGGTAAGTATCACCCACATGGAGATACTTCTGTTTACGATTCCATGGTACGGATGGCACAAGAGTGGAGTCTTCGATATATGTTGGTTGATGGACAAGGAAATTTTGGATCCGTAGATGGAGACAGTCCTGCCGCAATGCGATATACGGAAGCAAGGATGCGAAAGATTGCAGACGAAATGCTGGCGGATATTGATAAAGAAACGGTTGACTTACAACTCAACTTTGATGATTCTCTTAAGGAACCTACCGTTTTACCCACCAGGATTCCCAATTTGTTGATCAATGGAGCCTCGGGTATTGCAGTTGGTATGGCTACTAATATGCCACCCCATAATTTATCAGAAGTAGTAGATGGTACTATCGCCTACATAGACAATAACGATATCGAAATTGACGAGCTCATAACGCATATCAAAGCTCCTGATTTTCCTACTGGAGGTATCATATATGGATATGATGGCGTTAAGGAAGCCTTTCATACGGGCAGGGGACGTGTGGTAATGCGAGCCAAAACGAGCTTCGAAGAAATTCAGGGCAGAGAATGCATTGTGGTGACCGAAATTCCATACCAGGTCAACAAGGCTGATATGATCAAGAAGACAGCAGACCTGATTAACGAAAAGAAAATAGAAGGAATAGCTTCTATCCGTGACGAGTCGGATAGAAAGGGAATGCGTATTGTTTATATCCTAAAAAGAGATGCCATTCCTAATATTGTTTTAAACACCTTGTTTAAATATTCGGCGCTTCAATCTTCCTTTAGTGTCAATAATATCGCCCTAGTAAATGGTCGGCCTAGATTATTGAACATCAAAGAAATCATACACTATTTCGTTGAACATCGTCATGAGGTGGTAGTAAGGCGAACAACTTATGAACTTCGCAAGGCGGAAGAAAGGGCTCACATTTTAGAAGGACTCATTATTGCTTCAGATAATATTGATGAGGTAATTGCGATTATAAGAGCATCCTCCAATGCAGATGAGGCAAGGGCAAACCTTATGGAGAAGTTTAGCCTGTCTGAGATCCAGGCAAGAGCCATAGTCGAAATGCGCCTAAGGCAGTTAACAGGCCTGGAGCAAGACAAGTTGCGTTCCGAGTATGAAGAAATAATTAAAACGATTGCAGACTTAAAAGACATCTTAGATAAGAAGGATCGCAGAATGCAAATTATCAAAGATGAGCTTTTGGAAGTAAAAGATCGCTACGGTGATGTAAGACGATCGGAAATCAACTTTGCAGGAGGAGATTTAAGTATAGAAGATATGATTCCAGATGAGCAGGTAGTAATTACCATCTCTCATGCTGGTTATATAAAGAGAACCCCACTTTCTGAATACAAAACACAAAACAGAGGAGGAGTAGGCCAAAAGGCATCTTCGACCAGAAATGAAGACTTTTTAGAACACTTATTTGTTGGGACCAACCATCAGTATATGTTGTTTTTTACGCAAAAAGGAAAATGTTTCTGGATGCGGGTTTACGAAATACCAGAAGGAAGTAGAACCTCTAAGGGAAGGGCAATTCAAAACCTTATCAATATTGAACAGGATGATAAGGTAAAAGCTTTTATCTGCACCCAGGATCTAAAGGACGAGGAATACGTAAACAGTCATTATGTTATCATGGCTACCAAGAAAGGGACGGTTAAAAAGACTTCTCTCGAGCAGTATTCCAGGCCCAGACAGAATGGAATTATTGCAATAAATATTCGGGAAGACGATGAATTATTGGAAGCCAAACTTACTACTGGTGCCAGTCAGATATTCCTAGGACTAAAGTCCGGTAAGGCCATAAGATTTGAAGAAAGTAAAACGAGGCCTATGGGTAGAAATGCCTCCGGAGTAAGAGGTATTACCCTGGCATCCGAAGAAGATGTAGTCATTGGAATGATATCGGTTCACAATTTTGACGACGAAATATTGGTGGTTTCCGAAAATGGTTTTGGGAAACGCTCCAGTATTGATGATTATAGAATAACGAATCGAGGAGGTAAAGGGGTTAAAACGATTTCTATTACTGATAAAACAGGAGGCCTGGTTGCCATAAAGAATGTTTCTGATTCGGATGATTTAATGATAATTAATAAATCGGGTATCGCCATTCGCATGAGTGTAGATGATTTACGCACTATGGGAAGGGCAACGCAAGGTGTAAAATTAATTAACTTAAAGGATAATGATTCCATCGCCGCCGTTGCGAAAGTTATGAAGGATGAAGACAATTTAGAGGAGGTCGACATTCGAGATATCGAGGTGCAAACGGAAGATGGCACAGCTATTGATACTGACAACTCAGAAACGGATACTAACGAAGAATAAACACTAAATTTAATATAAAAAAAATGAAGACTAAATTATTATTACTTATGACCATTTGTTGTGTAATGGTCGGATTTTCACAAAAGGCAGAATTGAAAGCTGCGGATAAGGCCTTAAAAAGTGGGGATACATCCTCTGCACAGGCAAGTCTCGATGGAATCAAAGGTTCTATAGACGGCGCAGATGACAAAGTCAAGGCAGAATACTACTATTTAAGAGGAAGAGTATATGCAGATTTGGCCGCTAAAGGGGACAATAGCGCTTTTAATGAGGCAGCCGACTCTTTTCAACAAGTAATGAGCATAGAAGAAAATGGTAAAAAGAAGTACAGCGATGAGACTTCACAGCGCCTTGCTGCCCTGTCTGCTGATTTGGTGAATTCGGCTGTTGAAGACAACGGAAACAAAGATTTTGAATCGGCCGCTGATAAACTTTACATGAGCTACAAATTAAGTCCAAAAGATACCGTCTACTTGTATTACGCTGCAAGTAGTGCCGTAAATGGAGGACATTATGACAAGGCTTTAACCTATTATGAGGAGTTGATGGACGTAGGCTACGATGGTGGCGGAATTGTATATAAAGCTACTAATGTGGCAAATGGCCAAGAAGAAATAATGGATAAAACGCAAAGAGATTTGATGATTAAATCAGGAGCGTACAAGGATCCAGTAGAAGAAAAAACCCCTTCAAAGCAGGCAGAGATAGTCAAGAATATGGCCTTGATTTACACGCAAACGGGTCAGGATGAAAAAGCCCTTGAAGCGTTTGCCAATGCACGGAAAAGTAACCCAGACGACGTTAATTTAGTTTTAAACGAAGCGAATCTTTATTTCAAACTTGGCAATAAAGATAAGTTTAAAACACTTATGGCAGAGGCTGCAGCGATGGAACCAAACAATCCTGATCTTCAGTACAATATTGGTGTTATAAATATGCAACAGGGTAATATTGAAGAAGCTAGAGCTGCTTACAGAAAGGCTATTGAGATAAACCCTGGATATGTGAATGCACAACTTAACTTGTCTACAACCTACGTAGATGAAGGCAACACCTTTATTGATGAAATGAACAGTTTAGGGAGTTCCAAGGCGGATATTGCAAGGTATGATGAGCTTAAAAAACAAAAAGATGCTCTGTTTATTGAAGGTGCTAATATTTTAGAAGATGCGCTAAAAACAAACCCTGGGAATCAGAGTGTTTTAACGCAGCTAAAGAATATTTACGGTGCTTTGGGTGACACAGAAAACTTTATGAAAGTAAAAAAGCTATTAGGAGAATAATCCTTAAAAAGACAAATACAAAACCCGTCAGTTTTCCGCTCGACGGGTTTTTTTATACAATCTTTTTAATCACCCGAAGCTTGTGGGTGTACTTACCCAAGGTAGTATTGAAAATGCCAGTGTGGTCCAATCTGTCAATTCGGACACATCCAAAGGAATGAATGATATAATTGTCTTTCATGATGATTCCGACATGGTCTATTTCACCTTCTTTGTTGTCAAAAAATGCTAGATCCCCAGGACTGCTTTCTTCAATAAAACTTAGAGCTTCCCCTTGGGTTGCTTGTTCGGAGGCCTGGCGTAGTAAGGGGTATCCATGTATTTTATAGACCATAAGGCTTAAGCCTGCAGCATCAATACCAAAAGGTGTTTTTCCACCGTATAAATACGGGGCATTGAGATAATACATAGCAGTTTCAATAAATGAAGCTTTAGCACTTTTGTCTGGTTGCATGCTTCCATCAAACTCATGGTTTAACAACTCAACTGCTCCTAAGGAAGACCCAATAAGGACAGGAATAAGATCATGTTGTTTTGTACTTATGTAGCTAACCAGATCTGTTAGGTAGTTTTTGTCTTGTTTGAGAATATGGAACATCTCTTTAGATATGGGAGTGAACTGGTCATTTCGTATCCATCCCTCTGCTTTATCATAACCGTCCCTTATCTTACTCCAGAATTTTCTCTTTTCAATTATTTTAAAATAATCCCCATAAAGTAGCTGCGAAATCATAGACTCCTTTTCTTCTGCTACAAGCCTAATCGGGACAATACTCAAATGACAAACTCCGTGATGCATAAGGTCACTTAAGCATTATTTAGTTTCTTTCGAATATGATTGCTGAAGCACCTCCACCTCCATTACAAATGGCTGCTGCCCCCAGATGGGCATTTTGTTGTTGAAGCACACTGAGCAAGGTAATTATAATTCTTGCTCCGGAACATCCCAAGGGATGCCCTAATGAAACCGCTCCGCCATTAACATTGACATTCTTGTCCGTCAGGCCGAGCAACTTCATATTTGCCAGCCCAACCACAGAGAATGCTTCGTTAAACTCAAAATACTCAATATCGTCTATAGATAAACCTGCCTTCGCCACGGCTTTTGGTAAGGCCTTTGCCGGAGCCGTGGTAAACCATTTGGGCTCTCGGGCCGCATCGGCATAGCTTCGGATTTTTGCCAAAGGCACCAGTCCTAGTGCTTTAGCTTTTGCTTCACTCATCAGAACCAAGGCTGCGGCTCCGTCATTAATAGTAGAGGCATTGGCAGCTGTAACCGTACCTTCTTTTGTGAAAGCGGGTCTTAGGCTGGGGATTTTATCCAGGATAACGTTTTTATACTCTTCGTCTTCCTTTACCAGGATAGGATCTCCTTTTCGTTGTGGGACTGCAACTTCTACAACTTCTTCGTTGAACTTTCCCTTTTCCCAAGCAAGGGCCGATCTTTTATAGGATTGTATCGCATAAGCGTCTTGTACTTCTCTGCTAAAATTATGTTCTTCGGCGCATAAATCGGCACAAACACCCATAGCATTTTGATCATAGACGTCAACCAATCCATCCTTTTGCATTCCGTCCACAAGGGTAGCAGGACCAAATTTTTGACCTTTTCTAATGGATACATAATGAGGTATCTGACTCATATTTTCCATACCTCCAGCAATGACAATAGAAGTGTCTCCAAGGGCTATGGATTGCGCAGCTTGCATCACAGCCTTCATCCCCGAGGCACAAACCTTATTCACTGTCGTACATGGAACAGTTTCGGGGATACCTGCAAAAATTGCAGCTTGTCGCGCAGGAGCCTGACCAGTCCCCGCTTGCACTACTTGCCCCATAATAACTTCGTCTACCACAGACGGACTTAAATCGATTTTATTCAATGCAGCCTTTATAGCTGTAGCACCTAGTTTCGGTGCGGGAATACTCGATAAAGAACCCATAAAACTGCCTATTGGTGTTCTTGCCATCGATACAATTACAACCTCATTCATATCCTAATATATTATAGGACGAAATTACTAAAATTCTAAGCAATGCCTTCGGTTTAATCTTTAAAAGACATAGGGTAAAGTTATTATTTTCTATTTTTGGGATATATATTTTTTCCATGGGAAAAACCTTAGATGGAATTTACAAGAATCAGTCTCGTATATACAAATATGTGTTATACGTACTTACGGTAGGATGCATAGTTTTCTTTTTCCCTCGTGGAGGAAAGTTTAAATATGAATTTCAAAAAGGCAAACCCTGGCAGTATGAAAACTTGTATGCTCCTTTTGACTTTTCAGTCTTAAAAACCGAAGAAGAGTTAGTTTCCGAACGGGCACGTATTGAGTCGGAGCAAATAGATTATTTCGCATATGACCATAATGTAGTCCGTGAAGTATATCAAAAATTCCAATCCAGCTTTACCCAAGTATTCGATCCTACCAAGTTTAATTCTCGATCCAGATCGATTTTAAAGGCAGTTGCCAATGACTTATTAGACTCTATCTACAGTAGAGGAGTAATATTGCGATCGGAAGAAGAAATTCTAAAAGATAAGATTTACCTAGTTCGAAATTCTGAAGCGCAAAGGGTCAAGGGGAATTCACTATATCAGATGAGTTCCTTAAACGATACAATTGCCATACATTTAAGTAAAAAGAGTCTGCAGAGCTATGAACCGGAATTCAAGTCCTTATTTTTTGAAATCATAAAACCGAATGTCTCTTATGACGAAGCCTTGACCAAAAGGGAATTGGAAGAAGCCTTATC
>CAZWPZ010000252.1:0-4364 GCA_964636005.1 uncultured Eudoraea sp.
ATACTGGAGGTGACCCCGGGATTGCCACATACATGTTTTTTAACCCAAGATCCAAAACAGCTAAGATTTTAATGATTAATACCACAGTGATGAACTCGGGTGGGGTGGACGAATTTTTTAGTATTTGGAATGCCCTTGAGAAGTATGAAACCAAGCTGGGTGAGGATGAAGATAGCAAGTAACAAGTTGCTTTAAAACGGTAATTAATAGAAATAACAGGAATAAACCCAGCTAGCACATCAAGTATAATTTATATTATCCTCCTGAACCTAGGCATAGCCGGAATTGTTGGTTTTATTTGGGGCCTGTGTATTCTTCGCAGGATCCAAGAGAGCGACTCGAAAAGTTGGAAAGTAGAAATACACTAATACTCATGCACAAAAACAATTATTACAAGCTATAGTGACAATGCGTTAGGAATATTTTTCAACTACTAAATCGCCCCAATCTGCAATCGACTGAATTAGCGGAATTAATGTTTTGCCAAAATCAGACAGGGAATATTCTACTTTTAAAGGAGGTTTAGAAGTATAAACCTTTCTTTTAATCAAGCCATCTTCTTCTAGTGCTTTTAATTGTAAGCTAAGCGTTCTTTCTGTTACTGTAGGCATTGCCTTTCTCAACTCATTATATCTCAATGTTTTATCCATCAGGTGAAAGAGAATAACAGTTTTCCACTTTCCACCAATTATTCCCAGTGTTAAGCTGGCACAACAAGGGTAATACCGACCTCTAAAACAGAGCATTTTTGAATCCGCTACTTCCATAAAAACTATACTATCATTTATGACCGTTATTGCAAAGATAAATTACTATACTTAATATTGCAACTATAAATTGTATAGTTAAAAAATAGGATTATATGAAAGCAATGATTCTCAATGAATATGGAGCAAATGCGAAGTTTGAATCCAAAGAAGTAGACAAACCAACACCTAAAAGCGGGCAAGTTCTAATAAAAATTTCGGCATCAAGTATTAATACAGTGGATACGATGATTCGAAACATGGGAAAAGACCTGCCTTTTTCACCTGAAAATCCAGCTATACTAGGAATGGATTTTGCAGGAACCATTGTAAATATTGGAGATGGGGCCACCAATTTTGCTATAGGAGATGAAGTCTATGGATGCGTTGGCGGATTAGCAGATTTACAAGGAACATTGGCCGAGTATGTTGCTGCAGACAGCAAACTAATTGCACTCAAACCTAAAAACTTTTCTATGCGCGAAGCTGCTGCCGTACCCTTGGTAGGTATTACTGCTTATGAAGGATTGACACGAGCCAGTGTTAAAAGCGGACAAAAGGTTTTGGTGCATGGTGGAACGGGTGGGGTTGGACACATCGCAGTTCAGTTGGCTAAAAACTTTGGGGCAGAAGTCTTTTCGACTGTGAGTGGAGAGAAACAAATGGAGGTTATCAAAAGTTTTGGTGCTGAACCAATAAATTACAAAACAGAAGAAGTTAAGGACTATGTAAATAAATACACCAATGGCCTTGGTTTCGATATGGTGTTTGATTCCG
This sequence comes from uncultured Eudoraea sp., assembly GCA_964636005.1. Classification (GTDB taxonomy): domain Bacteria; phylum Bacteroidota; class Bacteroidia; order Flavobacteriales; family Flavobacteriaceae; genus Eudoraea. The sequence goes on from CAZWPZ010000252.1 coordinate 1,524, forward strand.
TAGGAGGAGAAAATATGCTTAATTCTTTTGAGGCTGCCAAGTTAAATGGACAAGTCGCTTCAACTGTTTCTCTCTGTAAACTTGATTTAAGCTTGATGCATTTTAAGGGTTTATCACTACACGTCGTGTTTATGCTAATTCCAATGCTTCATAATTTCAATAGAGAACAACACGGAGAAATTCTTGGTAAAATCACCAAAATTGCAGAAGAAGGAAATTTAAGCCCTCTAATTGATGAGCAACAATTCTCAATAGATAATGTAGGGGAAGCCTATGCAAAACTGGAAAGTAAAAAGGCTGTAGGTAAAGTAGTTGTAGAAAACTAAAACCTTTTTGAATTTAAAACTGTCTAACAGAGTAAAAATAGTTGCACTTTCACTTTTAACCCCATCTAAAGATGATAAATAAATAACACTGTTCATGCTATCTCCATAAGTTCTAGAAATGAAACACTAGCCTGCATTAGAAGAAACGGAAATGAAAAAGTAAATTAAATATGAAAACAATCTTAATAACAGGAAGTACAGATGGAGTTGGTAAACTGACAGCTCTGAAACTAGCCAAAAGTGGATATCAAATTCTATTACATGGAAGAAATGAGGGGAAATTAAAAAAAACCATTGAAGAAATTAAAGAGACAACGGCCAATGACAAAATCAGTGGCTTTGTTTCAGATTTATCCGACTTCAATAGCCTCCACAAAATGATTAAGGAAATTTCAAATAAGTTTTTATCCATAGATGTTTTGATAAATAATGCAGGGGTATTTAAAAGTGCGATAGAGAAAAATCAAGAAGATTTAGATATGCGCTTTGCTGTAAATTATTTTGCACCATACCAACTGACAAATGGATTGGTGCCAATTCTGAAAAATAGTAGTTCTCCAAGAATAATCAATTTGAGCTCGGCAGCACAATCCGCTTTTTCTATGGAAGCACTTAAAGGTAAAGAGCCAAATTCAAATAATGAAGCCTATGCACAAAGTAAATTAGCCTTGACTATGTGGAGTCTCGCTTTCGCAAAAGCTAATCCAGACATAACTACCATAGCAGTAAATCCAGGTTCTTTATTGAATACCAATATGGTTAAAGAAGCCTATGGTCACTATTGGTCACCAGCAGATAAAGGAGCAAATATTTTAGTCGAATTAGCTGTTTCGGAAAAACATAAAGAAAATAGCGGAAAGTACTTCGATAATGACAAAGGAGATTTCTCTAACGCTCATAATGATGCATACAATCAGGCAAAAGTAGATCTACTCATTACTGAAACTGAAAAAATTCTCAAAAGCTAAATGACTACATTTCAGAAAATTGCAACTCAAGGAAAGTTAACTCTGGGATTGGTATTTCCATTGGAATCCTATAGTGGTTCTATTGCAAAAATGGAAAATCAAGAAGAGCTTGCGAGAAGAGCTGAGGAACTTGGCTTTAAAGCCCTATGGTTTAGAGATGTTCCATTTAACGACCCAAATTTTGGAGATGCCGGACAATTGTATGACCCTTGGATTTATATGACACATATAATGAATCAGACTTCTGAAATTGCTTTAGGATCGGCAAGTATTATTTTACCATTGCGTCACCCTGTGCATATAACAAAATCAATTAACAGTCTTCAAGTGCTTTCAAACCAAAGACTAGTTTTAGGCATAGCTTCCGGAGACAGGCCAATTGAATATCCCGCCTTTAATAAAACTTTAGAAGACAGGTCAGAGTTATTCAGGGATAGCTTTTTTTACATAAAAGCTTTACAAGGTGATTTTCCTAATTACAATTCACTGTTTTATGGTAACACAAATGGTGGTATTGACTTGTTGCCAAAATATTATAAAAAAACACCAATGCTTGTAACCGGACATTCCGGACAATCATTAGATTGGATTGCGGAACATTCTGATGGCTGGTTGTATTACCCAAGAGATTTCAAGACACTAGAATTAGTTATGCAACAATGGAGAGAATCTCTGGCTAAAACTCAAAAAGGTTGGAAACCGTTTATGCAATCTTTATATGTAGATGTTACCAAAGAATCAAAGGATAAACCTACAGCTATCCATCTTGGTTTCAAATCTGGAACGGACTATTTAAACACTCATTTAAAGCTGTTAGAATCATATGGTGTAAACCACGTCATCTTAAATTTAAAATATGGTTCTAGACCTGCTCATGAAATGATTGAAGAAATTGGCAAAAAGGTAATTCCCAATTTTTCCAAATAGAATGAAAGGAAAAAAACCTGCTGGCACACCAAGCATAATTTATACCAACCTCAGCAACTACGCATAGCCCAGATTAACCGAAACAGGGGGATAACCGAATTGAATTTAACAATCGGGGAACCATTGTAATAGATTTCTGGTCTCTATAAATAGTTATCTGTTTATTCCCTAAAGACCAAGTGTAAATACTAAATCTGTTGGCAACAAAGTATACCATTCGATAATGGTACAGGCCCACTTACCAAAGATCCCAAGGATTTTCTATCTGGTTTGTATTCGTTAATTTAGTTGCTATAACAGCGAACGAAATCCTGCACGCGGCCCTTAAATACAAGTGTGCTTTAAACTATGAATAACAAACCCACCAAACTATTATTTACTGTAGTATTCCTTTTTCTGAAGTGCTTCTATCTGAATGCCCAAGAAGCTAATAAGGTTTACTTTACTACAGGATTTAAAATTGGGGAGGTAACCGATAAATCGGCTGTGATCTTAACCAGATTGTGTTCGACAGCCAAACCTGTTGCTGTATACCATAAAAGAAAAGAGACCGTATTTAGACATCCCTTGGATTTTGATAATGACATGCCAGTCTACCAAATGGACGGGGCTGTTCCTGG
>CAZWPZ010000253.1:0-4393 GCA_964636005.1 uncultured Eudoraea sp.
AGTTCCTATTCCTTTGGGCAAACTAATTACCTATTGCAACAAGAACAATCAAGATTGAAACAAGGCATACAGATTTCCTGCATCTTGTAAAGTCTGCAGAATACCTTTTTTGTTTATCTTAGTTTAAAATAGCAGATACTAATCGCAAAATCTAAATGAAACAACAAGCTATGAAATGGAGTAATTCTATAACTTTTTTACTGATATCACTACTAGTAATTTCTTGTCAAAACCAAAATTCTTCAGCCTCTGAAGAAAAAGTGACGAGCCAAACGGCACCTACCCCTATGAAAATGTCTTCTCCTATTCCCGATGGGATAGAGAGCCCAAATGTTATAAAATCGTCCGAACTTGGCGACTTAATCTTTAAAGATGGTGTTCCATTACCCGAAACGGCCGCTAAAGTTTATGACTATGTGGACCTTGTAAATGCCATTGATGCCTACACCAAAAGCATTCAGATAGCTTCTATGGAGGCCATGAAACAAGGTATCTTGTCCTTTGGACCACCCAATACAACAGCCCTGCTTTTTGAAGACTTAATGGACTCGAAGGCGTTATTTCTTACCGCAAATACCACTTCCGTTTATATGACCGCCTGGCTGGAATTGAACGAGGAACCAATGGTTATAGAAACACCACCAGACGTTTTGGGAATCATTGACGACCATTACTTTAAATATGTAGCCGACTTTGGCAGGTTGGGTCCGGATAAATCGAAAGGAGGTAAATTCCTTATTTTACCTCCGGGATATGAAGGAGATGTACCGAAAGGATATTTTGTATATCAGGCAAATACCTTTGGCCACTGGGTAATTTGGAGAGGTTTTCAAAAGGACGGCGATCCTATGCCTGCGGTAGAAGACACCAAACGCGCCTATAAAATGTATCCCCTTTCTCAAAAGGATAATCCTCCTGCAATGAATTTTGTCAATGTTTCCGGGAAAGAATTTAATACCATCCACAAGATGGATGAAAGAATTTATGAGGAAATAAATGAGGTGATACAATCAGAGCCTGCTATGGGAGAAAATCCTGAAATATTAGGCTCTCTGGCTGCGATAGGCATTGAGAAGGGAAAAGAATTCAACCCGGATGCAAGGATGCAAGAAATTCTTAAAGAAGCAGCGAAAATAGGAAGTGCCATAGTCAGGACCCAAATGGCTAAGCCCAGAAGCGACTACCTTTACAAATTTCCAAACACCCAATGGCTGAACCCTCTCGCTTATAAAAGCTATCTGTTTGAGCACAATGGCCATCGGCTGCTCGATGCCCGCAGTGCTTTTCATTTCTATGCGACTGGTATCACCCCAGCTATGTCCATGAAAATTATTGGAAAGGGCTCGCAATACAGCATTGCCTATTCTGATGAGAATGGAGATACTTTTGATGGCAGTAAGACCTATAAATTTCATGTACCTCCAAATCCTCCTATGAAGGATTTCTGGTCTTTTACCATCTACGACAACCAAACTAGGTCCATGTTGCAAACCGACCAGAGGTTTCCAGGTATTGATAGCAATCAAAAAGGCTTGATCCAAAATGAAGATGGGTCGTGGGATATCTATATTGGCCCTGAAGCTCCTGAAGGATTGGAAAATAACTGGATTCAAACCAATCCTGAAAAAGGTTGGAATACCATCTTTAGATTGTACGGGCCTCTTGATCCTTGGTTTGATGGGGAATGGTATCCTTCTGATGCACAACTAGTAAATTAAACGACTGCCATTTAAATGGCATTGTTTCTTAAGCTTTAATTGTCTTACTGAGACTAATGTTATATCATCCTATTTTACATAGTACTATCTAGGCAGGGAACTTCTGGCTTTGTACCTGTAACTGAGGAAATAAAAAAACAAACAATGGAAAATACAAAACAGTTAAGTCAGAGATTGAAGGAAGTCTTGTTGTATGGAAAGTGGATAGCCAACACAAATTACCAGGAACAATTATCTGATATTTCCTGGGAGGCAGCTAAGAGAAAAATGGGATCTCTTAACTCCATTGCACTACTCACCTTTCACATAAACTATTATCTCCAAGGTCTGATTCATGTTCTGGATGGAGGCGGTTTAGAGATTAAGGATAAGTATAGTTTTGACCTACCGGAAATTACATCAGAAAACGAATGGCATACTCTAAAAAATCAATTTTTGGAAAACGCTGAAAAATTCGCGAATCAAATTGAAAAATTGCCCGAGTCTATTTTAGATGAGGTTTTCGTAGAAGAAAAATATGGAAGCTATCGAAGAAACCTGGAAGGGATGATAGAGCATAGCTACTATCATTTGGGCCAGATAGTCCTCATTAATAAAATGCTGCGAGATAGTGACAGCTCTATCTAGACCCTGCACGTAAAAGTGCAACCGAATTCTTCCCATATAAAAAACCCGATACGCAAGGTACCGGGTTTTTGATTGTTTTATATAGTTTTAGTTTTCCCTTACCATGCGCCAAGTAACATTCGTAATCCGGAACCAACCACTTTGACGCCTCCATCGTTTGCTCTAAATGCGTCCCATGCTTCTTCTCTAGCAGTAAGCGCAGATCCACTAAGCAATTTATTGGGGCCTCCCATAGCAGCTTTCATATCCTTAAATCCAATTAGTACCCATCTATTGAACTTTCCTGTACCCTGTCCTACAATTGTGGTTCCCATATTAACGATCACCCCTGGTGGATTGTGTTTCGAATGAAACTTATGGTATTCGGCATCAAATTTTTCTGTATCCTTAACCTGCAAGAGATACATTCGCTGGGCCGGGTATCGGACATTCGTATCCCCGTAAAGGGCAATATGCCGACCCATGGCAGATCCAGAACCCGCTTTGATTTGTTGGTTTAGACGGGTTAGAAAGAGAGCAAATTTGTCATCTCCAGTAGAATACATGTTCCCCACTGCTTCCTGAGTACCTGTAAATACAATCATATGACTTGCGTCCCAAGCTGCATCCTTAAAATGTAAATCAAAAAGTCGGACAAAAACACCCTCCGGTTTGTTTTCGGAATAGTAATCGTCTACCAATTTGTAAACTGCTGCCTCATTCTGTGGTTCTACAGTAAAACTATACATGGTATAGTAATCCTGTGCTCCTAAAGCCATTGTTACCAACAGCGCCAGGCCTAAAATTGTTGTTTTCATAATGTTTCGGTTTAGTTGTTAATTTCCATAAGATACTAAATAATAAGGAGTTATACTAAAATAGTATCTTAGTAATATAAAAGGGAAGAATGTGAATTGTTATATATTAAAGAACAAATGGAACCGTGTAAAATAATTGAACAAGATCTATGGAAACCGTTTATTTAAACAGCGCTATAAACCAGTTTAAGTATTATAAGTTTTTGGGGGAACAAACCTTTCAACAGTTAGAAGAAGAACATTTGTTTTGGAAACCTCATTCAAATGCTAATTCCATAGCCATAATTGTAAATCATTTATGGGGAAACATGATGTCTCGGTGGACTGACTTTCTTCATTCGGATGGGGAGAAAAAATGGCGCAACAGGGATCTAGAATTTGAAGAAGTAATAAACACCAAGCAAGAGTTATTAGGCAAATGGGAGGATGGCTGGTCCTGCCTTTTTAATGCCTTAGAACAGCTTGATAAAACCAATTGGAACCAAAAAGTATATATACGGAACCAACGACACCATATAGTGGAAGCAATTAACCGTCAGCTTGCCCATTATGCCTATCATATAGGGCAAATCGTTTATTTAGGAACCCTTATCCAAAAAAATTCCTGGAAAAGTCTTTCCATTCCAAAGGGTAAATCTTCAGAATTCAATAAGCAAAAGTTTTCTAAGGGTAAACACTAGCTGAGTCAAATCCGCTTCCCATTCACAAATTATTTTCAGAAGACATTTTGTATGCATATCTTGATTCCGTATAATTTGTTATTGAAACTAAAATGACACTAAGGAAACATCCTGCCTTTTACCTAACTACCCTATTAGGGATCCTCTTTCTTTCTTGTGGCAATATTAACAAAGAAGTGAAGAAAGAAACAAACACGGAGAAGGTTCTATCCTACGATTTGGAAGATCCCATTTGGGATGATCTTGGGATTACCAATAAAGACTCCATTAGTGCCGCTTCTAAAAGAGCCCTGGAATGGCCGAAAATTGGTAATGATTGGTTCTTGGAGTTTAGCAAATTAGAACCTCTAAAAGGAGACTTGGCCTATGAGGAAGGGGTTGTTCGAAGAGATCCCAGTGCTATAGTAAAAGAGAACGGTAAATATTATGTATGGTACAGTAAAAGCACTGGTCCTTCCCAAGGATTTGGTGGAGATGTAGAGAACGAAAAAGTATTTCCTTGGGATCGATGCGACATTTGGTATGCTACCTCCGAAGACGGGTGGACCTGGAAAGAAGAAGGCATGGCTGT
>CAZWPZ010000254.1:0-5531 GCA_964636005.1 uncultured Eudoraea sp.
CTTCACCATCTTCAACAACAACTCTGTTTCTCCATATTTCTAAATCGCCTTTATCTGGATTGATAATAATATCAAAATTATCATCAGAACCAAACTTCTTTTTTAAGGCATTTCGAAATACATCTTCCAATATCGCCATTAGTGTTACTCGGTCAATAAATTTATCGTCTTTGAACTCCGAGAATGATTCGATCAATGCAATATTTTCCATTTTCCCTTGGGATTAAAATTTTAATTTAACTTTAGCTTCTTTTATATCGGCTATGGCAATTTCTTTTTGCTTTACAACCGTAGTCTTCCCTTTTCCTATACTTTTCTTTTCACGAGATTTCCACTCCAAAACAATTTTTTCTGTAGATGCCTCTTTTAAATTTCCTTCAAAACTGTCCTCAGACGTCTTTACCTCTAACTTTCTACCAATATTTTTCACATATTGCCTGCCTAAAACAAGAGGCTCTGTGGCACCTGCAGAGGTTACTTCCAGGGAAAAATCCTCTTCTTCTCTGTCTAAATTATGTTCAATGGCCCGGCTGACATCAATACAATCATTCAAACTAACCCCATGATCCCCATCTAACACCACCTTAATAGTATTCCCCGGACCGACAGTAAAATCAATTAAAAACAAGGACTCTCTGTCTTCCAAAGCTTTAGTTAAAAGTGCCTCTACCTTATCCTTAAACATAACATTAAGTAACAAAAGAGGGGACAAATTGTCCCCTCATGAATATTGGAATATCCTTTCAGTGGTGCAAATATACAACTTTTTTCATTTTATTTGAAAAGAGAACATTATTATTAGGTAAGGCATTGTCCCGATAGCTGAACATATAAAAGTTGTACCTAATACCATATTAAGGTATTTGCTCAATAAAAAAACCCTCTGAAGATATTTCAGAGGGTTTAAAATGTTGGCCTACTAGGACTCGAACCTAGAACGACTGGACCAAAACCAGCTGTGTTGCCAATTACACCATAGGCCATTAGTGCTTAAGGGTTCATAAAAAATCGTATTTTAGGACTCCTGCATTCAACCAAACCAACATGAAATCTGTTGCTCAGAAATTAAGTTGCCTTGTTTTTCTTTTTCCTTTCTTCGGGATTTCTCAAGAATATAAATATTCTAAGTCCATAGATAGCATAATAGAGGTCACAAACAAAAGACCTGAGGATTCATTGAAGGTAGCCGGTTACGGAACACTCTACGAACAATTAATGTTTAGAGATCCCGAAATGTCTTTTAACTATGCGAAAAAGGGGTACAAGCTGTCAAAAAAAATAGGTTATGAGATTGGTGTGGCAGTGGGGCAATTACATTTTGCAGATTACTATAGGGACAGAGGAATGATAGACTCTGCACGACATTATTATTCGTTATCAAAACAAGGCTACGTCAAACTTAATAGTATTATAGGAATATTGTTTGTTAACCATTCATTGGCTTCTTTCGAAAGTAGTTTGGGCAACTATGATAAGGCCTTGGAGTATGTGAACAAGAGCATCAAAATTTATAAAGATCGAGACACTGTTTATTCCCAACACGGTGCGGCCTTTAACCTTATAGGCGCCGAGTACGAACTTCTTGGAAGCATTCATCAAGAAATGGGAAATTATAGGATAGCACTAAAGGAAACATTAAACGCACTTAAATTTTATGAAGATAAACAAGATACGATAAGACAGGCTGATGCGCTTTTGCAGATAGGCACATTGGAGCGCCATCTAAATAATTTTAAATCTTCCATCGCCCACACACGAAAAGCGTATGAAATCTACGGGCACTATGACGATAAACAATATAAGTGTTATGCAGCCAATGGAATAGGTGATACCTATCTTTCCCTCGATGTGCCAGAAGAAGCACTGGTGTATTATAAAGACGCTCTACAATTATCTCAAGAAATTAAGAACAAGGATATAGAGGGCAGTTCTTTGGTTAATCTGGGTATGGCCAATTTGGCAATTGGAAGGTACAAGGTGGCGATTGAATATTTTGGCAAAGGGCTTGCCATTCATGAAGAACTCGGATATAAAAAAGCAATTTCCATGGATCTCAATGGTTTGGCCGAGGCCCAAATGAAAGAAAATAGTCTTAAACCAGCCCTCGATAATATAAATCGGTCAATTACAATTGCTATGGAAATAAGGGCCAAAGACGACCTTAGTGCAGCCTATCATTTACGCTATATGATAAACAAATCTTTAGGAAACCTAAAAGATGCGTTAGCAGATCACGAATTGTTCAAGGCAGTCAATGATACAATATTCAACACGACTAAATCCCAGCAAATTGAGGAATTACGCACCATTTATGAAACGGAAAAAAAAGAACAACAAATAGCTCTTCAAGAAAATGAAATTGTGTTGTTAGAAGAAAAGCAACGTGCCACATCACTTCAAAATATCTTGCTCATTGGCGGTATTATTGCCCTGACTAGTCTTTTCGCCTTATTATACTACGCAATTCACCAAAAAATGAGACGGAATAAATTAGAAAGAGAAAAAGTAGATGCAGATTTGGCTTTTAAAAAGAAAGAGTTGACCACCCACGCCATGCATTTAGCCAAAAAGAATGAGGTATTGGAGGCGGTAAGGCAAAAGGCACAGGAGCTTAAATCATCTTTAGGCAATGAGCATGCTTATCGACAGCTCATCCAGACCATAAATTTTGACCAACAGGATGATAAGAATTGGGAGAGTTTTACCCAATATTTTGAGCAAGTACATAAAGACTTTAGTAAAAAGGCAAAAGAAAAATATCCTAAGATTACCAAAAATGAACTTCGTTTAATGGCACTCTTAAAAATGAATTTATCTTCAAAACAGATCGCAACCATTCTAAACATTTCCATTGCAGGGGTAAAGAAGGCCAGAAATCGACTTAGAAAAAAGCTTAGCATTACACCACAGGATTCCTTGGAAGCACTAATTATATCCATGTAGATCTTTCTTGCATATTTTTCGATTTATTCAGAACACCCGAGTTTACAGGTGTTTTTTATATGTCACCCCTTTGTCACCCCTCCATATTTTTATCTGTAAAATTCGCTCTCTAGGTTTGCTGTGTCATTAAGTTGACAACCCGTTTTGTGGAGCCAAGCTCGGTCATGTGCTGCAGACCTTTACCGAGTAGGCCACACAAAACGAAAACATTTAATCCACAAAACATATCATTATGAAAACGCAAAAAAGAGGTTTTAGACCTATTCTAATATTATTGACTAGTGCATTGACGTTGGTAGCATGCAGTAAATCAGATCCAGATCCAGGGGTGCCTCCTATTAATGGAGAAGAGGGAACCGATCCACCAGCTGTATCACAAAATTTTGATGCCGTGATCGCTGCTGGAGGCACTTTTGATCCAACCACTACTTCGGAGGAAGTCACGGAAGAGAATGAAACGAATGAAATTATAAACGGCACAGTATGGAATTGTACCACCACAACTTACAGCGCCCTTTCTCCAGGAGGTGGTGATAACGGTTTTCCCCTATTCAACCCGAATGCATCGGTAATCTATCCAGGAAGCTTGCTGCAAGGAAATTCATTAAAAAAAGCTACACCTGACGTAATCGCAGTGGAAAGGGCCGGTGGAACCATCTCGTACGACCTTAATAACGGTAATCTTGCTTCGAGCTTTGCGGTAGACAAAGTTGCCAAAAGTTCAATTCAAGATGCTATGAATAACATTATAGCAAGCGCGCCGAGCGACCTGCCTGCCAACTTTGTCTTTAAATACAGTCAAGTACATAGTGAACAGGCATTGGCTTTCAGTATGGGCATCGATTACTCTACCGCCTTTACAAGCGTAAGCACTAATTTCAGCTTTAGCAGCGAAAAGGAATACAATCGTATCCTCGTAGAGCTCAATCAGAGTTTCTATACAATGAGTTTTGACATTCCGACAAGTGTTGACGGACTTTTCGCAGAAGATGTTACCGATGGAGAACTAGAAAAATATGTCCAACCAGGTAACCCAGCAACCTATATTTCTGATGTCACTTACGGTAGAATTTATTATATGCTGATAGAATCGACTTCTTCTTATACAGAAATGGAGGCTGCCGTTAGCGGTGAATTTAATGCCGTTGCGGGTAGTGGAAATATTGATATCGATGGAAGCAAAATCGACAAGCTAAGTGAATTAAAGGTAAAAGTAATGGCTTTCGGAGGCGACGCGGGTCAAACACTTCTTACGGCTGGAAATACCAATATAGGTGAACTTGTGGATCTATTGGCCAAAAGTACGACTATATCAACCGGACTTCCTATCAGTTACGTGGTGCGAAGCGTAGAAAACAACCAAATCGTGGGGGTACAATTGGCCACGGAATATGACGTTACCAATTGCAACTTGGCTCCTCCAGGAGGCGAACCCATACAATTTGCGCATTGGAAAGGTCAACTATTAGACCGGATGGGACCCGTAGGGGCGGCCTATCCGTTACAAGGTTCTGGATTTATATTAATCAGCCAAGACGGCAAAAAGTATATGCATAGCTATGATAATGAGCTCGACGGCCCTTTTCTTATCGAGGATTTGGCAACAGAAGGAGATTATCCTTTCGGCAATGAAGGAATCGGCGCGGCCTGTAACATAAATGGTAATAACGACGATGAAAGCGTTATCATGGTAATGTCAAGCAGCGGTCTCGAATATAGCTATATGATCGGTAACCGATGGCTATTACCTGAACCAATAGAAAACCTGGCCTCTGGCAATCCTTTTTTGCTCAATGGTATTGGAGCAATGCATTTCAATAGCAAGGATCCTCTAGGCCCTTCCACGAGATATATGTTTAACAAAGATGGCACCCATGCATCGTTGTACAACAATAATCCCCGGGGATTTAGTTCTCCCCACGAATATGCCAACGATCCGGGGTTGGGCAATTTGGCAACCATTGGGGCGGCAATGTCATTCTTTCTAGGAGAATCAAGGGTGACGGTGTTTTTCGATGGAACAGGCACAAAATATGTCACCTTCTTTGGTTCTGATGTTCAAGGGCCGTACGAGTTATGAAGTATCTTTAGAATCTACGGTTCCTATTCGAAGTTGTTTTAAAGGCAGGCCTTCGGGCCTGTTTTAATACAAAGACCCCCGAATAGATATTGAAATTACCTTTTCTAATAATTGAATATACCGTAGAGAACTATACCCGTATTGTACAAAAAAATAAAAACCCCCAACTTCAAAGAAATTCGGGGTTTTTGATGTTGGCCTACTAGGACTCGAACCTAGAACGACTGGACCAAAACCAGCTGTGTTGCCAATTACACCATAGGCCATTAGTGCTTAAGAGCGTGCAAATTTAAGACAAACTTTTATTTGCACAAATATTTTGAATACAATCCTCAAAAAAAGAATACCAAATGCTTGTTAAGGTTTCATAAAAATATCCCCTCATATCTATTTAAATTAGTAAATTCGCTGCGATTCGTAAACTTCAGATTACATGTTTTCAAAGAACTTTGAGAAATGGGACACCATCTTCGGATGGGTTGTTTTTTTTATAGCACTCACCATATAC